>CAZHAC010000001.1:0-57968 GCA_964529765.1 uncultured Actinomycetes bacterium
GGCATGGCATTCAAGAGGTCAGGGGTTCGAATCCCCTCGGGTCCACCATTCCTCTTCTGGTTTAGTCTGTCCTGTATGGGTTTACAGCCCCTAGGCGGTTGACCCCCAATTTGACCCCCTAAACATCCCTTAACCGACCGCGGAGCCTACTTAGCTGAGCCGACCGCCCGGCGCTTGCACTGGTGCGGCGTCTATGCCCGCATTTCAGAGGACCGCGATGGAGCGATGGCCAGCGTCCAGCGGCAGCTGGAGGACCTCACCGCCTACGAATCTCTCAAAGGCTGGCCGATAGCCGACCGATACGCGGCGATCAGTACTTCACGGGCACGTGACGGCTCACGGCTACTTCGACGGCTCGGACACCTGGTGCGGACTTCATTCGGGTTTGTCAGTTCGGTGGCCATCCGCCCACGGTCTCGCGGCAGTCTCCAGTTCCGAACGATCGCACGAGTGCTCTAGCCAATTTTGGCCAATTCGGATCCCGATCCAGAGTTGGCAACGGGACATCGGAGGCCCGAGCTCGGCACAATGCTTGCCTTTGATGACGCCGCTTACACCGCTCGCCCCCATCCGCGTGCTCGACCTCACTCGTCATATCGCCGGCCCGGTCGCGGTGAACGTGCTCCGCCAGCTCGGCGCGGAGATAATCCGGGTCGAACCGCCCGACGGTAGCGACCCTGGGCGCCGAGGGATCGCGCTCCATTCCGGCGAGCACGCGCCGATGTTCTATGCGCTCCACCGCGGCAAGCGTTCGCTGGCCCTGGATCTAAAGAACCCGGCGGGACGGGCGGTTGTCTTCGACCTGGCGGCCCGTTGCGACGTCCTTGTCGAGAACCAGCGTCCTGGCGCGCTCGCAGCCTTGGGCCTTGGCGCGCTGGAAGTGCGCGCGCGCAATCCCCGACTCGTCTACTGCAGCATTTCAGGGTTCGGGGCCACCGGGCCCATGGCGCAGGTCGCTGTAACCGACGGCGGCGTACAAGCCTTCGGAGGCGTGATGTACGTCAATGCCGGCCGCGAGACGGGAGCGCCCGGTCCGCTGACCGTGATAAACGTCGCCGACGTTTCGGGCGGCCTCCACGCAGCCCAGGCGATCCTCGCCGCCCTATATGCAAGGGAACGGACGGGCGAAGGGACCAGCATCGACATGAGCCTCCTGGAACCGCTGCTCCAGATGATGCCCCGGGAGGTCTCCGAGATCTTCGCTGGCGACCGCCCCTCGACGACCGCGAACATGCGCCCGGTCATCCCACCGCTCGAGTGCGAGGACGGACGCTACGTAGTGGTTCAGCTGCCCTTTCCGCACCTTCAGGAGCGTTTCCGGAGGCTGGTCGCGGAGAAGGGCCGCAGCCCTGAGATGCTGGAGGACCGTTTCGCCACGCCCGAGGGCCGCGTCCGGGCATCCAGCGAGTACGTGGGAATGGTCGTCACCGCCTTCCGGACCCGCCCACAGGCGGACTGGGTGGCCGACCTCCAGGCCCTCGGCATCCCCTCGGGGCCCGTTAACAACCTGGCCGACGCTCTTGCCAGCGAGCAGCTCGGGGTGCGCGACGGCGTGGTCAGTATCCCAGCGCCGGAGTCTGGACAGCTGAAGGCGCTGGGCAACCCTTTCCACTTCGACAGTCTCGCCGTCGACCCGGGCACCGAGCCACCACCCTACGTCGGCGAGCACAGCGAGCTGATCCTGCGCGAGGTGCTGGACTATGGGCAGGCGGAGATTGCGAGCCTGCGTGCCTCCGGAGCCCTGGGCCAGCCCATGTCGGAGGCGGAGCCTGCCTCGAGCTAGAAGGGGGCCATCGCGATGGGCGTGACCCGCCCACGCATCGTGCCTTCGGCCACCTGTGGGTCAGCTTCCATGGCGGCCCTCGCCTCGGCCGCGTCGCCGGCTTCCACCACCACGATGCCAAGGCCGCCCTCCTCGAGAAGCCGGCCTGCGAAAACGAGCCGGCCGGAATTGTGAAGAGCTCGCAAGTGCTCGAGATGGCGCGCCGATACGGCCTTCTCCGTCTCGGTCGGATCGGTCACGAAGCCTGGCCGGACCGGCTCCAGCAGGTAGGCGAAGAGAGGCACGGGCGGGAAGCTTAAGGCCGACGCACTAATCTTTCGGATCTGCATTTGGACGTAGAGCGGCAAGGCCCACTGGTTGGGCTCAAGGTGATCGAGTTCGCGGCCATCGGGCCCGTACCCTTCGCGTGCATGCTGCTCGCCGACCTCGGCGCCGACGTGACCCGCGTGGAGCGACCCGCCGGTACGCGCGGGCTCCGGACCGGCGATGTGAGAGACGTGGTCGGCCGCGGCCGGCGCTCGGTCATCATCGATCTCCACTCGCCGGACGGCGTGGAGTCCGCGATCGAGCTAACGGCCCGGGCGGACGTTCTCATCGAGGGACTGCGGCCGGGAGTGATGGAGCGGCTCGGGTTGGGTCCGGATGTCTGCCTCGCCCGCAACCCCCGCTTGATCTATGGGCGCATGACCGGCTGGGGCCAGGACGGACCACTGGCCGCCAGAGCCGGCCATGACCTCAACTACCTGGCGGTTGCCGGCGCCCTTCACCCCATGGGCTACTCCGACCGGCCGCCAGCCCCACCACTTAACCTCGTCGCCGACTACGGCGGGGGCGGCATGCTGCTCGCCTTCGGGGTGATGTCGGCCCTCTACGAGCGGGAGCGTTCGGGTCAGGGCCAGGTCGTCGACGCGGCCATGGTCGACGGGGTAGCGCTGCTTTCGGCGACCTTCCACTCCTTGCTTGCTATCGGGATGTGGAGCGAACAGCGGGAGGCCAACCTGCTCGACGGCGGAGCTCATTTCTACCGTGTCTACGAGTGCGCCGACGGCCGCTTCATTAGCGTGGGTGCGATCGAGCCGCAGTTCTACGCCGAGCTGCTCGACCGCCTCGGGCTGGAGCCCGAGGAGTGGCCGCAGGACGACCGTGACCGCTGGCCGGAGCTGCGCGAGCGGTTGGCCGCGGTATGGAGGAGCCGGCCGCTGGCCGAGTGGGTCGATCTCTTTGCCGGGAGCGACGCCTGCGTGGCGCCCGTCAACCTGCTCGGCGAGGCACCCGACGATCCCCACCTGGCCGCTCGCGGCACATTCGTCGAGCGGTTCGGGGTCCGCCAGCCAGCCCCGGCGCCCCGCTTCAGCCGCACCCCTGGGGCGATCGCCTCCGAGCCGCCCGCCCCGGTCTCCGAGCCACCCTGTTAGAGAAGGTCGGCCGGATAGTCGTCGGCGAGCCCGAGCGGAAAACGCGGCGGCCGCTTCTCGAGAAAGGACGTTATGCCCTCGCGCGCGTCTTCCGAGCGCCCGGTATGCCACATGAGCCGGCTCTCGCGGAGGTGTGCCGGCATCGGGTCGCGCTCGCTCAGACCCCGCCAAAGCATCTCTCGCCCCAGCGCAACCGACACAGGCGATGTGTTCTCGGCGATCTCGCCCGCCAGCTCGTAAGCCGCAGGCAGGAGCGCGTCTGGGTCGTGGAGGCTCTTGACGAGGCCGCCGGCGAGGGCCTCTCCGGCGCCGAACACGCGCCCGGTGGCAACCCACTCAAGGGCCTGGGAGACGCCGACGACACGAGGCAAAAACCAGGTCGAACAGCCCTCCGGCACCACACCACGGCGGGCGAACACGAAGCCGAACCGGGCGTTGGTCGATGCCAAACGGACGTCCATGGGGAGCGTGAAAGTGGAGCCGAATCCGACCGCAGGCCCGTTGACGGCGGCGATAACGGGCTTCCGGCAGGCGTGTACGGCGAGGCCGACCCGGCCGCCGCCGTCGCGGTGGTCGGCGATGTCACGCGCTCCGCCGCGCGCCTCAGGATCGAATCGGCTGGCGCCGGCGCTGAGGTCGGCTCCCGCGCAGAAGGCGCGGCCTCGGCCCGTTACAACGACAGCCCTCACGGCCGGGTCGGCGTCGGCGCGGCGGAAGGCATCCACCAATTCCTCGATCATGGAGTCGGTGACGGCGTTGAGCCGGTCGGGGCGGTTGAGGGCCAGCGTGAGCACCGCACGCTCGACGCTGTATTCGATCTCTCGGTAGTCCACGTTTCGTCTCGACCTCCTCGCGGCCGAGGGGCCGCCACATCCTCGTGCTAGGTTACTGACTCGTTAGTAAGATGGCGGCCACGTTGCGGGAGCGAAGATCATGACCAGAGAGCACCCCTGGCGGCTCATCGACGCCGACGACCTGCCCTACCACCAGCACCCGCTGCCCTTTGAGATCCCGGCCAGCTCCGACTCCCACTTCAACGACGGCTACTACTTCGCCGCTCTCCATGAGGACTGGTACGTCGTCTTCGGTCTTCGGCTGCATCCCAACAACAACGTCATCGACGGCTTCGCCGCCACCGTGCATGGCAGCGAGCAGCGGACGCTGCGAGCGTCCCGAGCGCTCCGGCCACGAGTGGGTGAGCTGACGGCCGGCCCGCTTCGACTCCAGCTGCTGACGCCGATGCAAGTCCAGCGAGTCGTGGTCGAACCTAACGAGTCGGGAATCGAGCTCGATCTCACCTTCACGGCCGCCGCCGAGCCCTTTCTGGAACAGCCCCACGTGGAGTACCGGCACGGCCGGCTGGTCAGTGACGTTCTCCGCTACGACCAGGTCTGCCGCGTGCAGGGCTTCGTCAGCATCGACGGCGAACCGACAACCGTGACCGGATGGCACGGGATTCGCGACCACTCCTGGGGCATCCGGAGCAGCTTCGGCCCCCATACTCCGGTACAGGGTGTCGAGCCCCAGCGATCGCACTTCGAGCGCCGGGCGATGCGTATCTGGCTGCCCTTCTTGGTTGAGGGTGAGGCGGGCTATCTCTCCTTGCACGAGGACTCGGAGGGCGCGCTCCTCGATCTCGAGGGCCGGCTCGACCTCGCCGATGGCAGCTCGGTAGGAATCCGCGACCTGCATCACCGGATCGAGTACGAGCCGGGCACCCGCTGGCCTGCGCGCGGCGAACTGATTTTTCTGGATGAGCGCGGCCGCGAGCATCCGTACACGTTCGAGCGGGTGGCCGGCCCCTGCTTCGGGCAGGCCTTCGGGTACGCGCGCGGCTGGCGCGACGGCCAGCCGCCCGGCGTCTACCGCGGGGCCGACGTGCTGGAGACCGATCGCATCCGGATCTCTTCGAAAGAGCCGCTGGCGGGGCCGGAACACGTCCCAGAGAAGCGCCGGATCGGCGCCAACGAGTTCCCGATCCGCCTCACCAGCGCCGGTGGCGGCATCGGAATGGGCAACCTCGAGCACCTCTTCTTCGGCCCCTATCACCCCGCGGGTTTCCAATGACCGCCGACGCCGGCCTGGCCGGGCGCGAGCGGCTGGCGGACTGGCTGGCGCCCCGGCTGGGCGGCGGGCAAGGGGAGGTCTGGATCGAGGACGTCCGCCGCCGCTCCGAGGGCTTCTCCTGGCTCACCTATACCTTCACCGCCACCTTTGCCGGCGAAGACGGCCGGCGTGGGCGGCGGCGCCTGGCGTTGCGCCTGCAGCCGGCCGACGGCTTGCTCGCCCCTTATGACGCCGTCCGCCAGTTCGAGATCCAGCGGGCAGTGGCCGCCAGCGGGCTGGTGCCAGTTGCGGAGCCGCTGTGGCTGGAGCCCGACGCCAAGCTGCTGGGTGCGCCTTTCTACGTGATGGAGGCGGTGAGCGGGATGGTTCCGGTGCCGGGGGAACGGGCACCCTTCGAACCCAGCCGGCGAGAGACGGTGGGCAGACGGCTGGCGGGCATCATCGCCAGCCTCCACAAGCGCCCGCTCGAGGAGTGGGCGCTGGGCTTCGAAACCCCACCGGCAGCCGCTTATCCCGCTCACGCCCTCGACCGCTGGGAGGAGTTCTACGAGGATTCGACTCTGATCGAGGTACCGGCGATGCGGGCCGCTTTCGCCTGGATGCGCCGCCATCCGCCGGCGACTGAGCGCCTGGTCTTCTGCCACGGCGACTACCGCTACGGAAACCTGATGTTTTCCGGCGCCCGGGTCGTTGCGGTCTTCGACTGGGAGCTCGCCCATGCCGGCGACCCTCTGGAGGACCTCGGCTGGACGCTGCTTCCGGCGCTGCGCACTGACCCAGCGCTGATCGCCGAGACGGTGGCACCCGCCGAATTCCTCCGCCTCTACAGCGAGCAGGGCGGGATCGCCATCGATGCCACGGCGCTCCGCTTCTGGTCGATCCTCGCCCACGTCAAGGGCGCTGCCATCTACCTGCGCGGCGTCAAAGCGTTCGAGCGGGGCCGTGTTGGCGACCTCCGGATGGGTGCCCTCGGCCACCGATACCTCTATTTGATCCGCTCCCTGACCGCGGAGCTGGAGGCGGCGTGATCCAGAACTCGCTCGACGTGCTCTTCGACGGGATGCTGCGAACCCTGCAGGAGGTGGCTCCGCTAGTCCGTGACGACTACGCCCGCGGGCAGCTGGAGGCGGCGGCCGACATCCTGGCCAATCTGGCCGAGCGGGTGGACTGGCGCGAGGCCGAGCTGCGGGAGACGATTCGGCGCGCGCGGGCGATTCTCGCCGCGGCGGTGGCGGAAGCCCCAGACGCGGCCGAGCTCGCAGCAGCCCGCGACTGCCTGGCCCAGCCGCGCCCGAGCACCGGTGGGCTGACCGCCACTCGCGACCTTCACCTCCGCGCGCTGGCCGGGGTCCAGCGCTACGCCGGCGAGACCGACTCGGCGGGCCTCCAGCGCCGCCTCGATCGGTTCCTTAAGTGGCAGCTGGAAACCGAGACCGTCCTCCTCCGCCGGGCGCGCGCCCGCGCCCGCCGGACGTCGCCGGCCCACCAAGCCAAAGGAGGCTGAGACCCAGATGGCAGTAGCTTCAGAAGCGGTGATCGTCGACGTGCTGCGCACGCCGGTCGGGCGGGGGAAACCGGAGGGCGGTTGGCTTGCCGAGATGCATCCCGCCGATCTCCTCGCCGAGACGCTGAAGGGGATTCTCGAGCGCAACGGAGTGGACGCGAGCGAGATCGACGACGTGATCGCCGGCTGCGGAATGCAGGTCGGCGAGCAGTCGGTCAACATCGCCCGCAACGCCGTTCTCGGCGCGGGATTTCCGGAGCACGTCCCAGGCACCACCCTGGACCGGCAGTGCGGGTCGTCGCAGCAAGCTGCCCACTTCGCCGCCCAGGGCGTTATGGCGGGGGTCTATGACGCGGTCATCGCCTGCGGCGTCGAGATGATGAGCGTGATTCCGATGGGGACCTCGACGCTCGGCCGGAACCCCTACGGGCGAAAGCTCGCCGATCGCTATCCAGAGGGCCTCGTGCACCAGGGCATCTCCGCCGAACTGATCGCTGCTCGCTGGGACATCGAACGCGCGCAGATGGACGCTTTCTCGGCGGAGTCGCATCAGCGGGCAGCCGTCGCCACACGGGCTGGGAACTTCGAGAACGAGATCCTTCCCGTAGCCGTGGGTGGGGCCGACGGGGAGCGGATGGTCAGTCAGGACCAGGGAATCCGCCCCGACACCACTGCGGAGGCCCTGGCCGCCCTCAAGCCGGCCTTCTATAGCGAGCGCCTGGCGAGCCGGTTTCCGGAGATCAAATGGACGATCACCGCCGGCAACTCATCGCAGATCTCGGACGGCGCCTCGGCCGCCCTGATCATGTCGCGCCAAAAGGCGGCGGCCCTCGGGCTCAAGCCCCGGGCCCGGTTCGTCGAGTTCGCGGTCACCGGCGACGACCCGATCCTGATGCTCACCGGCGTCATCCCAGCGACCCGGAAAGTCCTCGACCGCGCCGGCCTCGGCGCCGGCGACATCGACGTGTTCGAGGTCAACGAGGCGTTCGCGCCCGTAGTGCTGGCCTGGCAGCGGGAGATCGGCTGCAACCTCGATCGGGTCAACGTGAACGGCGGCGCGATCGCGCTTGGGCACCCCATCGGCGCATCGGGCACCCGCCTGCTGGCCACTCTCGTCAACGTCCTCGAGCAGCGAGGCGGCCGCTACGGCCTGCAGACCATGTGCGAAGGCGGCGGCATGGCCAACGCGACCATCATCGAACGCCTCGAGGCCTGAGCGATGGCGGTCGAGACCAGCTTCGAGACGATTCGCTTCGACCTGGACGCCGGCGTAGCACGCGTCGTGCTCGACCGCGGCGACGGCATGAACGCCCTCAGCCACACCCTGGCTCGGGAGCTCATGGAGGTGGCCGCCTTTTGCGACGGCCACCCAGAGGTCCGCGCCGTGCTCCTGCTCGGAAATGGAAGGAACTTTTGCGTGGGCGGCGACCTCAAGAGCTTTGCCGCGGCCGGCGACAACCTCTACAGCCACCTCAAGGAGAGGACCACCTTCTTCAGCTCGGCGATGTCGCGCCTGGCCCGTGGGCGGGCCCCCGTCGTCTCCGGCGTGCACGGCTTCGTGGTCGGCGGCGGATTGATTCTGGGCGCGATCGCCGACATCGTCCTCGCCGCTCGCTCGGCCACGTTCTCGGTTGGCTTCACTCGCTTGGGCTTGACCCCGGACGGAGGCACCACTTACCTGCTGCCGAGGCTGGTCGGCTTGCGCCGGGCTCTCGACCTGACGCTGAGCAGCCGGCCGTTCGACGCCGAGGAGGCGCTGGCGATGGGTCTCATCACCCGCATCGTCGACGACGATCGCCTGGCCGCCGAGGCTGAGGCCGAGGCTCGGCGCCTGGCGGAGGGGCCCACGCTCGCCTTCGGGGCGGCGCGAGGCTTGCTCCGCGCTGCCTTCGAGCAGTCCTTCGAGACGCAGCTGGAGCTCGAGAACCGTGCAATCGCTGATGCAGCACGGACGGCTGATGGGCGCGAGGGTGTGGCGGCCTTCATCGAGCGCCGGCAGCCGCAGTACCGCGGGCGCTGAGCGGCCGAAAGATTGCTTGACCACCTCTCCGGACCTCGATAACCTACTGACGCGTTAGTAAGATGTGCCCCCTAGCGGAGGGTCGGGGCAGCGCGTCTGAGGTCAGCCCTAAAAGGCATTCCGCCGGCCCTTTTCGGCGGCGAGAACGGGAGCAGCATGAAGATGCGATCAGTCGTTCGTCCCGGTAGACATCGGCTCGCGACCCTGGCGACCGCGACCATGCTGCTGGCCAGCTGCGCCGGCGGCACCAATGGCGGCAACGCCTCCAGCACCCCCGTCTACGGTGGCGTGCTGAAGGTCGCGATGGACGCCGAAAGCCCGGGCTGGGTGCCCGGCTGTGCCACCATCGCCTACGCCGGGGGGTACATCCAATACGCCTGGTTCGACGGCATCACCGACTTCGACAAGAGCGGCAACACGATTCCCTTCCTGGCCGAGTCGGTCACCCCGAACTCCGATTTCACGCAGTGGACGGTGAAGCTGCGGAGTGGGGTCACCTTCTCCAACGGCACGGCGCTTACCGCGCAGTCGCTGAAGGACGACTTCGACAACTACCTGAAAGTCAAGGGTTCCACGGCCGCCAGCCTCGTCGCCACCGTTAAGAGCGCGACGGTTAGCGACCCCCAGACGATCGTCTTCGCGATGGCGGCGCCGGTGTCCGACTTCCCTTACACGCTCAGCCAGATCTGGGCGTTCGACCCGGCCACCAAGGACAAGTACGGGGCTCAGGACTACTGCAGCCACCCGATCGGCACCGGGGCCTTCCAGCTCAGCAGCTGGGACCGCAACAACCTGACCGTCGCCAAGAAGGTGAGCAGCTACTGGCGCAAGGATGGGAACAACAAGCTGCCCTACCTGGACGAGCTCGACTTCCGGCCCATTCCCAACAGCGACTCCCGATTCGCCGCGCTCCAGTCCGGTGACGTGGATGCGCTCTTCAGCCGAGACGCCGACACCCTGACGCGTGCCTCCAAGCTGCCCAACATCAAGGTCGCGACCTATGTCGCTAGTGGCGGCTACGGCCTCTTCTTCAACAACATGAAGGCGCCAGTCGACGACGTACGGGTTCGCCGCGCCCTCTCCGAGGCCACCAACAAACCGGCTGTGGTCGCCTCGGGCGGCGGCGACAAGCAGTACCAGATCGTTCGCGACGAGTACTACGCTCCCAACAGCCCCTACTACAGCCAGAAGGCCGCCGACGCATCGCCCAAGTTCGACGTCAACAAGGCGAAAGCCGATATCTCGGCCTACATCAACGATCCCAAACGGAGCGATGGCCAGCCGGTGGGGTCGCCGGTGAAGATCGAGATCTCGGTCACGCCTGACGCGGCCGCCAACGCCATGGTCCAGGTCGTGCAAGCGGAGTGGCAGCAAATCCAGGGCGTACAGGTGACCATCAACCAGAAGCAGGAGATCCCCCTTGTGCTTGACGCGATCAAGGGCAACTTCACCGTCAACTGGTTCGGTTGGAGCGACCAGCCGCCGTACTCGCTCTTCTCGCACAACTTCCTGCCCTATCCCGCCAACACCTCCAACTACGCGCACTTCAACAACGACACAGTGGTCTCGACGATCAATCAGCTGGCCCAGACCAACGATCCCGCCAAGACCAAGCAGCTGGCTGAGCGAATCCTGATGGTCTTCGCCGACCAGGTGCCGCTCATTCCGCTGACCACGACGCCAGTCGGCATCGCCTACAACACGAAGAAGGTCCACAACCTGGTGATGCAGCCGTCCTCCGTGGGCCATGTCGACTGGGCCACGGTCTACGTCACCAAGTAGCCGGCGGAAACGGGTAGTCCAGGAAGGGGTAGCGGGGTTTTGAGGAGAGGTGGCCCCATCACCGGTTTCGCCGCCGCCGCGGCGAAGCGAGGCGGTCGCCTCCTCCTCACCCTGTTCGCCGTGAGCACAGCGGCCTTCCTGGTTACCTCGCTGATCCCCGGCAACGCCGCCTACCTGATCCTCGGGCCTGCCAACCTGACGCCCGAAAACATCGCCGCGGTCGAGCACGAGCTCGGCGTCGACGAGCCGCTGCCGCTGCGCTACGTGCACTGGCTCGGGCGCGTGCTGCACGGCGACTTCGGCTACTCCTACGTGCTCAACGACAGCGTTGGCCGGGAGATTCTCCACCACCTTCCTGTCTCCCTGGAGCTGATCGTTCTCAGCGTGATCATCGCGCTCGTGATCGCGGTTCCGCTCGGCGTGGCCAGCGCCTACCGGGTCGGGCGACCGATCGACCGCGTAATCTCCGCCCTCACATTCGGGCTGCTGGCGGTACCAGGCTTCGTGATGGCCCTCGTCCTGATCCTGGTCTTCGCAGTCAGCCTCCACATGCTTCCCTCGACTGGCTGGGTGCGCTTGCAGGAGGACCTGATCGGCAACCTCCAGGCCGCGCTTTTGCCCGCCCTTTCACTGTCGGTGTCGCAGCTGGCGGTGTTCACGCGCCTCATGCGAAGCGAGATGATCTCCACCCTCCAGGAGGACTACATCGCCATGGCCCGGGCAAAGGGCCTGCCGACCCGGCGGATTCTCTTCCTGCACGCCTTCAAGCCCTCGTCCTTCCCGCTCCTGACCCTGGTCGGGATCCAGGTCGGGGTGCTGATCTCGGGCACCGTGATCGTGGAGAGCATCTTCGGGCTGCCCGGCATCGGCAGCCTGCTGCTGACCTCGATCTACTCCCACGACTACGCGATGATCCAGGGCGTCACGCTCTTCGTCGCCACCGGGTTCGTGACCGTCAACTTTGCTGTCGACGCGCTCTACGCGGTGCTCGACCCCCGCGTACGCCGGCAGGGCCTGGCGGCGGCCTAGGTTTCTCGCGATGGCGACCCCACTTGCCGCCCCGCCTCCGCCGGCCATCGCCGCGCGCTCGGAGGAACCAGCCTGGGGCGTCCTCGGCCGGGGGGCACGCGGCGCCGCGGGTTACGGTTCCGCTTTCTGGGTCTGCGTGGGCTGGCTGGTCCTTCTCGTGCTGGCGGCGCTGCTCGCCGGCTGGCTGCCCATCGCCAAGCCCAACGCGGTCGACCCCTTCGTCCGGCTCGAGCCTCCGCTTTCGCCAGGCCACCTGCTGGGGACTGACGACCTCGGCCGCGACGTGCTCAGCCGGATGGTTTACGGAGCCCGGGTGTCACTCTCAGTGGCCACTCTGTCGGTGGTCATCGGGATGGGCATCGGGCTCCCGGCCGGTATCGCCGCGGGCTACCTGCGTCATCGAGTCGATGCCGTCGTCACCTTCCTTGTCGACGTCGTCCTGTCCTTCCCGGCGCTCGTCCTGCTGCTGGCCCTGATCGCTTACTTCGGACGCAGCCTCTTCATCATCGGCGCCCTGATCGGCTTTCTCTCGGTGCCCACCTACACCCGCATCGCCAGGGCGGCGACTCTGGCGGTGGCCGGCCGGGAGTTCGTCCTCGCGGCTCGTGCGATCGGTGCCCGCCCGGGCCGGATCATGCTCCGGGAGCTGCTCCCCAACGTCCTTCCGTCGGTCGCGGCCTACGGGCTCATACAGATGGGGGTTGCGATCGTGGTCGAGGGCTCGCTGAGCTTTCTCGGCCTCAGCGTCTCGCTGCCCACGCCCTCCTGGGGCGGTCTCATTGCGACCGGCCAGCACCACCTGGACGACGGGCCGACGTTGGTGCTGATCCCGTCTCTGGCGATGTTCCTGACCGTCTTCGCCCTGAACTTCATCGGCGACGGCGTCCGCCGGCGAAGCGACCGGCGGGAGGGGGTCCTGTGAGCGGCGAACCAGTCCTGGTCGTCGACGGCCTGCAGGTCGAATTCGACTCGCCGAGGGGCACCGTCCACGCGGTCGCCGGCGTCTCCTTCGAGCTCGACGCGGGCTCGACGCTCGGCATCGTCGGCGAGTCGGGGTCGGGCAAGTCGGTGATGTGCCGGGCGATCATGGGCCTGCTGCCGGGGCGCCACGTGCATCGTCAAGGGCGGGTCGTGCTCGCGGGAAGGGAGGTCAGCGGCCTCACCGGCGGCGAGCTGCGGGAGCTGCTGGGGCCGGTCGTGGCGATGGTGCCGCAGCACCCGCGCACCTCTCTTAACCCGGTGCTCACGGTGGGCAGCCAGATCACGGAGTCGCTCCGCCTTCACCTCCGCCTCAGCAGTCGTGAGGCCACAGAGGAGGCGGTACAGCTGCTCGCCGCCGTCGGCATCCCGGAGCCCGGGCGCCGCTTCAAGCAGTACCCGCACGAGCTCTCGGGGGGTATGTGCCAGCGGGTCACGATCGCCATGGCACTGTCCTGCCGTCCCCAGATTTTGATCGCCGACGAGCCGACCACCGCCCTCGACGTCACCGTCCAGGCTCAGATCCTCGACCTCTTGAAGCAACTCCAGGTAGAACACCAGATGGCCCTGGTGCTGGTCACGCACGACCTCAGCATCGCTGCCGCCTGCACCGACCGGATCGCGGTCATGTACGCCGGCCGGTTCGTGGAGGAGGCGCCGACCGGACGGCTCTTCGACTCCATGCGCATGCCGTACACCGAGGCGCTGCTGGCTGCAATTCCCGACATCGACCGGCCCAGCCACTCGCGCCTGAGGGCGATCGAGGGGCAGCCGCCCGATCTCGCCGGCAAAATGCCCGGCTGCGCATTCGCACCGCGCTGCCCACACGTCCGGGAGCGGTGCCGCGAGGAAGAGCCGCCCTTGGTGGGCGAGGGCGGCCACCGCTTCGCCTGCTGGTACCCGCTCGCCGTCGACGCTCAAGCCAGGGTCTCCGCCCATGGCCGGTAGCGGCACCGCCCATCTTCGCCCGGCGACCGACGTGCTCCTGCGCGCCGAACAGGTGGTGGTCGAGTTCCCGGTCGCCGGCGGCCGCATCCACGCCGTCAGCGGGGTGAGCGTGGACGTCGGGCGCAAGGAGACGCTGGCCCTGGTCGGCGAGTCGGGCTGCGGCAAGTCGAGCCTGGCCATGGCCATCGCTCAGCTGCCCCGGCCGAACGCTGGGCGGGTCTTTTTGGAGGACACGGAGCTGACCTCTCTGCGCGGGGAGAGGATGCGGCAGGCGCGGCCGCGGATCCAGGTCGTCTTCCAGGATCCGATCGCGGCGCTCAACCCTCGCCGGACGGTGGCCGAGATCGTCGGCGAGCCCCTGGATGTCTGGAGACGCGGCAGCCCAGAGGAAAGGCGGCGGCTGGTCGACTCGACCCTGGAGCGCGTCGGTCTCAATCCCGACCGAGTCCGCGACAAGCGGCCCCCCCAGCTGTCAGGCGGGCAGTGTCAGCGAGTCGCGATTGCTCGCGCACTGGTCCTCGGCCCCGACGTCCTGATCTGCGACGAGCCCGTGTCCAGCCTCGACGTCTCGATCCAGGCTCAGGTCTTGAACCTGCTCGAAGACCTGAAGCAGGCGTACGGGTTGACCATGCTCTTCATCTCGCACGACCTGGCGGTGGTGAAGAACGTCGCCGATCGCATCGCCGTTATGTATCTGGGCAAGCTCTGCGAGTACGTCGGCCAGGTCGACGACCTCTACCGAGAGCCCGCCCATCCCTACACGGCGATGCTCCTGGCGTCGGTGCCACGTCGAGCCGTGGGCGGCCTGCGGGCAGTTCCAAAGGGCGAAGCGGCATCCCCGATGGCACCTCCCTCCGGCTGCCGATTCCGCACCCGGTGCCCACGCGCCGATGCCCGCTGCGCGGCCGAGGAGCCGGGGGTTCGGCAAGTGGCCAGCGGCCACTTCGTCGCCTGCCACCACCCCCTGATCGGTGCCGACTCCGGCCCTGCACTACAGGAGAACCAGCCATGACCGCTACCGCCGCCACCCTTCCCGGATACAGCGCCTATGAGACGCTCGAAATCGTCAAGCGGGGATCGATCCTCGACGTCCGACTCAACCGGCCTGAAGCCCGCAACGCGATGACGTTCAAGATGGACGCCGAGCTCGACCTCATCCTCGACGAAGCCGAGGATGACCCCGAGGTGGCAGCGGTCACGCTGCGCGGCAACGGCGTCCACTTCTGCGCCGGGCACGACCTCAAGGAGGTGGCCACCGGCTACCGCACGGAGGGCCGTCCGTCAGGGCTGCCCAAGGACATGGCGCGCCCGCACATGCCGCGTGCCTGGTACTTCAAAAAGCCTTTCATTGCCGGCGTCCACGGCTATGTGGGCCCGATGGCCAACCATCTCATCGCGGCCTGCGACTTCGTGATCGCGGCCGAGGGCACCCGCTTCAGCTTCGAGCAGACACGCATGGGTGGTGGCGCCGCCGGGGGCACAATCCTCAACTTCCAGCTGCCGATGCGAGTGGTCAAGAAGCTCTGGCTGATGGGGGGCTGGTTCGACGCGGAGAAGGCGCTGGCGATGGATTACGTGCAGCGTGTGGTGGCGCTCGAGGACCTCGAAGCGGAGACGATGCGATGGGCGGAAGAGGCGGCCAAGATCCCTGCCGAGCAGTACGTCGGCGCCAAGGAGATGATCCACCGCTGCTACGAGATCCGCGGCCTGGTCGGCATCGCCATGATCCAGAACAAGGTCTCGGGCCACGGCAGCGTCAAGGACCGCAAGTTCTTCGAGATGGTCCAGGAGTTGGGACTCAAGGAGGCGCTCAAGTGGCGCGACGCCCAGTTCGACCAGTCGGTCGCCCGGATCTGAGTTGATGGCGACGACCGCTCAGGTCTCGGATGTCCGCGCCGCCGTGGAAGCGCTGCTCAACCCCCGCAGCGTCGCCTTCCTGGGCGCGTCACGGGATCCGGCGGCGCCGAGCAACATGTTCATCGGTCAGCTGACCGCGCCTGGCAGCGGCTTCAACGGGAAGATCTTCCCGATCAACCCCAACGCCGAGGAGATCGCTGGTCACCGCGCCTATCCGAACGTCGGGGCGGTACCGGAGCCGATCGACGTGGCGGTGGTCATGCAGACCTGGGAGCGGGCGGTGGAGGGGCTCCGCGACTGCGCCGGCGCCGGGGTGAAGGCGGTGTTCATGCTCTCCGCCGTCCCGCAGGAGCCGGGTCGCTTCAACGACGCCATCCGGGAGGCGATCGCCGGGACGCCGTTGCACGTCCTCGGTCCCAACTGCCTCGGCACCTACAACCTGCTCGAGAACATCTCCATGACCGCCGGCTTCCCGCCTCCGCGTGGGGCGCACCGGCCGGGCACCGGGGTGGCGGCGATCGGCCACAGCGGTGGCTCGCTGCTCGGCGTGGCTTCACATGCGGTGGAGATGGGCGTGCCTTTCTCCTACTTCGTGAGCTGCGGCAACGAGGCCGACCTCAAGTTCGACGACTTCGTCGACTGGTTCCTCGACCAGCCCGACGTGAAGGTGGTTGTCTGCTACCTGGAGGAGATCCGCCGGCCCCGGCGTCTACTGGCGCTGGCCGGTCGGGCTCGCGAGCTGGGCAAGAGCATCGTCGCCGTAAAGGTGGGCCAGTCGGAGGAGAGTGCCGCGGTTGCCCTGTCACACACCTACTCGTTCACGGGGCCCTTCGACATCCAGCTGGCGCACCTGCGCCGGCACGGGATCGTGTGGGCAAACAGCATGTCGCAGGCGGCTGCCTTCATCACGGCGCTTCGCGCCGAACCGCTGCCGCCTGCCCCGGGAGTAGGAGTTCTGACCACGACCGGTGGCATCTCGGCAACGCTGGCCGAGGTGATGAACCGCAGCGGCGTCCCGCTTCCCCAAGCGGAACCGGCTTTCGGGCGCATCTACGATCTGCTGGCGCCGTCCAACATGCAGGACCCCCTGGTCCACAACCCGGTCGACCTGGGAGCGCCCGGTGTCCACAACGACGAGCTCTGGCAAGCGGCCGCGGTCGCCCTCCTCGACCAACCCGAGATTGGCACCCTGCTTGTGGTCACAACCGCCAACACCTGGAAGGAGCGCATTCCGACCGCCCGGTCGGCGGCGAGCGATCGCGGCAAGGCTCTTTCCGTCTATCTCTATATGACGCAGACGGCGAGCTATAAGAAGGGCGGCGATCTGCCGATCGGCAACTTCGACGAGCTGGCCGCGGATGGCGTCCCCGTCTTCACCTCCGAAGTCGAGTGTGCGGAGGCCCTTCGGATGCTGATCGACCGCAGCCGCTTCCTCGCCGAGCCGGCGCCACCGGGTCCGGGCGAGGGTGAGCTCAGCGGACCGGAGACGCTGGTTCCGATCGCCGAGGAGGAGGTCCTGGCCTGGCTTGGGGCCCACGGGATAGCGGCGGGCACCGCAGCGGGCGCCGAGCCGGAATGGCTGGTAGGGGTCCGCAACGACTTCGGCTTTGGTCCGGTGGTCAGCGTCCGCGCCGCCGGCGTGCTCGGAGAGGCGGCGGCCGAGGCGGCTCTGATCCCGGCCCCGGCCACCGCTCGAGAGGCCGAGCACGCCATCACCAGCCTCCGGGCCGCCGCCGCGCTTAAGCGCTACGGCCGCTTCTCCACGCCCGGTCGTGCCGGCCTGGCCGCGTTCGCGGCCGGGTTGAGCAGGCTCGCCTGGGAGCACCGGAACGACCTCGCCGAGCTCGATCTCGAGCTGGCGGCGGCGAACGATGGCAGCTGGGTGGCGAGGGCTGCTCCGCGCGGCGTCGCTCGTCCCGGAGGGCTGCGTTGATCGACGCTCGCCAGTACCTGGATCACCTCCGGGCGGTGGTCGAGATCAACGGCATGCAGGTGTCCGAGATCGTCGCCCCCGCCGAGCACGAGGTCGTGCTGCGGGGTCTCCGCCTCCACTACCACGATTGGGGGAACGAAGCGGCGCCCCCGCTGCTCTTCCTGCACGGCGGCGGTCTCACGGCCCACACGTGGGACGTGGTCTGCCTGGCCCTGCGGGCCTACTTTCACTGCCTGGCCCTCGACTTCCGCGGTCACGGCGACAGCGATTGGGCCGAGGTCTACGACATCGAGACCCACACCGACGACGTGCGCGCGCTGGTCGAGCATCTTGGAATCGAGCCCGGCCGGCTCCATCTCGCGGGCATGTCGATGGGCGGGATGGTGGCAGTGCGCTACGCGGGCCGGTTCAACGACCTGGCTTCGCTGACCGTCATCGACGTCGGCCCCGAGCTGCCGCGGAGCGACGGCGCGCGCCGGATCGAGAACTTCATCGACGGCGCCGAACTGGACTCGATCGACGACTTCATCAAGCGCTCCCTGGCCTTCAACCCGCGCCGCGATCCGGATCTTCTGCGGCAGAGCCTGCTCCACAACCTGCGCCAGCTGCCGAACGGGAAGTGGACCTGGAAATACGACCGCCGCCACTACCAGCTGGATCGCGACCCGAAAGAGTTCCTGGAGTTCGTCCGGGCCACCTGGTCGAAGGTCCCGGAGATCAGCTGCCCTGCCCTGGTGGTGAAAGGCGGCGACAGCGACATCCTCTCTGAAGCGACCGCCCGGAGGCTGGCCGAGTCATTCCCCTCCGGGCGCTACGTGGTGGTGCCCAACGCGGGCCATACCGTACAGGGCGACAACCCGGCCGGCCTCGCCGCCCGCATGCTGGAGTTCCTGGGCGAGGTGGCGGGGCGGTGACGACGAGGCCGCTGCGGATCCTGCACACGTCCGACCTTCACCTCGGCGATGGATCCGGTACGCCGGGACCGCTTCGGCACTCGCCCCGCTGCCTCTGTGCTCTGGACGCGCTCGCCGAGGCTGCGGCGCAGTCTGCATCCGACCTCGTGGTAATTGCCGGTGACGTGTTCGAGAGCGCTCGAGTGCCGGATGCGATCCTGGGAGCTGCGGCAGAGGCGCTGAGCGCCATGTGCGTGCCGGTCGTCGTCCTCCCCGGCAACCACGACCACTTCGCCGAGGGTTCTCTCTACCATCGCCCAGCCTGGCGGGAAGCCGCCGGCAGGGTCCATGTCATCGGCTCCGAGAGCGGGGAGTGGCTCCGCTTCCCCGAGCTCGGCCTCAGCTTATGGGGCCGGGCAGTCCACGAACACTCCCCCGACCACCGCCCTCTCCAGGCGGTGCCTGGGCGCCCCGAAGGCGATTGGTTCGTGGTCGTCGCCCACGGCCACTACCTGGAGGCCCGCGAACTCGCCCCCGGATGGCCCCGGCGCTCGTCGCCGATCCTGCCCGGCGACCTCCACGCCATCAACGCCGACTACGTCGCCCTCGGTCATTGGGACGTCTGCACGAGGGTCGGCGACAACGGGCTCGAAAGCTGGTACTCAGGCGCCCCGGTGCTGGGCGGAAAGGCCGCGACCGTCCTTTGCGCCAGCCTCAGCCCTGGCTCGCAAACCCGCGTCGAGCGAGTCCCGATGCCCTCAGGTTCCGATCACTGCTCGAGGAAGGTGTGATCTTGTCCGACACTCCCAGGACCCTGCCCGCCATCATCGCCGCCCGGGCCGCCAGCGAGCCCAACCGGCCGCTCATCCAGCACGTCGACGGGACCACCGTCAGCTACGGCGAGCTCCACCACCGCAACCTCCGCTTCGCCGGCGCCTACGCGGCGCTCGGCGTGGGCGAGGGAGACATGGTGGCGACGATGATGCCGAACGGCATCGAGACCTACAGCGCCTGGCTGGGGCTCTCGTGGCTGCGGGCGGTGGAGGTCCCCCTCAACGTGGCCTACCAGGGGCCGATGCTCAGCTACACCATCAATTACTCGCGGGCGAGCCTGCTGGTGATCAGCGCCGAGTACCTGGAGCGGCTGCGGCCGATCGCCTCCGAGCTCGAGCACCTGCGGACCGTGGTTGTGCTCGACTCCGATGACGTCGAGGCCGCCCTCCCCTTCAGGCTGGTGACGCGCAGCGAGTTCCTGAAGCCGGCCCCCGCCGGCGAGCTGGCGCCACCCGAGCTCTGGGACACGGTCGCGCTGATCTTCACCTCGGGGACCACCGGGCGCTCCAAGGGCGTGCTGGTGCCGTGGGGGCAGATGTTCTACAACGTTCGCCCCGACCCCACGCTGCTCAACGAGACCGGCGCCTACTACTCGACCTGGCCGACCTTTCACATGTCGGGCAAGTACGCGCTCTATCAGCCGGCGCGGATCGGCGCCCGGCTGGCTCTCCGGCCCCAGTTCAGTGCCTCGGCCTACTGGGAGGACGTCCGCCGCTTCGGCTGCACGAGCGCGATGATCCTGCCCCCGATGCTCAAGTTCCTGCTCCTCCAGCCGGAGCTGCCCGACGACCGCGACAACCCGCTGGTCGGGTTCAACCACGGCCCTGTCGTCCCGGAGGTCTGGGAGTTCTGCGAACGATTCGGGACCAGGTTCCGATCCGGCTTCGGAATGACCGAGATCGGCGGCCCGCTGCAGACCGGCTGGATGCCCAAGAACCCGAAGTCGAGCGGGCGGCCGGTCGAGGGGCCGCCCTATTACGACATCAAGGTCGTCGACTCCCACGACGACGAGCTGCCGCCCGGCGAGATTGGCGAGCTGGTGGTCCGGAGCCGGCTGCCATGGGCGATCATGTCCGGCTACTTCGGATTGCCGGAGGCCACCGCCGCCGCCTGGCGCAATGGTTGGTTCCATACCGGAGACGGCTTTATCAAGGACGAGGCGGGCGAGTTCTTCTTCGTCGACCGCATGAAGGACTACATCCGGCGGCGCGGCGAGAACATCTCCTCCTTCGAGGTCGAGGCGTACGTTGCCGCCCATCCCGCCGTGCTCGAGGTGGCCGCCTTCGGCATTCCGTCCGAGTACGGCGAGGACGAGGTCAAGGTCTGCGTCATCCGGCGGCCGGGCAATGAGGCGCTGACGCCCGCCGACCTGCACGCCCAGCTCGCCTCGATCATGCCGTCATTCATGCTGCCGCGCTTCATCGAGTTCGTGGAGGCGCTCCCGCGCACGGATGCCACGGGCCGCGTCAAGAAGGTCGAGCTGAAGCCGGACGCCCGCAATGACCGCACGTGGGACCGCGAGGCCGACACCGTCAGGGTCAAGTGAAAAGGAGGTCGAAGACGACTTGGGTGACTGGAACACGCTGCTGACCGAGCGGGACGGTGACGTCCTCCACGTGTGGCTCAACCGGCCCGACGCGCGCAACGCGTGGACGGCCGAGATGCACCACGAATTCGACCGCGTCCTCGACGAGGCGGAGGACGACCCCGGCGTGAAGGTGGTGACGCTGCGTGGGAAAGGCAAGATCTTCTCGGCCGGGCACGACCTCAAGGAGGTCGCCGGGGGCTATGCGAGCACCGGCCAGCCGGGGGGTTGGAACCCGCACGAAGTGCCTCACATCCGGCGACCGTGGTACTTCCCCAAGCCGCTCATCGCCGGCGTCCACGGCTATGTGGGGCCGATCGCCTTTGCCATCCTGACCTGCTGCGACTTCATCCTCGCGGTCGACGGCACCCGCTTCTCGTTCGAGCAAGCCAGGATGGGGGGTGGGGCCCCGGGGGCCAGCCCTCAGGTCTTCCACTTCCGCCCGTCGGTCTGGAAGAAGCTGCTGATGATGGGCGGCTGGATGGACGCCGGCCAGGCAAAAGACCTCCATTTCGTGGCCCGGGTGCTCGCCGACGAGGCCGCGCTCGACGCCGAGATCCGGCACTGGGCGCAGCAGCTGGCGCTGGTGCCGTCCAAGCAGGTGCGAGCGGCCAAAGTAGGCATCCATCGCCAGTACGAGCTGATGGGGCTGGCGCGGATGGGCCTGGTCCAGAACCGGGAGTCGGGCCATGGCTCGCCCGAGGACATGCAGTGGTTCTCGACAGTCATGGATAAGGGGCTCAAGGAGGCGCTGAAGGAGCGCGACGCGCAGTTCGACCAGGAGGTTTCGCGTGTCTGAGGCGCGACAAGGAGGAAGCAGCCGTGGGTAACTGGGAGACGATCATCGCCGAGAAGGAGGGCCCGATCTACCACCTCTGGCTGAACCGCCCAGATGCGCGCAACGCCTGGACGGCGAAGATGCACTGGGAGGTCGACCGGGCGCTCGACGAGGCCGAGGACGACCCCGAGATCAAGGTGGTCACGCTCCGCGGGAAGGGCAAGATCTTCTCGGCCGGCCACGACCTCAAGGAGGTTGCGGGCGGCTACGCGACCCGTGGCGAGCCGGGCGGCATCGATCCTCACCGCGTGCCGGCCATGGAAAGGGCCTGGTACTTCCCGAAGCCGGTCATCGCCGGTGTTCACGGATACGTAGGACCGATCGCCTGGAACTTCCTCGCCCACCTCGACGTGGTGCTGGCGGTGGAAGGGACGCGCTTTTCGCTCGAGCAGGCGCGGATGGGCGGCGGGGCCCCGGGAGGCACGCCGCTGGTCCTTCACTTTCCACCGAGCGTCTGGAAAAAGCTGCTGATGGCCGGCGGCTGGATGGATGCCCAGCAGGCGAAGGACTTCCACTTCGTGGCCCGCATAGTCCCGGATGAGGAGGCTCTCGACCGGGAGATCCGGCACTGGGCGGAGCAGGCCGCGCTGGTCCCCGCCCAGCAGCTGGGAGCGGCCAAGCTCGGCATCCACCGCCAGTACGACCTGATGGGCCTGGCCAACATGGCGCTGGTCCAGAACCGGGAGTCCGGGCATGGGTCGCCCGAGGACATGAAGTGGTTCACGACCGTGATGGACAAGGGGCTCAAGGAAGCGCTGAAGGAGCGCGACGCCCAGTTCGACCAGGAGGTATCGAGGGTATGACACAGGCTGCTGTGAGGCCAGGGGAGGCACTTCCCATCCCCACCTACAACACGTTGATCCTGGAGCGCGAGGGGCAGACGCTCCACATCTGGCTCAACCGCCCGGACGCCCGCAACGCCTGGACCGCCGAGATGCACCACGAGTTCGATCGCGCCCTCGACTTCGCCGAGGACGATCCGGCGACAAAGGTCGTCGTCGTCCGCGGCAAAGGCAAGATCTATTCCGCCGGCCACGATCTGAAGGAGGTTTCAGGGGGCTACGCGACCGAGGGCAAGCCGGGCGGCTGGGATCCCCACGAGATACCGCACATCAACCGCGCCTGGTACCTCACCAAGCCGATCATCGCCGGCGTTCACGGCTACGTCGGGCCGATCGCCTGGCACATCACGGCCCACTTCGACTTCGTCCTCGCCGTCCGCGGGACACGATTCTCCTTCGAGCAGGCGCGGATGGGCGGCGGCGGGCCGGGCGGCACCCCGCTGGTCTTCCACTTCCCGCCGATGGTCTGGAAGAAGCTGCTCATGTTCGGCGGCTGGATGGACGCCGAGCAGGCGCTGGACTTCAACTTCGTGGCCCGGTTGGTGGAGGATGAGGACGAGCTCGACCGAGAGGTGCGCCATTGGGCTGAGCAGCTCGCGCTGGTTCCTTCCAAGCAGCTGCGGGCGGCCAAGATCGGCATTCACCGCCAGTACGAGCTCATGGGCCTGGCCGACATGGAGCTGGTCCAGAACCGGGAGTCGGGTCACGGCTCGCCGGAGGACATGAAGTGGTTCTCGACGGTGATGGACAAGGGCTTGAAGGAGGCGCTCAAGGAGCGCGACGCCCAGTTCGACCAGGAGGTGTCGCGGGTCTAGCCCGCCAAACGTAGGTAATCCGATGTTTCGGTTCGACGGCCGCGTCGTTCTCGTCACCGGCGGGACGCGCGGCCTCGGACGGGCCATTGCCGAGGGCTTCGCGACCGCCGGCGCCGACGTCGGCCTGGTGAGCCGCAAGCCCGAGGCCCTGGCCGCTGCCGCGACTGCGATCGCGGCCGCCGGCCGGCGGCGGGTGGAATGGTTTCCGTGCAACGTGTCCCACTGGGACGCGCTGGAGCCGCTGATCGACGCGGTCTACGAGCGTTTCGGCCGCCTCGACGTGCTCGTCAACAACGCCGGCCTGTCGCCCCTCTACGACTCACCGGCAGCGATAACGGAGGCGCTCTTCGACAAAGTCGTTGGCGTCAACCTCAAGGGCCCGCTTCGTCTCTGTGCGCTGGCCGGCGAGCGGATGGCGGCGGCAGGCGGCGGGGTGATCATCAACATGAGCAGCACAGTCGCGCGTAACCCGAGACCGAACGTCATCCCGTACGCGGCGGCCAAGGCCGGGGTCGAGGCGATGACCACCGCTTTCGCGCACGCCTACGGGCCCGCGGTGCGGGTCAACTGCATCGTCCCAGGTCCCTTCCTCACCGACGTCAGCCGGCACTGGGACATGGAGCACATGGAGCGCTGGGCGACCGGCTTTGCGCTCCGCCGCCTGGGCAGGCCAGAGGAGATCGTGGGCGCGGCCCTCTACCTCGCCTCTGACGCCGCGTCCTACACGACCGGCATCATGCTCGAGGTGGCCGGCGGGGAACCCTAGCGACTACGCGCCTTCCTGAAGTTCTTCCGGGAGGTCGACGATCCGCGAGCGCAGGTATTCACCGAGGCTCTTCGCCTGCGGGTCGTGTCGAGTCGATGAGCTGACGCCCTTGCCAAGGAGGCCCACGACCACGAAGTTCAGGGCGCGCAGGTTTGGCAGCCGGTAGCGCCGCACCTCGAGGTCGCGCGCCTCGGGCACGAGGTCCTTGAACTGGGCGGTAGTCAGGAAGGCGTCGAGCCAGGCGAACGCCTGCTCGCTGCGCGCCCAGACGCCGACGTTGGCGTTGCCGCCTTTGTCGCCTGAGCGGCTGCCGGCGACGGTTCCGAGCGGAGACCTGACTGTACGGCCGGCAGACTCCGTGCGGGGCATGCCCGGATCCGGCTCATCGTGAGACACCCAACGCCGCCGCGGCTCCCGCACCGGAAGCCGCCGTCCGTCCTCCAGCACCACCTCCTGTCTGACCGCGCTCGCCGGGATGAGGCCAGGCCAGTAGACGCCGAAAGGTGTCTCGGACGTAGGCGGGGTCGTGGTGTAGAAGCCCGGATAACTGGAGAGCGCCATCTCGATCACCCGGTTGCTGAAGGCCCGTCCGACCTTCTTGGAATCGCGGTCTTTGACCTGCACCCGCAGGTAGGCGGTGGCTCCCTCGTTGGTTTCGCTATCCGGTTGATCCGGCCGGAGCAGCTGCACGTCGACCTCGTCGAAGGCTGTTTCGCCACCGAGCTCAGCAAAGAGCGTCTGTTGGGCGAGCGCCGCCTTGGCCTCGACATCCAGGCCGGTGAGCGCGAAGGTCATGGAGTTGCGATAACCGCCCAGGTAGTTGACCGAGACCTTGAGGTCGTGCGGCGCGGGCTCGCCGCGGACATCCGAGATCCGCACGCGGTCCGGCCCCTCGGCCTCGAGTCGGATGGAGTCGAACCGGCTGATCACGTCGGGGCCCAGATAGCGTGGCCCGTCGATCTCGTAGAGGAGCTGCGCGGTGACGGTGCCGACCGTCACCGACCCCCCGGTCCCTGGGTGCTTGGTGATCACCGAGGAGCCGTCCGGGTACACCTCGGCGATCGGGAAGCCGGGATGCACGAGGCCGGGCACCTCCCGAAAGAAGCTGTAGTTGCCGCCCGTGGCCTGGGGCCCGCACTCGATGACATGGCCGGCGACGACCGCGCCGGCGAGCCGGTCCCAGTCGTCGAGCGCCCATCCGAAGCGCCAGGCCGCCGGCCCCACCACGAGCGACGCATCGGTCACCCGCGGCGTGATGACGACGTCGGCGCCGGCGGCCAGCGCTTCCACGATTCCCCAGGCACCGAGGTAGGCGTTGGCGGTCACGGGTTGGAAGCCGGACTCGGCCAGGGGACGGCCGTCGAGTGCGCTCCGGAGCGTCTGGCCGAGCTCCGCCAGGCGCGGCTGGAGGTCGTCGCCCTCGACGTGGGCGACGCGCAGCGGCAGGCCGAGCCGGGCGACCAGCTCGCGAACCTTCGCCGCCAGCCCGGCCGGGTTCAAACCGCCGGCATTGGCGACGACCTTGATCCCGCGTTCGGCACATGTTCCCAGGACCTCCTCCATCTGGCGCAGGAAGGAGGTCGTGTAACCCGCGGTCGGGTCCTTCAGCTTGGCCCAGTAGAGGATCAGCATCGTCAGCTCGGCAAGGTATTCGCCGGTCAGAAAGTCGATCGGGCCGCCCTCCACCATTTCGCGGGCCGCCGCCAGCCGATCGCCGTAGAAGCCGGAGCAGTTGGCAATCCGGACCGGCCCGGCGGCGACCATGCCTACCTCCCCGCCCATCGCGGCTCCCGCTTCTCCCGGAAGGCGCGCGGGCCCTCCTGGGCGTCCTCGCTCAGATAGACCTCCCGGTACGCGGCATGGGCAGCATCGAGCGCCTCGGCAAGCGGCCGCCCGGCCGAGGCGTAGACCATCCGCTTGGCGGCGCGTACGGACAGCGGAGCGTTGGCCGCGATGCGCTCGGCCAGCGCCTGGGCGGCCGCCGCCAAGGCGGCAAACTCGACCACCTCGTTGACCAGCCCGATCACATGTGCTCGCGCGGCGTCGATCGGGTCGCCGGTCAGCATCAGCTGGAGCGCCACCCGAGGCGGGATCAGCCAGGGCAGCGGGGCCGCCCAGGGCGAACCGCGGCCGACCCGCGCCTCCGAGATCGCGAACCGGGCGTGAGCGGCGGCAATGCAAAGATCGGCCGATTGGGCGAGCAGAAACCCGCCCGCGTAAGCGGCTCCGTTGACGGCCGCGATCACCGGCTTGTCGATCTCGATGTTGCGTCCGAGCACCGGGAAGTAGTCTTCTGGCGGCACTCGCAGGGATTCGCCGGCCATCTCCTTCAGGTCAGCGCCGGCGCAGAAGGCGCGGTCGCCGGCGCCCGTCACCACCATGACCGCCGCCTCGGCGTCGGCGGCGAACCGCCGATAGCCCGCCCAGAGGCCCTCGCGCACCTCCCGGCTGAGAGCATTCCGGCTTTCGGGCCGGTCGATGGTCACCCAGGCGACCGGACCCCGCAGCTCGTAGCGGACGGCGTCGCTCACGGCTCCACCACGGCCAGGACCTCGCCGGCGGCTACGGCCTGGCCTTCCCGGACCCGCACCTCAGTCACCGTCCCGCCGCCGTCCGTGCGCACCCGGTGCTCCATCTTCATCGCCTCCACGATCGCCAGCACCTGGCCGGGCTCGACCCTGTCGCCGGCGCTCACCAGGACCTTCAAAACAACCCCCGGCAGGGCCGCATGGAGCGACCCGGCGGGTTCGGTAGTGGCAGGTTCCGGCAGCGGATCCAGCTCCCGCAGAGCGCAGTAGCCGAGCGAGCTGTCGACGTGGGCCACGGTGCCAACCAGGTGGACCTCGAACCGCCGCCGGACGCCGTCCACCAGGAGCTCCACCACCTCCGGCCGGGCAGCCACCACCTCGGCGTCGAGCCGCTCACCGTCCACCGCCAGACCGGCGCCGTAGGACACCTCGATTTCGCCGGCGGGGATCGCGAAGCGGGTCCGGGCGGGACCCGAGCGGACGTTGCGCCAGCCCGAGGGGAGGGTCGCCAGCACCGTTGCTGCAGCCCGGCGGGCGCGCTCGCCGGCGAGCGCGGCGGCAGCGGCGTGGAGGCGGAGGCCGTGCACGTCCAGCGGCGGCCGGGAGAGCTCCGCCGGCGGGCGGCGCTCCAGGAACCCGGTGTCGATGCGGCCGGCCAGGAACTCGCTGTCCGCGAGAATGCCGACCAGCAGGTCGCGATTGTTGGCGACGCCGTGGATTCGCGCCCCAGCCAGAGCGGCGCGCAGCCTCGCCGCCGCCTTATCCCGGGTAGGCGCATGGGCGATGACCTTGGCCAGCAGCGAGTCGTAGTGCACGCCCAGCTCACTGCCATCCTCGACCGCGGAGTCGACCCGAACCCCAGGGGCGCCGACCTGGAAGCGGTCGAGACGGCCGGCGCCAGGAGCCCATTCGTGGAGTGGGTCCTCGGCGATGAGGCGGGCCTCGATGGCGCTGCCCTGGAGCCGGAAGGGGCCCTCGGGAAGGTGCTCGCCGGCGGCGACCTCGAGCTGGAGGCGGACCAGGTCGAGGCCGGTCACCGCCTCGGTCACTGGGTGCTCCACCTGGAGCCGCGTGTTCACCTCCAGGAGGTGGAAGCGGCCCTCGCCGTCGAGGATGAACTCCACCGTGCCGGCGCCCACGTAGCCCGCTGCTTTGGCGAGCGCCACGGCGGCCGCGCCCAGCCGCTCCCGAAGCTCGGCGTCGACCGCTGGCGACGGCGACTCCTCGATCAGCTTTTGGTGCCGGCGCTGGATCGAGCACTCACGCTCGAAGAGGTGGATCACCCGGCCGCGCTTGTCGGCCATGATCTGCACTTCAACGTGGCGCGGCGCGCGCAGGTACGGCTCCAGAAAGACGGTGCCATCGGCGAAGGCGGCCGCGGCCTCCCGGCGGGCGGAGTCGAGCGCCTGGTCAAGGTCCTGCGGCCGCTCAACCACCCGCATGCCGCGGCCGCCGCCGCCGGCGGCAGCTTTCACCAACAGAGGGAACCCAAGCCGGGCGGCTTGCGCGTCGACCGCATGCCCGTCGACCTCGACGGCCGGCAAGGTCGGCACACCCGCCGCCGCCGCGATTCGCTTGGCCTCCAGCTTGGAGCCGAGGCGGGCGATGACCGCGGAGGGGGGTCCAACGAACTCAACCCCGGCCTCCTCACACAGCCGCGCGAAGCCGGCGTTCTCGGCCAGGAAGCCGTAACCCGGATGGATGGCGTCGGCGCCGGTTCTGCGAGCGGCCGCCACGATCACGTCGCCGCGCAGATAGGAGTCAGCCGGCGCCGCCCAACCAATCGGGACAGCCTCGTCAGCCTCAGCCACGAAAGGAGCGTTCCGATCCGCCTCCGAGTAGACGGCCACGGTCGCTATCCCCATCAAGCGAGCGGTCCGGAAAACGCGGCGGGCGATCTCGCCCCGGTTGGCGACCAGCAGCTTGCGGATCACATCCGGAAGACCCCGAAACGCTCGCTGCCCCGGACGCTGTTGTTGTGCACCGCCGAGAGGCAGAGTCCAAGCACCGTGCGGGTGTCGCGGGGATCGATGATGCCGTCGTCATAGAGGCGCGCCGTGTTGAAGAGGGCCAGTGACTCCCGCTCGATCTGGTCTTCGACCGCCTCTCGCATCCGGGCGTCGGCCTCCTCGTCAAAGTCCCGACCCGCCGAGCGCGCGTTCTCGCGGGCGACGATCGACATCACCCCGGCCAGCTGTTGAGGGCCCATCACGGCGGTCTTGCTGTTGGGCCAGGAGAAGAGGAAGCGGGGGTTGTAGGCCCGTCCCGACATCCCGTAGTTGCCCGCCCCGTAGGAGGCGCCGACGATGACGGTGATGTGCGGGACGCCGCTGTTGGCCACCGCATTGATCATCTTGGCGCCGTCCTTGACGATCCCCCGCTGTTCGTAGCGCCGGCCGACGATGTAGCCCGTGGTGTTCTGCAGGAACACGAGCGGGGTGTCCTTCTGGTTGGCGAGCCCGATGAACTCGGCCGCCTTTAGGGCCTCGTCCGAGAAGAGCACCCCGACGTCGTTGGCCAGGATTCCCACCGGGAAGCCGTGGATATCCGCCCAGCCGGCGACCAGGTTGGTGCCGAAGAGCGGCTTCCACTCGTCGAAGCGGCTGCCGTCGACCACCCTGGCGATCACCTCACGGATCGGCATCGGCACCCGGATGTCGGCGTTCGCGATGCCGAGCAGCTCCTCCGGGTCGTGGATCGGTTCGTCGGCGGGCCCGGACGGTCCCGGCCCGAGCTTGCGCCAGTTGAGCCGGCCTACGATCTCGCGCCCCAGCCGCAGCGCGTCCCGCTCGTCGACTGCCAGGTAGTCCGAGACGCCGGAGGTCCGGGAGTGCATCTCCGCGCCCCCCAGCTCCTCGTCGCCGGACTCTTCGCCGGTGGCCATCTTCACGAGCGGGGGGCCGCCGAGGAACACCTTCGCCTGCTCCTTGACCATCACGACGTAGTCGCAGAGCCCGGGCACATAGGCGCCACCCGCGGTGGCGTTGCCGAAGACAAGAGCGAGCGTGGGGATGCCGAGCGCGGAGAGCTGGGTCAGGTTGCGGAAGATGGCCCCGGCGGGCACGAAGATCTCGGCCTGGGTCGGCAGGTCGGCGCCACCCGACTCGACGAGGTTGACCAGCGGGAGCCGGTTCTCGCGGGCGATGTCCATCGCTCGCAACGTCTTCTTTAAAGAGAAGGGGTTCATTGTTCCGCCCCGGACCGTCGCGTCATGGGCGATCAAGACGCATTCCACCCCGTTAATGACGCCGACTCCGGTCACGACGCTGGCGCCGACCGTGAACTGGGTGCCGTTGGCGGCCAGCGGCGAGAGCTCGAGGAAGGGCGAGTCGCGGTCGACCAACAGCTCGATCCGCTCCCTGGCGAGCAGCTTGCCCCGCGCGCGATGACGCTCCACGTAGCGCTCGCCACCACCCATCCTGGCCTCTGCCACGAGCGCCTCGATCTCGGCCAGCCGGGCCAGCATCGCCTCCCGGTTGGCGGCGAAATCGGGCGAGCGCCGATCAACGCTGGAGGGCAGGACCGGCATGGGCGGTGGGACTGCGGCTAGCGGGCGGTGATGCCGTTGAGCGCGATCGCCACGACCTGGTCGGCGAGCTGCTCCGGCTTGACCGGGCCGCGGGGGTTGTACCAGTTGTAGATCCAGTTGCACATCGCCACCACCGACTCCACCAGCACACGTGGGTGAAGGTCGCTGCGAATCGAGCCATCGGCCTGGCCGGCCTTCACGATGCTCTCCAACTGGCGGTCGTAACGGCGCTTGCGCGACGCGATTCGCTTTGCATCCTCTTCCGGCAGCGAGCCGACGTCTTTGAAGAAGACGGCGATTGTCTCGAGGTTGTCGGCCACGACCAGGGTGTGCGCACGGAGTGCCTCACCCAGCTTCTCGACCGGCCGCAGGTCGCTCTCCTGGATCTTCTCGAAGCGTTCGACGAGCAGGTCCATCGCCCGATCGTGGATCTCACAGAGCAGGCTTTCCTTGCTCGGCACCCAGTGGTACAGAGCAGCCCGGGTAACGCCCAGCTCAGCGGCGACCGCCTCCAGCGTGGTGCCCCGATAGCCCTCGGTCGAGAAGAGGCGGCGTGCGGTATCGAGGATCGCCTCCCGGGTGACGCCGCGCCGGCGATTGGTCGTCCGCGCTACCGACATGAGCAGTGCAAAGGTTACCGCCTCGGAGGCCGAACCGCGAGTTGTAATTGACTAACCAGTAAGTAAACTAGCGGTCGCGCATGATCCACCCAACGGAGCTTTCGGGTCCACCCACGGAGGCCACGGCGGCGCTTCGCGAGGGCATCCGTTCGGCGGCGGCTCGGATCGCCCGCCGCCATCCGCGTGACTACTGGCTCGAACGGGCCCGTGGCGGCGGCCACATCCCGGAGATGTGGGCTTCCCTGGCGGAGGCGGACCTGCTTGGGCTGGGTGTCCCAGAGCACTACGGAGGCGCCGGCGGCGGCGTTTACGAGATGGTGCTGCTCCTCGACGAACTCGCCCGGGCGGGCGTGCCCAGCCTGCAGCTGCTCCTGACCGGCCTCGTCCACGCGGCGCTCGCCCGTCACGCCACGCCAGACCAGGTCGAGCGCTACCTGAGGCCGAGCATCGAGGGCCGTCTCCGGTTCTGTCTGGGCGTCACCGAGCCCGATGCCGGCACCAACACGTTCGCTATCCGGACGACGGCCCGCCGGGCCGGCGGCGGCTACCTCGTCACCGGGCAGAAAACCTTCATCTCCGGCGCCGACGAGGCGCAGTACATGTACACCGTGGCCCGCTCAGAGGAGCACTCGGCGGGCGAGCGCGCTGCCTTCTCGGTGCTGATGATCCCGCTTGACGCACCGGGGGTAGAGCGTCAGCGGCTCGACATCGAGATTCTCCAGCCCGAGTACCAGTTCACGGTCTTCATGAACGAGGTTCGGGTCGGCGCCGACGCGGTCGTCGGCACGCCCGGGGCCGGCGGCCAGGCCCTGTTCGACGCCTTCAACGCCGAGCGCCTGCTGGTGGCCGCGATCGCCGGCGGTCTGGGCCGCTACGCGCTCGAACAGGCGGTCGCCTACGCCCGTGAGCGTCGCGTCTTCGGCCGCCCCATCGGTGGCCATCAGGCTCTACAGCACCGCCTCGCTCGGGCGAGTGCTCACCTCGAGGCGGCACGGCTGACGATGTACGCGGGAGCCGCAGCCTACGACCGCGGCGAGGAGGCGGGCCCGCTGTGCGCGATGGCCAAGTACCTGGCCTCCGAAGCCGGCGCCGAGGCCACCGACGCCGCCATCCAGGCTCACGGCGGCTACGCCTTTGACGCCGGCTACGGCGTGGCTTCGATCTGGCCGCTGGTGAGGCTCTTCTCGATCGCCCCGATCACCAACGAGATGGTCCTCAACTACATCGGAGAACGGATCCTTGGACTCCCGAAGTCCTACTGACCTCGACGTCGATCCCGACGCGCGCCGCTTCTTCGCCGCCGATCTGCTCGCCGGCCTGGTGATCGTTGTCACCGGGGGCGGCACCGGTCTCGGCTTCGCGGCGGCGCTGGCCCTGGGCCAGGTCGGCGCCCGGGTCGTGCTCGCCGGCCGAGACGCGGAACAGCTGGCCACCGCGGCCGGCCGCCTTCAGGGTCATGGCGTCAGCGCTGATTACGCCGCGCTCAACATCCGCGACCAGCCCGCCGTGGACCGCTACTTTGAGCGGGTGGTCGCCGAGCACGGGCGTCTCGACGGCCTCGTCAACAGTGCGGGCGGCCAGTTCACGAGCCCAGCGGAGGAGCTGACGCCGAACGGCTGGCGATCCGTGGTCGACCTCAACCTCAACGGAACCTGGTGGTGCACCAGGGCAGCCGGCCGCCAGATGATCGTGCTCGGCAACGGCGGCCGGATCCTCAACATGGTCGTTTCCTTCGCCGACCGCTCCTCGGCCGGCATGGTCCACTCCGGCGCCGCCCGGGCCGGCGTGGTCCACATGACTCGCACGCTGGCGCGCGAGTGGGCCCAGTTTGGAATCAGCGTCAACGCGATCGGCCCTCAGGCGACCACCGACGCCGTCCGCCGCCTCTACGGCCCGGCCGGAATCGCGAACGTCGAGAACTCGACACCACTCGGCCGCTGGGGCACGCCCGAGGAGATCGCGCTCTGGGTGGTGGCCCTCATCTCGCCCATGGCCGCCTACCTGACCGGGGCCTTCATCCCCATCGACGGCGGCAACGCCGCGGGAACCGGTCTCAACTTCCGCAACGGGTCCACGCGCTGATGCCCAACTGGACCGCCGACCAGGTGCTGCACACGCGGATCTGCGACCTCTTCGGGATCGAGTACCCCGTGGTCCAGGCCGGGATGGGCTACCTCGCCCGAGTCGAGCTCACCGCGGCCGTCTCCGAGGCCGGCGGCTTCGGCGTCATCGGGAGCACCGGCAACCTGAGCCCCGACGAGCTCCGGGACGAGATCCGCGGGGTGCGAGCGCTGACCGCCAAGCCATTCGCGGTCAACCTCCTGTTTCCCGTCTTCGACGACTCCCTCGCGGGGCGAGCGATGGCCGCCGATCTCGATGCCAAAGTAGAGGTCGTTCTCGACGAGGCCGTCCCCGTCCTCGGGGCCGGGCTGGGCACGCCCGAGCGGCGCTATGTCGAGGCCTGCCGGTCACGGGGGACTCTGGTCATGACGACGGTCGGCGCGGTGCGGCACGCCGAGAAGGCGGTGGCGGCGGGCGCCGATGTTGTCGTGGCCCAGGGCTGGGAGGCCGGCGGCCACAACAGCCGGGTGGCCTCGATGGCGCTGATTCCCCAGGTCGTCCGGGCTGCCGGCGCCCAGGTGCCCGTGCTCGCGGCGGGCGGCCTGGCGAGCGGCGCCGGGTTGGTTGCCGCTCTCGCGCTGGGTGCCTCCGGAGGCTACTTCGGCACGGTGTTTGCGGCCAGCCGGGAGGCCCATGCTCATGACAACTTCAAGCAAGCGGTGATCGAGGCCGGCGACACCTCCACGGTGGTGACTCGCGGCTACAGCGGCAAGCCGGCCCGCCTGCTGCGCAACGCCTTCACCGAGTACTGGGACGCGCATGCTTCCGAGATCCAGCCCTTCCCGCGGCAGATGGAGCTCAACCAGGAGGTCACCGCGGCCGCCCGCGTGAACGGCGAAATCGATCGCGGGCCACTGCCCGCCGGTCAGATCGCCGGCTTGCTGACCGAGGTCGAGCCGGCGGCGGCGATCGTGGAGCGCATCATGGCCGAGGCCCGGGCCGTACTCGAGACCGGGCTCGCCAGCCGGTGATCGAGCGCACCCTCTTCAGCGAGGAACACGAGACATTCCGGGCCACGGTCCGGCGCTTCGTTGAGCGCGAGATTGTCCCCCACCACGCCGAATGGGAGCGGGCGGGGGTTGTTCCCCGCGAGCTGTGGCGCCGGGCGGGGGCGGAAGGGCTGCTCTGCTGCAACATTCCGGCCCAATACGGCGGCCAAGGCGGTGACTTCTTATTCAGCGTCGTCGTGATCGAGGAGCTGATGCGGGTCGGCGCCACCGGGCCCTTCTTCTACCTTCACTCCGACATCGTCGCCCCCTACATCCTGAAGTACGGCAGCGAGGAGCAAAAGCGGCGCTGGCTGCCGGCGATGGCGGAGGGCGAGGCGATCGGCGCCATCGCGATGAGCGAGCCACGCGGGGGCAGCGACCTCCAGCACATCGAGACGACGGCCCTCCCCGAGGGCGACGAGTACGTGGTCAACGGCCAGAAGGTCTTCATCTCCAACGGCCAGCTGTGCGACCTGGTGCTCGTCGCCGCCCAGACCGTGCCCGGATCCGGCGCTCGCGGCATGACCCTGCTGCTGATCGAAGCCGAGCGGGAGGGATTCCAGCGCGGCCGCAACCTGGAGAAGATCGGTCTCAAGGCCCAGGACACATCCGAGCTTTTCTTCAACGAGGTCCGGGTGCCGCGAACGAACGTCCTCGGCGAGGTTGGCCGGGGCTTCCACCAGCTGATGACCGAGCTAGCCCAAGAGCGGCTGATCCAGTGCGTCAAAGCGGTCGCCGTGTGCGAGGCGGCGCTGGAGTGGACGATCGCCTACACGCGCGAGCGAGATGTCTTCGGCAAGCCCCTTGCCAGCTACCAGAACACGCAGTTCAAGCTGGCCGAGCTGACCGCCCTGACGCGCACCCAGCGGGTCTTCATCGACCGCTGCCTGGAGCTCCACCTCGCGGGCCGGCTTGACTCCGTCGACGCCGCGATCGCGAAGCTGACCGCGACCGAGGCACAGGTCAAGGTGGTGGACGAGTGCCTCCAGCTGTTCGGCGGTTGGGGCTACATGTGGGAATACCCGATCGCCCGCGCCTACGCCGACGCCCGCCAGGCCAAGCTGGCAGGCGGGTCGATCGAGGTCATGAAGACGATCATCGCCCGCTCGATCCTGCCCAGGACCGATCGGGACTAGCCAACGGAGGATTTGCGGATGGGAGCGCTGGAAGGCAAGGTCGTGATCGTCACCGGCGCCGGTCGCGGCATCGGGCGAGACATAGCCCGGATGGCGGGGACCGAGGGCGCGCGCGTGGTCGTCAACGACCTCGGCGGCGCGGCCGATGGCACCGGTGCGGACGCGACTCCGGCTCAGCAGGTGGCCAATGAGATCACGGCCGCCGGCGGTATCGCTGTCGCCAGCACCGACAGCGTTGCCGACTGGGAGAGCGCTCAGCGCATCGTCCAGACCGCGCTCGACACCTACGGGCGCCTGGACGCCGTCATCAACAACGCCGGCATCCTGCGCGACCGGATCTTCCACCAGATGGACCCGGCCGATTTCGACACCGTCGTCAAGGTCCATCTCTACGGCTGCTTTTACGTCGCGCGCGCGGCCGCTCCCCACTTCCGGCGGCAGGAGTCGGGCGCCTTCGTGCACATGACGTCGACCTCGGGGCTGATCGGCAACTTCGGGCAGGCGAACTACGCCGCCGCCAAGCTTGGCATCGCTGGTTTGTCCAAATCGATAGCGCTGGACATGAGCCTCTTCAATGTCCGCTCCAACTGCATCGCGCCCTTCGCGTGGAGCCGGTTGATCGGGACGATCCCGACCGACGACCCCGTACAGAAGGAGAGGGTGGAAAAGATCAAGACGATGGGCACCGACAAGATCGCACCGGTGGCTGTCTTCCTCGCCTCCGACTTGAGCGCGCCGATGACGGGCCAGATCCTCGGGGTGCGCAAGAACGAGGTGTTCCTCTTCAACCAGCATCGCCCGGTGCGTTCGCTGCACCGCTCCGAGGGGTGGACGCCGGCGCTGCTGGCCGAGCACTTGAAACCGGCCTTCAAACCCTCCCTGGTGCCGCTCGAGCGCTCGGCTGACGTGTTCAGCTGGGACCCTGTCTGACCGCGATGCCGCTTCAGTACCAGGCGCTGATGGACTGGCCATTCGAGCCCGTCGAGGAGACCATCTCGCAGCGGGACGTGATGCTCTACGCGCTCGGCGTGGGGCTGGGGGCCGACCCCCTCGACGCCAGTCAGCTTTCCTTCGTCTACGAGCGAAACCTGCGCGCGCTGCCCACGATGGCGGTCGTGGTAGGTCGCCCTGGCTTCTTCCTACAGGACCCAAGGGCCGGCGTCGACTGGAAGCAGATGCTGCACGGCGAGCAGTCGCTGACCATCCACCGCTTGCTGCCGGTCGGCCACCGCGTGGTGAGCCACAACAGGGTCGAGTCGGTGGTTGACAAAGGAGAGGGTCGGGGCGCTCTCGTCTATACGAGCCGCGAGACGCGAGACGCGGAGACCGGCGAGCTGCTCTGCGAGCAGGTGGCGACCCTGTTCTGCCGGGCCGACGGCGGGTTTGCGGGACCGGCAGGCCCGGTGCGGCCGGTGCATCCCGTTCCGGACACCGCCCCCGACGTTACCGTCGACCTGCGCACGCTGCCGCAGGCGGCGCTGATCTACCGGCTCAGCGGCGACTACAACCCGCTTCACGCCGACCCGGAGATCGCGGCTGCGGCCGGCTTCCCGCGTCCGATCCTGCACGGCCTTTGCACCTACGCGGTCGCCGGACACGCCCTGCTCGGCGAGCTGTGCGATTACCGCCCTGAGCTGGTGCGCAGGATGGACGTCCGCTTCAGCCGGCCCGTCTTCCCGGGCGAGACGATTGGGACCGAGATCTGGCGGGAGGCGTGCGGTCGGGCCAGCTTCCGCTGCCGGGTTGTCGAGCGCGACGTGGTCGTGATCGACAACGGGCTCTTCGAGTACTCGGCGGCATGACGCTCGAGGAGCGCCTTCGGCGCCTCGAGGACGAGCGCGCCATCGTGCGGGCGCTGGAGGCGTACGGACAGGCCATCGACTACGGCGACCGCGAGATGTTCCTGGGCATCTTCACCGCCGACGCCGCGCTCGACTACAGCGGAGCCGGACGCTTTGTCGGGACCGAGGAGATCGCCCAGTTCTTCTCCACGTTCAGCGCCCCCGAGACGTACAACAAGCACCTGGTGGTGCAGCCGCTGATCGAGATCAGCGGCGACGAGGCCAGCGTGCTGAGCTCCTTCCTGTTCCTTCAGAAGGGGTCCGAAGGTCCCATGCTGAGCCACTACGGCCGCTTCCACGACCGGCTGGTCCGCCAGCCTGACGGTTCCTGGCGAATCGCTCGTCGGAGGGCGGTGGGGGAGGCAGTCTAGGCAGGGTGCGGGGCTAAAGCCCGGCGCTCAGACCCCGTACTTCCCGAAAAGCGCCACCGAGCACACGTTGGCGCTGGGGAAGCCGCCCAGGTTGTGGGTCAGCCCCAGCGCCGGCTCTTTGCGAAGCTGGCGGTCGCCGGCCCGGCCGTTCATCTGCAAGTAGATCTCGTAGATCATCCGCAGTCCGGAGGCGCCGATCGGGTGGCCGAAGCACTTGAGGCCGCCGTCGATCTGGCAGGGGATGGTGCCGTCGGAGTCGTAGAAGCCTTCCAGCACGTCGACCACAGCGCCACCCTCGGGCGAGATGAAGAGGTCCTCGACCGTCACCAGCTCGGTGATCGAAAAGCAGTCGTGGACCTCGATCAGACTCAGCTCACTGCGTGGGTTGCTGACGCCGGCCTCCTCGTAGGCGCGCTTGGCGGCTTGCCGGGCGGTGGCGAAGTAGGTGCCGTCCCATGACTGGTGGCCGGCCTCCCGGCCGCTGGAGACCGCCACCTGGAGCGCCTTGACGGCGACCATGTCGTCCTTGCTCTTGCCGAGCCCGGCCGCGATCTCGGGGGTGGTGACGATGGCGGCGGCGGCTCCGTCGCTGACGCCGCAGCAATCGTAGAGACCGAGCGGCTCGGCGACCATCGGAGCGTTGAGGACGGTTTCGATGTCGATCGCGTTGCGCAGGTGAGCCTTCGGATTGCGGCTGGCGTTGTCGTGGCTTTTGACCGAGATGTGGGCCATCGCGCGCTTCAGGTCGCGCTTGTCGACGCCGTGCTTGGCCTGGTACGCGCTGGCCAGCTGCGCGAATGAACCCGGCGCCGAGACGTTGGCCCAGTAGAGGTCGTTGACGCGGCCGCGGGTGCGCTGGGGAAGGCCACCGTAGCCGGTGTCCTTGAGCTTCTCGCTGCCGACCGCGAGAGCGACGTCGCAGGCTCCGGCGGCCACCGCGTAGACGGCCGCCCGGAACGCCTCGGTGCCCGACGCGCACTGGTTCTCGACGCGCGTGACCGGGATGTAAGGCAGGCGCAGGGCGGAGGCCATCGGCACCGCCGACTTGCCCACGCTCTGCTCCTCGATGCAGGTGGAGAACCATGCCGCTTCGATGTCCTCGGTACCGACGCCGGCATCGGCGAGCGCCTCCGTGTACGCCTCCACCATGAGGTCTTCGGCGTCGGCGTCCCAGCGCTCGCCGAAGCGGGAGCAGCCCATCCCCAAGATGACGACTCGGTCTTTGATGCCACTGGCCATTCGGCTACGCCTCCCTCGGCTCGGCAGGCTCTGCGGGAGCCGCCTTCCAGAAATAACGGGTGAAGCCGCGAGCGTTGTCGCGGTCTTTGATGCGGAAGACCATCCGCATCGGGCTCCCAACCTCGACTCCGCCTTCGCCGATGCCGGTGAAGTCGATCATCAGCCGGCCGCCTTCCTCGAAGTCGACCATTCCGTAGTAGGCGGGCGGGTCGGGTGTGTAGGTGAGGGTGTCGGCGGACCAGCTGACGACCCGCGCTCGCGATTCGGCAAAGGAGTGCGGCTCCTGGCTGTCGACCGCGCGGCAGTCCGGGTTGACGCAGATCCGCAATCGCGGCACCTGGTGGGTTCCGCACTGCCGGCAGCGGCCTCCGACGAGCGCGTTGAGAAGATCGTTGTGGCGGTAGTGGGCGGTCAGCGCCGTGCCCTTGTCCGTCTCCGCCCGGATGCCGCGGTCGATCTTGACGAGGTCGTTCAGCACCATGTAGCGCGGGTAGCTGCAGGGCCTCGCGTGGTCGAGGTGGCGGGTGACGCCGGTCCTGAGTTTTTGGTAGTCGGGCAGCGCTTCTGTGGTTTCGAAGATGAGCACGTCGACGCCCTGGCCGAAGCCGGCGACCAGGATCCGCTGGCCGGGGCTGGCTCTTTCGAGCACGTTCACGAGGAGCACCAGCGCATGTGCGGCGCCGGTGTCGCCGCAGTTGGCGGCCAGGTTGTCGGCGACTGATGTGTCCGGGATTTGGGCCGCCCTGGCGACGGCTTTGTCGACCCTGGCCAGCGGGCAGGCGAGCGCGAAGTGGTCGATCTGCGCCGGTTCGAGGCCGGCTTTGGCAAGCGCGGCCTTGATCGCGCGGGGCACGATCTTGAGGTAACCCTCCTCGCGCACCCAGCGCTCTTCCCACTGGTAGTCGAACTCTGAGCCCTCGCCCCGAAAGTGGTCGACGAAGTCGACCGTGAGCGAGGCGCTTCCGAGCAGTCGCGCCACGCCTTCGCCTGGCCCGACGATCACGGCCGCCGCACCGTGGCCGGTGACCATCTCGGCGCTGGTCGCCGCCGGCGCCGACCGCTTCTCTGCGGCTATAGCGACGATTTGCTTTTTGCGCGCCGCAGCGGCCTCGAGAGCCGACCGCAAGGCGCCCGTGCCCGCGCGTTGGGAGCACGTGATGTCCTGCGCTGTCACCTCTTCGCCGAGGCCGAGCGCGGCGGCGACGACGCCCGAGTTGAGCCGGTCGGCGAACGGCAGGGTGGTGCTGCCGAGAAAGACGCCGTCGATGGTTCGCCGCTCGAAGCCGGTCAGTGCGTCGCGAGCGGCGTCGACGGCCATGGTCACGGAGTCCTCATCCCAGCCCGCCACCGACCGCTTGCCCTTAGCTCCCGATCGCAGCCCCGGGTTGACCCAGGCGTGGGTGGCCGCGATCTCCTCCCGGGAAGTCCGCAGCGGCGGCACGTAGCCACCGAAGGCGGCGATCCCAAGCACCTCGGCCAAAGCGTGGTAAGTCTACGCCCCAGCTAACTCACGAGTAAGCTGGGAACTCGATTTGATGCGATGCTATCGGCCGTGAGTGTCGACCAACTAACTGAGCACGTGTCGTATCAGCTCGACGGGGGCGTCGCTACCGTGACGTTGACCCGGCCAGAGGCGCGGAATGCTCTCAGTCCGGAGATGGGGAAGGGGCTCGCTGCGGCCGTCGCCCGGATCGAGGAGGACCGGCGCGTTCGAGCGGTCGTCCTTACCGGCGAAGGTTCCTGGTTCTGCGCGGGTGGCGACCTCAAGGGTTTTGCCGAACACGGGTTGGGTGTTGTCGATGGCGGCCTGGTCCACCGTGCGCTGATTGGGCTGCACCGCCTTCCCGCGCCCGTCATTGCGGGGATCGCGGGCGGTGCTTTTGGGTTCGGACTGGGGCTCGCGTGCGCGTGCGACATCCGGATCGCGGAAGCTGAGGCCCGGTTCGCTGCCGGCTTTACCGGAATCGGGCTCAGCCCAGACTCGACCACCTCCTACTTCCTGCCTCGGCTGGTCGGGCCCTCGCGAGCGCGGGCCATGATGCTCACCAACATTCCGATCATGGGCCGAGAGGCGAAGGAGTTTGGGTTGGTGTGGAGCCTTGCCGAGCCGGGGAAGGTGCTGGAGGAGGCGACTTTGCTTGCTCAGCGCGTAGCCGCATTGCCTTCGGCCGCGCTTGCGCGAGCCAAGGTGCTCCTCGAGGCGAGCTGGCTGAACTCCATAGAGCAGCAGGTTGACGTCGAGGTGGCGAACATCGTGCAGACGAGCGAGACGGCCGACTTCCGCGAGGGCGTCACTGCTTTCGTGGAGCGGCGGACGCCGCGATTCGACGCCACGCGAGGCGCTTAGTCCCTTCGTTGAGCGACCAGGACCTTAACGAACCGGAGTTGTCGTCGATTGCTGAAGCCGTCCGTAAGCGCTGCGCGAGCTTCCCCGACGACTACTGGTCCGACTGCGACGAGCAGCACCGCTTCCCGCATGAGTTTTATGCTGCGATGGCTGCCGACGGGTGGGTTGGCATGACGTTCCCCGAGGCCTATGGCGGCGGAGGACTCGGGCTACGGCAGGCGACTGTTGTCATGCACGAAATCGCGGCCTCTGGGGCAGCGATGAATGGATGCACGCCGCTGCACCTCACGATCTTCGCCCTCGAACCGATCGTCCGGTTCGGGAACGAGAGGCTCAAGTCGAGCTTTCTGCCGCGCGCAGCGGCTGGCGACCTGCACGTTGCGTTTGGCGTCACCGAGCCCGATGCGGGTAGCGACACCTCCCGGGTCCGGACCGCGGCGGTCAGGACCGGGGATGGCTGGCTGATAAGCGGCCAGAAGATCTGGACGTCGAAGGCACTCGAGGCCGAGCTGGTGCTGATCCTGGCGCGGACCGCTCCCGCATCACCGGAGGATCGCTTCGGCGGGCTCACGCTGTTCCTAGCCGATCTCGATCCCGAACATGTTGCGATCCGTCCGATTCCCAAGCTGGGGCGCAACGCCGTCGCCAGCTGCGAGACGTTCTATGACGAGCTGCCGGTCGAGGACTGGCGACTGGTGGGAGAGGAGGGAAAGGGCTTCCGGCATTTGCTCGTGGCCTTCAACGCTGAGCGGCTCCTGCTCGCTGCGGAGGCGATCGGTGTCGGGCATGTCGCCCTGAATCGCGCTGTGCAGTACGCCCGGAGCCGAAGTGTCTTCGGCCGTCCCATCGGCGCGAACCAGGCCATAAGTCATCCGCTGGCAGTCGCTTACGCCCGACTAACAGCGGCCTGGAACCTGGTCCAGGTGGCCGCGCGCCACTACGACAGCGGGAAGCCCGATGGGACGGAGATCAACACCGCTAAATTCCTTGCGGCGGAGGCTGGGTTTTACGCTGCGGATCGCGCGCTGCAGACCCTGGGCGGTCAGGGGTATGCGCGCGAGAATCACGTTGAGCGCTACTGGCGCGAGGCAAGACTTATGCAGCTGGCGCCTATCAGTCAGGAGATGACCCTCAACTTCATCGCCGAGCACGGCCTGCGCTTGCCGCGCTCTCGCTGAGTTCCGCGTCCACTTACCGGGACACCCACAGGTCATTTTCCCACGACAGCGACATGGTTACGTCAAGGAAGGCGGGCAGCATGGGGTTCCGGTCGTTGCGATTCCAGGCCAACCAATCGAAACTCATGCCGCGGGATCATCGAGCTCGCGCGTCACTACGCGCCGCCCACTGATCAGTTTGGCGAATCAACGGCCATCGTCACGCCAATGGCGGCGGCGCGAGGGCCAGGACGCTCTGCAGCTCGGTCGCCCCATGCATGATCTTTGGCGAGTTAGCTTCGCTGCTGTGGTGACGACGCAAGTCCCAGTTGGTTGATCGCAGTATCGCGCAGCTTGTACTTTTGGACCTTGCCGGTGACCGTCATCGGGAACTCTTTGACCGCAAGGACGTAGCGCGGCACCTTGTAGTGCGCGATCTTCTCCCGGCAGAACTCGCGCACCACCTCGGCGTCGAGCTGTGCTCCATCCCGAGGAATCACGAAGGCGACGATCTCCTCGCCATAGCGCTCGTCCGGAACTCCCACGACTTGCACGTCAGCGACGTCCGGATGGGCGTAGAGGAACTCCTCGATTTCTCTTGGATAGACGTTCTCCCCGCCTCGGATAATCATGTCCTTCGACCGTCCCACAATACGAACGTAGCCGTCGGCGTCCATCGTGGCGAGGTCGCCCGTATGCATCCAGCGCGCTCGGTCGATCGCCTCTGCGGTCTTGTCGGGCTCATTCCAGTACCCGAGCATGACGCTGTAACCGCGGGTGCACAGCTCGCCAGGCTGGCCGATCGGCACGCACGCGCCCGTAGCGGGGTCGATGATCTTCACCTCGACGTGCGGATGCACCCGCCCGACCGTCTCAGTCCGATGCTCGACATCGTCATCGCGCCCGGTCTGGGTCGACACGGGAGACGTCTCCGTCATGCCGTAGCAGATGGTGACCTCCTCCATGTGCATGCGATCGATGACGCTACGCATCACCTCGACCGGGCAAGGTGACCCAGCCATGATTCCCGTGCGCAGGCTCGACAGGTCGAACGCCTCGAAGTCCGGATGCGGGAGCTAGGCCGGCCTCATCAGTTGGAGTGGCAGCGTGTGGACGTCACACAGGGTGCCGCTGTCGCCCGGGCCATGGAGCGGGCCTCCGGCGCTGGACTAGACGTGCTGGTCAACAATGCTGGTACGACCACGGTCCAGCGTACCGAGGAGATGCCCCTCGACGAATGGGAGCGCATCCTCAGGGTCAACCTACACGGCACCTTCCTATGCTGCCGGGCGGCGATCCCGCACCTGCGCCGGCGCGCGGGAGCGGCGATCGTGAACATCTCCTCGAGCTCGGCCCTGGTGGGCGGGGGCGGCGGTGCCCACTACGCCGCCTCCAAGGCCGGTGTCGACGGCCTGACCCGGCACCTGGCTCGGGAGCTGGCGCCAGTGATTCGCGTGAACTCCATCCAGCCGCGCACGGTTGAAACCGACCTCTTCCGGCCCGCTATGCGCATGCCCCGCTGGAGCAGAGCCGGCTGCGCGAGCAAGTGCCGCTCGGCCGGCTCGGCCAGCCCGAAGACATCGCCGATGCGGTCGCTTTCCTGGCGTCAGACTGGGCCAACTTCATTACCGGACAGATCATCCTGATCGACGGCGGGCGGACCTACCAGTAAGCCGAGCGACACTTAGGCGCCACGGCCGGTGCCCCAGATGCTCAAGGCTCCCAGAGGGAGCCAGAGATGGGATTGGGCGTTGTCGCACGGTGGGCTCCACTGGGGTACACAGTCGCTGTCGCCGGCGTCCAGCCCTGTACGTGACCAGCTCACAGGTCGATGCGCATCCCGAGGTCGTGGTGGAACATGCCGGCCCGGTAGTCCCAATACGTGAAGATGCGCCGGCCGGGCCAGCGCTCCCGCACCACATCGTGCAGGCCCGTCGCCTGGAGGCCGGCGAGCGCCGCCCGCTCTGCCGCGGTCACGTGGGTCTGGCCGATGTACGCGTCGGGGTCGAAGACGTCGTCGTCGGTCGGCGCGATGTTCATGTCCCCACAGACGATCGCCGAGGCGGGATCGCCGGCGACCATGTCGCGCAGCGCCACCAGCCACTCCAGCTTGTACCGATAGTGCTCTGAACCTGGCGTGCGGCCGTCGGGTACGTACACGGAATGGGGGCGGATCTCGCTGCCCGTCGCCGACAGCGCGCTGGCCTCCTGGTGCGGGAACCCCGGGGCGCCGGAGATGCCGGTCAAGACATCGCCCCGCCCGGGACAGGATCGCGACCCCGTTCCACTGCGCCTCGCCGTGGTGTGCGAACGCGTAGCCGCGCCGGGTCAGCTCGTCGCCGAGCGGCTCAACGAACGAGGTGTCAGTGAGCTTCGTCTCCTGCAGGCATGCGACGTCGGGCTGCCGGCCATCCAGCCACCGCAGCAGCTGCGGCACGCGCTGCTTGACCGAGTAGACATTCCAGGTTGCCACCCGCACGACACATATAGGTAGCCAGCCACAACCGCCGTCGTCGGCGCCCTGGCCAGGCTCAGGTCAGCAGCTCGCACATGCAGTCCATCACGGCCCGGTGCGACGCTCCGGTCGCCGCTCTCACGTTTGGCGGATTGCCGGACCGACCGCGCCAGTCCGCGATCGAGGCTCCGTGGGCAATGTCGCCCCCCACGTCCACCGCCACGTAAGCCTCCTCCCAGCGTCCCAGCTCGGGGTGGAGGGTGAGCAGCCAGGCAAGCGGATCGTAGAGACCCTGGCCGCGACCGCGGATCCGCGACTCCCAGAACTTCAGCAGCTCGGCTGCCACGCTGGCTCCCGGCGTGCCCAGCCCGGTCAGTTGGTCCAGGTCCGCGCTCACCATTCGCGCCTCGAGACAGCCGTCGATAGGGACCAGTCGAAGGTCGCGAATGCCGGCGGCCAGCACGGTGCGGGCCGCCGCCGGGTCGGCGAGGAAATTGAACTCGGCGGCCATCGTCTCGTTGCCACCGGCCCGCAGGCTGCCGCCCATGACAGTCACTCCGCCCAGCCGGCCGGGCAGCTCCGGGTCGACCGCGATCGCCCTCGCGAGGTTCGTCAGGGGCCCCAAGCAGACCAGCTGCAGCTGGTCTGAGTGCTCACGCACGGCGGCGATCAGCGAGTCGACTGCTTCAGATGCGGAAGCGTCCGCCCAACGGCCGGCCGGTTTCCAGGCAAGGCCCCCCAGCCCGTCCGCGCCGTGGACTCCGTACGCTCGGCGCGGGTCACCCATCAGCGGCGTCTGAGCGCCGCGGCTCAATCGCGGCCTCCATCCCGCGGGAAGCAGCTCGCGGTCCTCCAGTACTGTCAGCAGCCGGCGCAGATTGCGCCACGCCTCCGGCTCGTCAACGTTGCCCTGCACGGTCGAGATGCCGACCAGCGCCTCCCCTACCTCCCGCAGTGCCAGCAGGATGGCGAGGGCGTCGTCGAGACCGGGATCGGTATCGATCCAGTAGCAGCTTTCGCTCACGCGTGACCCTCCCGGACCCGCTCGGCGAAGTGGCACGCCGCAACCGTCCCATCAGCGAAAGCGACCTCCGGCGGGATCACCTCGGCGCATACCTCCTGTGCCAGCGGACAGCGGGTGCGGAAGCGGCAGCCGGAGGGCAGGTCCGTGGCCGAGGGGATGTCGACACCCCTCAGCCTCTGGCGTGGTTCGAGCCGCCGGGCGGGATCGGGAACCGGGGTGGCGTCGAGCAGGGTTCGCGTATAGGGATGGGCGGGCCGGGCCAGCAGTGAGGCGGCGCGACCCTGCTCAATCACGGCACCCAGGTACATCACGATTACGCGGTCGGCGATCGCCCGCACCACTCCGAGGTCATGGGTGATGAAGAGGTAGGAGAGCCCCCGCGATTCCTTCAGCTCGCGGAGGACGCGCAGGACCTGGGCCCGGACGGAGACGTCGAGGGCCGATACCGGCTCGTCGGCCACCACCAGCCGCGGTTCCGAGGCCATGGCCCGCGCAATTCCGACCCGCTGGCGCTGCCCACCCGAGAGCTCGTGGGGCAGGCGGTGGGCGAAGGTGGCGGCCGCCAGGTCGACCTGCTCCAGCAGCTCCGCCGCCCGCCCCCGCGCGACTGATGCGGGCAGGCCGAGGTTGTACCGGAGCGGTACCTCCACGCTGGCGCCGACCGTCCGTCGCGGGTTGAGCGCAGCACCGGTGTCCTGGAAGACGACCTGCACTTCCCGCCGGTGCCGCCGGCGCTCGTCACCGCCAAGCCGGAACAGGTCGGAGCCCCGGTAGAGCACCCGGCCGCTGGTCGGTTCGAGCAGTCCCAGCAGGATCCGGCCGAGAGTCGACTTCCCGCTGCCGCTCTCGCCGACCAGGGCAACCGTCTCCGCCTCTCCGATCTCGATCGAGACGCGGTCGACCGCGACCAGCGGCCGGCCGCGCCGGAAGAGTCCGCCGCCGACCTGGAAGCGCCGGCTCACCGCCTCGGTCCGGAGCACCGGCTGACTCACACCCAGGCACCGGGAAGGGCCGGCTCCGACGCCCGCCAGCACGCGTCCTCTCCTCCGTCGGGCCGCCGCGTCAACGAGGGCTCGCGCGCCTGGCAGGGGTCAGGCAGGGCGAGCGGACAGCGCGGATGGAAGCGGCAACCGGCGGGCATCGAGCGGGGCTCCGGCACTCGGCCGGGGATGCTGAAGAGGTCGGCGGCCGCCGTCCCTTCGACGGCCAGCGTGCTCCGGAGCAGGCCCTGCGTGTACGGGTGGCGTGGGCTCCGAAAAAGCCGCTCCACGGAGTTCGTCTCCACGATCCGTCCCGCATACATCACGTAGACGCGGTCGCAGGCCTGGGCGACCACGCCGAGGTCGTGCGTGATCAGGAGGATGGCTAGACCAAGCTCGTGACGAAGCCTGAGCAGCAGGTCGAGGATGCCGGCCTGGATGGTTACGTCAAGGGCCGTCGTCGGCTCGTCGGCGATAAGAAAGTCGGGGTTCATGGCCAATGCCGCGGCGATCAGGACCCGCTGGCGCATGCCGCCGGAGAGTTCGTGCGGGTACTGGCGAGCCACGGCCGCAGCCCGCGGCAGCTCCATGAGCTCCAGCAGCTCGACCGCGCGCGAGTTAGCACCTTCGGAGCGGCCGTGAGAGCGCAGCGTCTCAGCCACCTGGTCGCCGACCGGCATCAGGGGATCGAGATAGGTGGTCGGATCCTGGAAGATCATCGCCAGGCGAGCACCGCGGAGCTGCCGCCAGCGCGCCGGCCCGGCCGCTCGCAGGTCCTCGCCGTCGAAGCGCACCTCGCCCGAGGCGATCCTGGCCGCCATCGTCGGGAAAAGGTTCATCAGCGCAAACGCCGTCATCGACTTCCCGGAGCCCGACTCGCCGACCAGCCCGACCACCTCGCTTCGCTCGACGGAAAGCGTCACGGCGTCGACAACGCGCAGCGGCGGCCCGCCGGCCAGCTCCACCGCCAGGTCGCGCACCTCCAGAAGCGGCGCCATCACGCAGTCCTCCGCCCGCGTGGGTTGAGGACGTCGTTGAGGCCGTCGCCGGCCAGGTTGAGCGCCAGCACGAGGGCGGCGGTGGCGAGCCCGGGCCAGAAGGAGAGCCACCAGGCAACCGCCAGGTACTGCTGCCCCTGATTCAGCATGTCCCCCCAGGAGACAAAGTTGGGGTCACCGAGTCCGAAGAAGCTGAGGCCGGTCTGGATCAGGATCGCCGAACCCACCTCCAGGGTGCCGACGACAACCACAGGCGCCAGCGCGTTCGGCAGGATCTCCTTGGTGATGATCGCCCAGTGCCCCATCCCGCCGACTCTTGCCGCCTCAACGTACTGAGCACCGCGCAGGCTCTGGAAGGCTGTCCGGACTACTCGCGATGTCTGCGGCCAGGAGAGTATGGCGATCACGAGCACAACCTTCAGCAGTCCGGCCCCATAGATGGCGACGATGATTAGCGCGAGCACGAAGCGTGGGACCGTCTGGAAGAACTCCGAGCATCGCATGAGGAGCGCATCGCCAAAGCCGCCGAAGTAGCCGGCCGCGGCCCCGACGAGGATTCCGATCAGGAGCGAGACCGAGGCCGCGCAGACCCCGACCAGGATCGAGACCCGGCTCCCAAACAGGAGCCGCGCCCAGATGTCACGGCCGAGGTCGTCGGTACCCAGGAGGTGTCCGTGAGAGAGGGGCGGCAGCAGCGCGTCGGGACTACCGTGCATGGGGTCGTGCCCGGCCAGCAGGGGCGCGGCGAGCGCCGCCAGCGCGACCAGCCCAACGAACGTGCTCGCGGCAGCCGTCCTCACCGCCGTCGCAGCCTGGGGTCGATGAAGGCCTGCACGATGTCGGTCGCCAGGTTGGCAAGGACGACCGTGATCGAGATGAAGAGCAGGATCGCGGTCATGGTCGGGTAGTCGCGCCGGGAGATCGAACCGAAAAGGAGGAGTCCGATTCCGGGCCAGCCGAAAACCGCCTCGATCAGGGCGGAGCCGGCGAGCAGGAAGCCCAGGTTGTAGCCGATGACAGTCACGACCGGCGCCGCAGCGTTGCGGAGCGCGTGACCGAACAAGACGGCTGTCCGCGAGGCGCCACGGGAGCGGGCGGCAAGGATGTAGTCGGAGCCGAGCACCTCCAGCATGCTCGTACGGGTCAGCCGCGAGATCAGCGCCAGGTATCGGAAAGAGAGCGCGAGGGCGGGCAGCACAAGATGGCGGGCGCCGTCGACGAAGCCTGCAAACCCAGTCTCTTGGAGGCGGATCGAGTGACTCCCCTGCGCCGGCAGCCAGCCCAGGGAGAGGGCGAAAACCAGGATGAGGACCTGTCCGAGCCAGAACTCAGGTACCGAGTAGCCGCCCAGGGAGACTGCCTGCACAGCGGAGTCGAGCAGTCTCCCGGGCCGCGCGGCCGCCAGCACACCAAAGAGGACTCCAAGCAAGACGGCCAGCCCGATCGCGGTCAGGGTCAGCTCGACCGTCGCGCCCACCCGCTCCCCAATCAGCGAGAGCACCGGCTGGCGGTTGGCGAATGAGTAGCCGAAGTTGAGGTGGGCCAGCTGCTCCAGGTAGCGGACGAGGCGGACGGGGAGCGGCTGGTCGAGCCCGAACTCATGGCGTACCTCCTGCACGTAGGCCGGCGGGGCGGGATAGTCACCGACCAGGACGGTCACCGGGTCGCCAGGCGCGAGCTGGATGAGGAGGAAGTTGACGACCACAACCGCCAGCAGCAGCGGCAGGGCCAGGACGAGCCGGCGGCCCGCGAAGGCCGCCAGCTCAGAAAGTCTCATCGGTGACGCTCAGGCCGCGATCGAGACGTCCCCCCAACGATCTCGGGAGTCGATCGAGTGCCAGAGACCGCTCAGCTTCTTGGAAGCGAAGTCGATACCCGCCTCGTCGAAGAGGACCAGCGAGGGAACGTCCTTGTTGAGGATGACCTGGAGCTGTTTGTAGTCGGCGGCGCGCTGGGCCTGGGAGGGCTCGGTAGCGGCCCGGTCGAGGAGGGAGTCGACCTGTGGGTTGGAGTAGCCGGAGGCGTTGGTGAACTGGGCGGTCCCGTTGGTCGTCACGTAGAGGCGGTGGTAGCCGATGGCCGGGTCGCCACTGGAAACGAAGGACTGGAGCGTGAGATCGAAGTCCTTCTGCACGAACACCTTCTGGATCATGACCGAGCGCTCGAGTGGGACCAGGTCCACGACCAGACCGATCTGGCTCAGCTCGTCCTTGATGATCTGCGAACCGGATACGAACTGCGGCCGCGCGGAGTCGTAGACCAGGCTCAGGTGCGTGCCGGAGGCAATCCCGGCAGTCGCCAGCAGCGACTTCGCCTTCTGCGGATCGTAGGGATAGAGCTTCGAGTAGCTGACGTCCTTGTTGACGAGCCACGGAAAGCCGTCGCCGAAGGCGCCGGCGCCTGGCCGTCCAAGGCCGTTCATCGTCTGCTTGACCAGAGTGTCGCGGTTGATCGCGAAAGCGAGCGCCTGCCGAGCCTCGGGGTTGGCGAGGGCCGCATGGCGCGTGTTCATCATCAGGAAGTCGATCGCCGGCGTGCCCTGGCCGGTCTTCGACTGCAGCTTGCCGTCCGCCTTCAGGCGAGCCAGGTCAGCTTTCGGCAGGTAGAAGTCGGCGACGAAGTCGACCTCTCCGGTCTCGAGGCCGTTCGATCGGTTGGCGGGCTGAGGCACGACCTGGAAGATGACCGAGTCGAGGGCGGGCCGCTTGCCCCAGTAGGAGTTGTTGCGAACGACCTTCAGGCTCGAGCCGTGGTTCCACTCAGAGAACTGGAAGGGCCCGGTCCCGATCGGCTTCAGGTTGGCCGCGTTCGTCTTGACGTCGGTGCCCTGGTAGACGTGGGCCGGCAGGATCGGGGCGTCGAAGACGGAGAGGCCGTTCGGGAAGGGCGCGTATGGCTTGGTCAGGGTGAAGACCGCGGTCTGGGCATCGGGCGCGCTGACCTGGAGGCCCAGGCTCTTGATGGTGTTCGCCGTGCGCGGATGGAACTTCGCTAGGACCTCGTCGAAGGTGTACTTGACGTCCGCGCTCGAGAAGCTCTGACCGTCCTGCCACTTCACACCCTGCCGGAGCTTGAAGGTGTACGTCTTGCCGTCCGAGGAGGCCGTCCAGCTGGTCGCCAGGGCCGGTTGCGGAGTGAAGGTGGAGTCGAGCCAGACCAGGCCTTCGAAGATCTTGGAGCCGACGTCGCCGGCCGAGTAGCCCGTGGTCATGCCGAGGTTCAGGGTGTCAGGGTCGGAGTCGATGGCGACCACCGCGCTCCCGCCGGTGCTCGGGGTGGAGCCGCCGCTCGAGTTGTTGCCGCAGGCTGCTACCGCCAGCAGGAGTAGCGCCGCAACCGCCGCGAACCTGCCTGCGCTTTTCGAGCGGCGGGACTGGTGGTTGGGTCTCGGCATCGGTTGTCCTCCTTAGTGCCCTGAGGCTTCGTTCGGCGGAGCCAGCAGCTCCCGCTGCAAACTGTCGATCTCGGCTTCGAATTCAGCCCGGACCCGTCGCTTCTCGCTCGCATCGAGCCACGAGCCTTCGATCCCGTTCAGGCAGATCTGGCGGATCTTGGCGGGCGGAAGCCCGAGTTCGAGGCCGGCGATCACGTACTCGTCGGAAAGGGTGGTCGGGAACATGGCCGGGTCGTCCGAACCGAGGCTCACTCGGAGACCTTCGGCGACCATCGTCTTGATTGACTCGCGCCGCCATGGCTGCCAGGCACGGCGCGAAGTGGTGAAGATGGTCGTGAAGACAACGCCCTGCTCCCGGCAGCGCGCGACCACCGCCTCGTCCTCGAGTACGAAGTAGCCATGGTCGATCCGCTCGCACTGCAGGAGGTCGAGGCAGGTGAGGATGTTGCGGGCCGAGGGATCGTGCTCAGCGGCATGGGCGGTCCGGTGGAGACCGGCGCCGGCAGCCAGCGCGTACGCCTCCACGAACTTCTCGGGCGGCCCCGCCAGCTCGAAGTTCTCGAGACCGATCCCGATCACCTCCGGGCGCGGGTTGGCGATCATCGCCTTGACCAGGTCAGTCGCAGCCTGGGCGCTGTCCGCGCGGTTGATCCCGGCGATCAGCCGGCACGGGATCCCGAAGTCGCGTTCCGCGGCGCGAACGCCCTCCACCAGCCCGTCCACGATGGCTCGATAGCCGGTCCCGTAGGCCGCGTAGAGCGTGGGCTCGAAGAACATCTCCCGGTAGCGGAGGTTGTCGGCGACCCCGTCCTCCACCGACTCGTAAGCGATGCGCGCGAAATCCTCCTCATCGCGGACGACCGCCGCGAACCATTCGGAGACCTCGAGCAGCGAGTAGGCGGGATCGGAGTCGTCGTCGGGACTGGCCGCCGGCAGCGGGATCCGAGTGTTCCGGTAGCGGTCGTCGGTGGCCGGTCGCGAGTTGATGTGCTCGTAGACATGGACCGGATCGGCAGGCAAGCTGACGCCATGCTTGCGGGCGAGCTCGGCGAGGGTCGTGGCACGGGTGGCGCCCAAGAGGTGGCAGTGCAGCTCGACCTTCGGGATTGCGCGCAGAAATTGCTCGTAGCTCAGGGTCCAGATAGTATGACGTCATAGGACGTCCTACTACGCAGCGAAGCTTGGCCGAGAGCGGCGTGGACCGGTCGAGTCCTGTGGCCCTCTATCGCCAGATCGCTGACGACCTCGCCGGTGCGATAGGCAGCCGCTACCTCCCGGGCGACCGCCTTCCCTCGGAGCCGGAGCTGATGCGTTCGTACGGAGTCAGCCGGATCACGGTCAGGCAGGCGACGGCGAACCTGGTCGAACGGGGCCTCCTAGTGCGGGGCGCCGGCAAGGGCACCTTTGTCAGCACGCAGAGGGTGCGCCAGGACCTGCGTTCGCTGACCGCCTTCCGCGACGTGCTCAGCGCCCAGGGACTTCAGCCAGAAACCCGGTTGGCGGAATTCGGCCGCCGCGAGGCGCCGGACAGTCTTCGGAGCGCGCTGCGGCTGGGGGACGGTCATGCCCTCTACTTCCGCCGCGTCTTCTCCCTTGACGGGGCCGCGGTGGCCGCGACCGAAGTTCACCTGCCGCCCGCGCTGGTCCCGCTCGTCAGCCGCGCAGACGCCGAGAAGCTGGCCTCTCACGAGATCCTGGAACGCTTCGGCGGAATCCGCATCGAGCATGCCGAACTCACGGTCAAGGTTGCGACCGCCGTCGTCGAGCTGGCTGACGACCTGGGCGTCGAGCCCGGGAGCGCACTCCTGCTCTCGGAGAGACTCTCCTTCACCGGCGACGGCCTGCCCGTCGAGCACAGCTCACTCTTCCTCCGGCCGGAGGTCGGAGAGTTCGGGCTCAGCGTCCGCCACGGAACGTCGCTGAGGCCGATGATCCGGACTTCGGAGCCAAGTTGAGGTTCGACGCGGTGGCGCTCCGGCGCGATCTGCACCGCCACCCTGAGCTCGGCCTGACTGAATTCCGGACCGCGTCGATAGTTGCCTCGGGGCTGCGGACTCTCGGCTACGAGGTGCGGTTGGGGGCCGAGGTCATGGCCGCTGACGCGATGGTCGGGGTCCCGAGCACCGAGGAGCTGGCGGCCGCTAAAGCCAGGGCGATTGCCGAGGGCGCCAACAGAGACCTGGTGGAGGCGATGGACGGCGGGCGGACCGGCGTGGTGGGCGTGCTGGAGGGCGCGCGGCCGGGGCCAACCGTCGCCTTCCGCTTCGACCTAGACGCGCTTCCCATTCAGGAGGCTGGCGAGGCTTCACACGCGCCGGCCGCGGCGGGCTTCGCCTCGGCGCATCCGGGGATCATGCATGCCTGCGGGCATGACGGCCACACGGCCTCCGGCCTCGCCCTGGCCGAGCGGCTGGCCGGGCGCGACTTCTCCGGCCGTCTGAAGCTGATCTTCCAGCCTGCGGAGGAGGGCGGCCGCGGGGCGGCGCCGATGGTGGCGGCCGGGGTGGTCGACGACGTCGACCGGCTCTTCTGTTACCACCTGGGCCTCGGCTTCCCGCTGGGGACGTTCTGCGGTGGAGTGACAGGATTTCTCGCCACCACCAAACTCGAAGCGATTTTCCATGGCGTCGAGGCGCACGCGGGGATGGCACCCGAAAAGGGGGTGAACGCGCTCCTCGCGGCCTGCACGGCCACGTTGAACCTGCATGCGATGCCGCCCTTTGGCAGCGGACCCACCCGCATCAACGTAGGCGTGCTTACTGGAGGCACGGCAACCAACATCGTCCCCGGCGAGGCGCGGCTGCGCCTGGAGACGAGGGCCCATTCCGGTGAAACCAACCTGGAGCTGGAGAGGCGGGCCCGAAGGGTGCTCGCAGGAGCGGCTGAGATGTACGGCGCGCGTGTGGACGTGAGCGTCCGGGGCGCCGCCACCGATTTCGAGTGCAGCCCGGAGCTGGCGGAGCTCGCCTGCCAGGAGGCCCAGTTATCGGGGCTCTTCGATGAGTGTCGGTTCATCGAGGAGACAAGCGGCAGCGAGGACGCCGGATTCCTGATCAAACGGGTCCAGGAAAAGGGCGGTCAGGCGACGTACATGATGGTGCCCTGCCCCTTACCTTCGCCCCATCACAGCCCTCGCTTCGATATCGAGGAGGAGTCGATCGGGCTCGCGGTCGAGCTGCTCGAGCGAGTCGCCAGGCGCTGCCTGCGCTGACCGGCGATCACGAGAGGATCTGAGACCCCCACCGCGGGCAGTCGCCGGCCACCTGCGGACGGGCCGTGCCGGCTCTGGAGCTCGAGGCGAGAGCCCTCGCGCCAACGGAGCCGATTTCGATATAGGTGAGCAACCGAGCTGCTTCGCGCGCCCGCGTCATTAATATCGCTCTATCTGTCCAGGCGAGCTCGAGATCACGCTCGTCGATCATGTGTTGTTACGGCTCGCGATGTCGCAAGTTACAGCCGGATCACTTCCAGCTCGTCAAACACGTCGAAGTCGGAGTCCTGGGTGCAGACCGGCACGCCCTGCGTCCGCGCTGTCGCGGCGATCCAAGTATCTTGAATCTTCGGCCTTGTGCCGCGTCGACGGGCAACCGCGACCAGTTCCGCGAAGGCCGCGGCCACCGGCTCATCGATCGGTAGCGCCGCGTAAGTGGAGTGGACGCTCGTGAGCGTGGCCATGCGACGTGCGCGCGTGGCCTCATCCGCAGCAAGGTGAACACCCAGCATCAGCTCCGCCAAGGTGACGACCGACAGGGCTGCCTCGTCCGGCAACCTGGCGACGTCTAGCGAACGCCCTTGCTCTGACGCAATGAAGATCGATGTGTCGAGGATCGCCCTCATAGCTGATCGACGGTGTCCGGGAGTGCCGAATCGAGCTCGAGGCGGAGCCCGGGATCAGCTTGCACCAGGTTCTCAAGAACTCGCGTCTTGGCCACCCACACACTGCGACCGGCTAGAGGGACAAGCTCTGCGACCGGGCGTCGATCGACGGTGACGACAAGGCGTTGACCGGCCTCGACTCGCCGGAGCACATCGGATATGTGATTGCGAAGTTCGCGCACTGAGACCTCGTCCGCCATTCGCTAACTGTAGCACATGTGCTACGGCCTCCTGCAGACTGTGGCCACGGCAGGCACCCAGCCGACCTGCACTCGGCACCTGGCTCGAGGCGGCCGAGATCCGGCCGGTCTTACGGCAGTTTGACCGCTGGGGCAACCTCCGCCCCTAGCAGCTGTCCGGACAGCTGCTTAGCCGGTAGGCTCGCCGACACGCCGGGCGGTACGTCGGCGTGATCAGCTCGGGGACAGCAGTCGCATGTACTCGTCAACCGGGAAGCCGTGGCGGACGCGACCTTCGTTGCCGACAACCGTGTCTGCGGTGAAGAGCGCGTTGACGACAGCCTCCTCAGTGGCCTCAACAACCGACTGAAACAGCCCGTCCATGACCTCACTGGTCTCCACCAGCGTCGCATGCTGTGAGATCCGCTCATCCGGCCAGTGAGGAACCCGGAAAGCGGTCGTGAACGCCAGCGCATAGTCGCCGCTGAAGTGCTCGCCGATCGTGCCGGTTCGTGCGAGCCCGGTTTGCGCGCGTCGCGCGAGACGGGTTAGCTGGCGGTCGGAGAGCGGAGCGTCCGTGGCGATCACGACGATGCAAGAGCCGGCTCCGGGCGGCCAGGTGCCGTCGGATCGAGGGGGTGGCGTGAGCGCGTCGCCGACCCGGCGACCAGCGATCGTGAGATGGGGATGGGCGCCGAAGTTGGCGAGCGTCAGAACGCCGACGGTGAAGCCTCCGACGTCCGGCGGGGTGACGCGAGAGGCAGTCCCAATGCCCCCTTTCCACCCATAGCAGACCATGCCGGTCCCCGCGCCCACATGTCCTTCGGCGACCGGCCCCGGTGTCGCGGCTTGAATCGCTTCGAGCGCATGATCCGGCCGCACGTGGCAGCCGCGCATGTCGTTGAGCTGCGAGTCGTTGCACTCTGCGACCACGACGTTCACCCCGCCGGTCGTGGTCCCAATCTCCGGGTTCGAAGCCAGCGCGTGCCTGACGCCTCCCTCCATCACCGGGCCGACGGACAGGGTGTTCGTCAACAAGATCGGCGTCTCCAGGACGCCGAGCTCGGCGAGCTGTGTCAGTCCGGCCGCCTTGCCGAAACCGTTGATGACGTGGGCGGCGGCTACCACCTTCTCGCGGAAGAGGTCGCCGCCATGAGGGACGATGGCCGTTACGCCAGTGCGCACCACCGCCGGCTCGTCGCGCCACAACGTCACCTGCCCAACCTGGACTCCCTTCACGTCGGTGATTGTGTTGTGGACGCCGGCGGGCAGCAGCCCGAGTTTGAGGCCGCGGTCGCGGGCCCGCGGGCGAGCTGGAGGCGGCTGGCTCGCGGTCATTCCTCCCACGCCACCGCCCGCACCGGCGAACCACTGGAGTCTGGGACCGGCAGCGGCAGCGCCGAGAATCGCACGCGCTTGCCGACAATCGGCTCGAGGTTGCCGAGCCCCTCGAGAATGTAGACGTCCTGGCTGAGGCAGATGGTGTGCGCCGGCCAGTGCGGTGGTGGAGTTGCCTTGTCGTACCACTTCTTGACGAATATCCCGTCATAGAGATGTTCGAAGCCGAACGCCTCGACGCCAACCGCCTTGATCCCCTGCTTCACCAACCAGCTGGCACCGTCTGGCGTCACGAAGGTCTGGTTCATCAGGTACTCGTCCGCAGTCCCGGGTTCCTCGCGCGTGTAAACCAGCACGATGTCGCCTGGCCGCACCTTCGGTGTCGCGCGCTCAAAGTCCTCGGAAGTGATCCCGCGTCCGTTGGCGAAGCTGAGGTCGAGCACAACTGCCTCGCCAATCAGCCTGTTGATGTCGATCGCGTCGACGCTGGGCGTGTTGGGCACGATGTGTAGCGGCGAGTCCAGGTGCGTTCCGAAATGGTCGTTGAGGTGCCACTGGCAGACGGTTCCGTTATCGGTATCCCAATTTCGTATCCATTCGGTGCGTACGGAGTGAAACGGTGAATCCTCGTCCGCCGCCATCTTGCCGGCGAGCTCGATGATCGTTTCGTGGGTCATGGGGCGGGTGAGATCGATGAGATGTGGGGACCAGGTCACGACGTTGGCACTCCTTTTGGATGATCAGCAGGCGGTTCGGACGGTGCCACCCGCGAGCTCGATAACGCGCCCGGCGACAAGCTGGGCGGCGTCCTCAACTGGTACCGGCCAGGACTTCGGGACGGCATAAAACAGCGACGACAGCTCAGTGCAGGCCAGCAGCACGGCGTCTGCGCCGCTCGCAATCGACTGCTCGGCCACCCCTTGAACACGGCGGCGCAGATTTTCGCGGTCGTTGCCGCCCGCTTTCACTCCGCCCTTCCCGTAGATCACATCCATCAACTCTTGCTGCGCCGGTCCGTCTGGCACACACGCCTCGACGCCGTGGCGATCAAGAGCCGTCTGGTACAGCTGCGTCTTCAACGTCCCTTTTGTCGCCAGCACGGCGATCCGGCTTTGGGATCCGTACAAGCCGGCCATCGCGCCCGCCGCCTCTCCGATCCAGTCGACGAGAGGTACGTCCATCGACTGCGCGACTTGCGGATAGAAGGCGTGGGCAGTGTTGCATGCCATGACTATGAGTTCGGCGCCGGCGATTTCCAGCCGCCGCGCGACGGTCCGCAGAGCGGGAACCGGATCGTCACCTTTTCCGTCCAGGAACGCGGTTCGATCGGGCACCGAAGGGTCACCATCCACGATCACGTGGAGATGGTCCTGATCGCGCCTGGCGAAGGTCAGATCCACGATCCTTCGATAGAAGTCCGCGCTGGCCTCGGGGCCCATCCCCCCGAGCACGCCGATCGTCAGCGGCATTAGAACCGGGGCGGCGTTATGGCGCTGACCTGGATGACCGGATCAGGTCCGTGATTAGCGATCGAGTGCGGGATGGAGCTGTCGTAGGCGACACTGTCGCCGGCCTCGAGGATATGCACCTCGTCGCCAATGGTCAGGTGGAGCGTTCCCGACAGCACGAGGACGCACTCCTGGCCGACATGCGACATCGGCGGGGTGGGAGGGTGCCCCGGCTGCAGCTCGATCCACACGAACTCGATGTTCCATCGGAGATCAGGTGTGAGCAGTTCGTAGATGATCTGCGACTCCGGCACCGCCAAACGGCGGCGCTGGCCGCGGCGCACCACCGCTGCCTTGGTGCCTGGCTCGGGGAATACCGGCTTGGCGCTCGGTAATCCGTCGGCGAAGAATTCGGCGATCGGCACATCGAGCCCGGCCGCCAACCGGCGCAGGGTGGTGATCGAGGCACTGGCCTTGCCCGTCTCGACCTGATTGATCAGGCTGGCGGA
>CAZHAC010000002.1:0-48440 GCA_964529765.1 uncultured Actinomycetes bacterium
TGCCGCCCGCATGGAGGACAGTGAGAACGATTTCGAGCGCGGAACGCCCGTCCTCCTTCTTGTCGACGGGGATGCCGCGGCCGTTGTCTGTTACCGAGACACTGCCGTCCGCGTGGAGCCTGACCGTGATCTCGTCGCAGTAGCCCTGAAGGGCCTCGTCGACGGAGTTGTCGACGATCTCCCAGACCAGGTGGTGAAGACCACGTGAGTCGGTCGAGCCGATGTACATGCCGGGACGCCGCCGGACAGGTTCCAGACCCTCGAGGACCTGGATTTGTTCCGCGGTATAGGCGACATCGGCGCCAAGGGGACGGGGACGAGCGGTTCGGCCATCCGAGCCGGCGTTGAGGCTGTCGAATGTGCTCACAGCGCGGCTCGCCGTCCCAGCGAGTGAAGTGTGGGAAAAGACAACTGGGAAGAGGTTCTCCGGATAGCTAATTCTACCCGAAATCGCACCCTCCCAGACAGTTAAGAGGGTCTCTCGCCGGCCTCCTGGACCTCTTTCCAGCGCAGTACGGGGCGGCGCGCCGCCGCCACTTCGTCGAGGCGCCCGACGGGGAGTTTGGTGGGCTCCCGGTGGAGTGCGTCGGGGTCATTTCGGGCCAGTACGACGATCTCTCGCAGGGTCTCCGCGAAGTCGTCCAGGGTGTCCTTGCTCTCGGTCTCCGTGGGCTCGATCATGACCGCCTCGGGCACGATCAGAGGAAAGTAGACGGTCGGCGCGTAGAAGCCCCGCTCGAGCAGTCCTTTGGCGATGTCGAGTGCTTTCACGCCGTTGTCGCCCAGATTGCGGGCGGAAGCGACGAACTCGTGCATGCAGGGCCCGGCGTGGGGTACGTCGAGTACTTCGGAGACCCGCTGGCGTAGGTAGTTGGCGGCCAGCACCGCGTCCTCGCTGGCCTGACGCAGGCCGTCACCGCCCATGGCCACGATGTAGGTCCACGCGCGCACCAGCATGCCGAAATTGCCGTAGAAGCTGCGGACGCGACCGATCGACTGAGGACGCTCGTCGTCGAGCTCGTAATGACCGTTCCGCTGCTCGACGGTGGGGCGGGGAAGGAAGGGCACGAGATCCTCTTTGACGCCTACCGGACCGGCGCCCGGACCGCCACCGCCGTGGGGGGTGGTGAACGTCTTGTGGAGGTTCATGTGGACGGCGTCGAAGCCCATGTCGCCGGGACGCGCGATGCCCATCAGGGCGTTCAGGTTGGCGCCGTCGTAGTACAGCTTGGCGCCCGTCGCGTGGACCATGTCGGCGACTTCGAGGATGTCGCGTTCGAAGAGCCCGAGAGTGTTCGGGTTGGTGAGCATGAGCGCGGCCACCCGCTCGCTCAGCTTGGACTCCAGGTCGGGCACGCTGATCCGGCCGTCGGGCGCCGATTTGACCTCGACCACCCGGAAGCCACAGAGGGCGGCGCTGGCGGGATTGGTCCCGTGGGCGCTGTCGGGGACCAGGACCTCGGTCCGGTTCTCGCCCCGTGACTGGTGATAGGCCTGGATCATGCGCAGCGCCGTCCATTCGCCGTGGGCGCCGGCGGCGGGCTGGAGCGTGACCCGGGCGACGCCAACGATGGCGCAGAGCACTTGCTCGAGCTCGTACATCAGCGCCAGGGCGCCCTGGACGGTCTCCGGGTCTTGATAGGGGTGGAGGCTCGCGAACTCGGGCATCCTGGCCGCCTGCTCGTTGGCGACAGGGTTGTACTTCATCGTGCAGCTGCCGAGTGGGTAGAAGTTCTCGCTGATCGAGTAGTTGAGCGAGGCCAGGCGGCTGTAGTGGCGCATGATCTCCGGCTCGCTCAAGCCGGGAAGCTGTGGCTGGCGCTGCCGCCGGACTCCGCCCGGCAGTGAGGCATGGCTGGAGCTGGCCGGCACGCCTGCCTCGGGCAGGCGCGGAGTCGGACGCCCGCGGCGGCTGCGCTCGAAGCTGAGCGGTTCGCTCATCGGAGCCCCTCGGCGACCGCGTCCACCAGCTCGTCGATGGCGCGCGGATCGTTGACCTCGGTGCAGGTGAACGTGACGACGTCGGCCAGGTCAGGGTCCTGGGGAAACCAGTGGCCGACCGGAAGGCCTCCCAGAATGCCGCGCTCAGCCAGCCGAGGGGCGACTTTGTTCCACGTTTTACAACGCACGGGGAACTCGTTCACGAAGGGCCGGTCGGGGAAGGCCAGATCGATGCCCTCGAGAGCGGTCAGGCGCTCGGCCAGGTGGTGGGCGCGCTGGAAAGAGACCTCGGCGACCTGCTGCAGACCGTCGGCCCCCATATAGGTCAGGTACACGCTCGCCGCCAGTGCGCACAGCGAGTGGTTGGTGCAGATATTCGAGGTCGCCTTCTCGCGCCGGATGTGCTGTTCGCGGGCCGTCAGCGTGAGCACGAAGCCGCGCCGGCCGTCGTGGTCGTAAGCCTGGCCGACCAGGCGCCCAGGCAGACGGCGCACCAGCTCGTTCTGGCAGGCGATGAACCCAACATGAGGGCCGCCGAAGCTCGCCGGTAGCCCGAGCTGCTGCCCCTCGCCGACCGCGATGTCCGCCGCATACTCCCCGGGCGGCGCCAGCAGAGCGAGGCTGATCGGGTCAACGCAGGCGACCGCCAGGGCGCCCTCGCCGTGGGCCTGCTCGACGACGGAGGCGGCGTCCTGTACCAAACCCAGAAAGTCGGGGTTCTGGAAAAGCACGGCGGCCGTCTCCGGTCCGGCTTGGCTGCCCGCTCGGACCGTGAAGCCACGCCCGTCGGCGTAGCAGCGCAGCACCTCCAGGTACTCGGGGTGGAGGTGGGGGAGGACCACGACCTCGGAGCGCCCAGTCTGCACCACCGCCATCATTGCCGCCTCAGCGAGCGCGGTCGCGCCGTCGTACAGAGAGGCGTTGGCGACGTCCATCCCGGTGAGCTCAGCGATCAGGCTCTGGAACTCGAAGATCGCCTGTAGCGTCCCCTGACTGGCCTCCGGCTGGTAAGGCGTGTAGGCGGTGTAGAACTCGGGCTTCGAGATGACCGCGTCCACCGCGGCCGGAATGAAGCGCCGGTAGACGCCGCCGCCCCGGAAGGTGAGCCGGTCCGGGAAGACTTGGTTCCGACCAGCCAGCTCGCGCAGCCGGGCCATCGTCTCCAACTCGGAGAGACCGTCCGGGATGTCGATCCCACGCACGCGGAGCGAGGCCGGAACGTCGATCAGGAGGTCATCGAGTGAGTGCGCGTCGAGCACGTCCAGCATCTGGCGCCGCTCCTCCGGCGAGTGGACCAGGTACGGCACTACTGGGTTCCCGCCTCCGTCACCTTGGCGTAGCCGGCCTCGTCGAGGAGGCTGTCGGGCAGTCCACCCTCTGTCTTGACCCTCACCAGCCAGCCCTCTCCGAAGGGATCGCCGTTGACCAGCTCTGGGCTGTCGGCGAGCCGTGAGTTGACCTCGACCACGCTTCCCGAAACCGGCGCGTACAGGTCGGAGGCCGCCTTGACCGACTCGACCACGCCGAACGACTCGCCGGCGTTCAGCCTCTGGCCGACCCGCGGGAGCTCCAGGAACACAACGTCGCCCAGCTGCGATTGGGCGAAGTTTGTGATGCCGACGGTGGCGACGTCACCATCGAGCGTGACCCACTCATGCGTCTCTGAATACTTGCGCTCCGCCAAGTAGCCCTCCTCTAGTTCGATCCCCGCGTCCCCGCGGTGCCCTTGTAGAAGGGCAGCTTGACGACTTCCGCCTTTCCCTCGCCACCCCGGCTCTCGATTTCCACCCCGGTCCCGACGGTTACGGTGTCGCGGAGGACCGAGGCCATTCCAATGCCGGCATTGAGGAAGAGGGAGTAGGTGCCGCTGGTGACCTTGCCGATTGCTTCGCCGCGCAGGCTCACCGCGGCGTCGTGGCGGGGGATGGTCCGGTCGCCCGAACGGATCCCCACGATCACCCGCGCCGGGCCCTCCTCCTTGACCCGCGCCAGTGCCTGGCGCCCGATGAAGCTTCCCTTGTCCAGCTTGACCACCCAGCCCAGGCCGGCCTCGTACGGGTTGGTTTGCTCGTCCATGTCATTGCCATAGAGCCGCAGCCCTGCCTCCAGCCGGCACACGTCCCGCGCAGCCAGCCCGGCGGGGAGCACGCCTGCGGGAGCGCCTGCCTCGAGGATGGCGTCCCAGACCTGGCCGATCTCATCCGAGCGCACGAAGAGCTCGAAGCCATCCTCGCCGGTGTAGCCGGTGCGGGCGATGAAGCCCCAGCTCGCGCCGGCGACCGGCGACTCCAGGTAGCCGAAGTAGGGAACCTTGGAGAGGTCGGCGTCGGTCAGCGGCTGCAGAACCTCCTCGGCCTTGGGTCCCTGAAGCGCGAGCAGGCCGATCTCGTCGCTGCGATCCGTAAGGGTCACCCCTTTCGGCAGGTGCTCTCGCATCCAGGCCAGGTCCTTCTCACGGTTGCCGGCGTTGAAGACGACAGTCCAGCCGCCATCGGAGCGATACAGGATCAAGTCGTCGAGGACACCACCGTCCTCCCGACAGATCAGGTTGTACTGAGCGTGCCAGGGCGAGATCCGGGCGACATCGTTGGTCACCAGCTCCTGGAGGTAGGCGGCGACGCCGTCGCCACCGAGTGCGGCGCGCCCCATGTGGCTCACGTCGAAGAGCCCCGCGGCATGACGCACCGCGGCCTGCTCCGAGCGCACCGACGAGTACTGCTGCGGCATCTCCCAACCGGCGAAGTCGACCATCCGCCCTCCCGCCGCCAGGTGGCGGTCGTAGAGCGGAGTTCGTCTACTCATCGTCGAGCTCGGAGAGCTCGTCTGGGTCGACGTACTGGAGCAGCTCCTCGTCGTGCAGCCGCCGCGCCTCGGCCACCATCTCGCCCAGTAGCCGGGTCTTCTCTGGAGACCATTCGAGCTTCTCCGCGAGCTCCTCGGTAGTCGCCTCGCGCTTCTTGACGCGCCGGATGGAGATTTCCGCCCGCTCGTACGCCTCGGCATCCTCCACCAGCTGCCGCTTGTCGCGCTCGGCCGACCTCTGGTCGTCGAGGGCTTCCGTCATGCGTTCGACGACCAGTTCCTCGGCATGGCCGCGAAAGTCCTTTGCCGCCTCGACGCCCGGATGCGCACCTCCGTACTCACGGATCTCCGACATCAGGGCCACGCAGCCCTCCTGCATCAACTCGTCCTCGGAGAGCAGCCCCTCTGCGTTGGCGGCAATGTCGTGGGCCTGGCGGAGGACCATGGCGAGGTTCTCGTTGAAAACTCGCTTGACCGCGTTGGCGTCTCCGTGAGAAGCGTTCTGGAGCAGGCGGGCGAGTTCCTCGGGGTTGGACCGGTCACGCTCGGCCTCCTCGGCGAAAGCCTTCAAGCTGCGCGCGCTGCGGTCGCCGCCGGACGCGCCCTTGGCCGGCCCCCTCCCGCCGGGTGAGGGTGCCATCGGCGGTATTTTATCGACCCCGGCGCGAACTCCCGTCCGCATTGGAGCGGCTTTGACCCGGCGCGTTTATATTGCGAGCGATGGCCGCCCTCCGCGGGCTCTTGGCTGCGGCCGCGGCGATCGCGGCGCTCTCACCCCTGCATGCCGCCTCGGCGGCGCCGGTGGTCGACCGCCTCGATCTCGACGGCACCGTCAACTCGATCGCCGCCGAACGCATCGGCGCCGCCGTCGACCGAGCCGCTGCCGAGCACGCGGAGGCGCTGCTGCTGGTCGTCAACACGCCCGGCGGCGACATGGCGTCCATGGACAGGATCACGAGCAGCCTTCTCAATTCCAAGATCCCGGTGATCGCCTACGTCTACCCGCCGGGAGCGCGCGCCGCGTCCGCCGGGCTATTCGTGGGCGAGGCGGCGGACGTGTTGGCGATGGCCCCGGGCACCAACATCGGCTCCGCCCACCCGATCAACGCTGACGGCTCCAACATCGGCAGCGACCTCGGTCAGAAGATCCTCAACGACGCGGTTGCCCGTGTACGCGATCTCTGCGGCTCGCACGGCCGTAACGCCGACTGGTGCGAGGAAGCCGTCCGCAGCAGCGTCAACATCTCTGCCCAGCAAGCGGTCCAGCTCCACGTCGCCGACCTGCTGGCGGCGAACGTGCCGGTGCTCATGTCAACGCTCGACGGTCGCCAGCTGGCCCGACCACACGCCGCCGCGACGACACTCCAGACTGCCAACGCACCTGTCGTCGACCACGGCCCGGCGCTTGCCGACCAGCTGCTCAACCTGCTGGTGCAGCCGGATGTCGCCTACCTGCTGCTGCTGGTCGCGGCCTTTGGCCTGATCGCCGAGGTCTCTTCGCCCGGCGCAATCCTGCCCGGCACGGTCGGCGGCATCTCCGCCATCCTCGCGCTGGTGGCGCTGGCCGAGCTGCCCATCAACTTCGCGGGGCTGGGGCTGCTGCTGTTTGCCTTCCTACTCTTCGTCGCCGACATCAAGGCGCCGACGCACGGGATCTTGACCGCAGGCGCCACTGTGGCACTGGTTCTCGGCTCGCTCTTCCTCTTCGACACCGGGGCCGTGGGGATGGGCGTCGACCCCTGGCTGATAGCCGGCGCTGCTGCCGTCTCGGTGGTGATTTTCGCGATCGTGATCCGGAATGCCGTGCAGGCACGCAGCCATCTCCTGATGGCAGGCGCCAGCGCGCTCGAGGGCGCGCTCGGGGAAGTGCGGGCGGCTCTGGCACCGGAGGGTGAGGTGTTCGTCGCCGGGCGTCTCTGGCCGGCGGTGATCGAAGCCGGCAGCGCGGGGCTGGGCGCAACGGTGCGGGTGACCGGACGCGATGGCAAGCGCCTGCGCGTCGAACTGGTGCGCGGATCGAGCTCTTGATGCTCGTGAACTGGGAGCAAGAGCTGCTGCTCCTGCTCCCGCTGCCCCTGATCGTGCTCGTCAACCTGGCCGACGGACGCCCGCAAATAGCGGCCTTTCGGTACGCCGGCCAGTTCACGCTTTACGCGCTGCCCGCGGGCGTGGTGCTGCTCGGTGTGCTCTACGTTTCGAACGCGCCTTTCGCCAGCAGCGCCCAGCGCTACACGTACGTTGTGGGTGGCATCGGCTTGGTGGCCGCCGGCCTGCTGGCCGCCGCTTCCCAGGTCGACCCCTGGCTCAGGTGGACGGCGCGGCTGCTGCCGATCGATCCCGAGCGCCAGGTGCACCGGATGGCGGTGGAGCTCTCCCTGCTGCTGGTGGTCACACAGCTCAGCACCCAGCTCAGTACGGATGTGCTGAGCCCGCAGGCGATGGGGCGGCTCTCGCTGACCCGGCTGGACCTCGTGCTCCAGGAGCTGCCCTTCCTGCTCGCCGCCTTTGCCGGCGTCGGGCTTGGAATCCGGCGCCGACCAGCCGCCAGCCTGCGCCGGCTCGGTCTCGTCCGGCCCGCGCCCTGGCAGCTGTTCGCGGCGCTGGCGGCGGCCGGCGTCTTCTACGCCTTCGGGATCGGGATGGACCACCTTGCCCAGGTGCTGACCCCTGGCCAGGCGCAGCGGGTGCAGGCCGCCACGGACCGCCTCTTTGCGCACCTGACCGATCCGGTCGGCGTCTTGACCATCGCCGTGACTGCCGGTGTCTGCGAGGAGCTCCTCTTCCGGGGCGCCCTTCAGCCGCGCCTGGGCCTCATCTGGGTGGCCGTCGTCTTCACGTCCGTACACACTCAGTACGGCCTTTCCCTCGACGCCGTCGCGGTGCTGATCCTGGCCTGCGGTCTCGGGTTGATCCGCCGGCTGGCGAACACGACCTCGTCCATGGTCTGCCACGTCACCTACAACGCGCTGGTCGGTTTCGGCGTCGGCTGGGTGGGGGTGCTGCCGGCGGTCGGGGTCGAGTGCGCATTGGTGGCGGCGGCGGCCATCACCTTCGCGCACGCCTACCCGCGCACACGCGCTACGCGCGAGGGCGCTCTTAACAGCTAGTCTAGGCAGCCCGGATGCGCCCGATTAGAGTTTGGGCGTGCTCCTAGACGTCGCTGTCGAAACAGCCCACACCTACAACATGTTGTTGACCGCCGCCACACCGACCCCGCATACGAAGGTAGTGGCCGTCGTCAACCAGAAAGGCGGCGTGGGCAAGACGACAACCGCGATCAATCTCGGGGCGGCGATGGCGGAGGCCGGCCGGCAGGTTCTGCTCATCGACCTCGATCCCCAGTCCAACACCACCAGCGGTCTTGGCCTCGATCCCCGCTGGCAGCGGCGAACCGTCTACCACCTGCTGAGCGGGGAGGCGACGGTCGACGAGGTTGCGGTGGAGACGGTGGTACCCGGTCTCCACCTGGTCCCCTCGCAGCTCGACCTGGCCGGCGCCGAGATCGAGCTGGCGACGGCTGCCGACCGGGAGCACCGCCTGCGCATGGCCCTGAAGGACCTCGACGGCGGCTGGGGCCACGTGCTGATCGACTGTCCGCCCTCGCTCGGCCTGTTGACGCTGAACGCGATGGTGGCCGCCGACGAGATGCTGATCCCGATCCAGTGCGAATACTTCGCGCTCGAGGGCCTGGGCCACCTCGTCTACACCCAGCAGCTGGTGCGAATGAACCTCAATCCGCGGCTGGAGGTGGGAGGGATTCTTATGACCCAGTTCGACGGCCGGACGACGCTTGCGTGGGACGTCGTCCAGGAGGTGCGGCGGAACTATGCCGACAAGGTCTTCCAGACCCTGATCCCGCGGAATATCCGATTGAGTGAGGCCCCGAGCCACGGTCTCCCGGTCACGCTTTACGACCCGAACTGCCGGGGCACCATCGCCTACCGGCAGCTAGCCGAGGAGGTCCTGTCTCAATGACCACGACCCGCCCACGCGGCCTCGGCCGCGGCTTGCAGGCACTGATTCCGCTGCCCTCCGAGAACCAATCGGCGACCCAGATGATCGCGATCGACCAGGTGCGGCCCTCCACCGAGCAAATGCGGCGCCGCTTCCCTGCCGACTCCATGCGTGACCTGACGGAGTCGATCCGCCAGCACGGCGTTCTGCAGCCGATCCTGGTCCGCCGGATCAGCGACGGCTTCGAGCTGATCGCTGGCGAGCGGCGATGGCGGGCCGCCAAGCAGGCAGGCCTGGAGCGGATCCCCGCTGTCATCCGGGCCGAGGCCGGCGATGACGACAGCCTGCTCCTGGGCCTCATCGAGAATCTGCAGCGGGAGGACCTGGACCCGATCGAGGAGGCGCGGGGCATCCAGCGCCTCATCGAGCAGTTCGGCCTCACCCACGAGGAGGCCGCGGGCCGGCTCGGCCGTCATCGGGTTGCGATTTCGCAGTCGCTCCGGCTGCTGCAGGGGTCGCCGGCGGTGGTTTCGGCGACGGCGGCGGGCGCGATCAGCGCTGGACATGCGCGTGCGATCGTCGGACTGGACACACCCGAGGATCAGGACCGAGCGCTTCGGGTCGTACTCGCCAAGCAGCTCAATGTGCGCCAGACCGAGCGCTGGGTCCGGACCTACCGGCCGGCCGCGCCGCGACGGCGGCAGGCCTCGCAGCCGGCTTCGGCGCGGGAGTTGGAGGAGCGAATCCGAGATGCGGTCGGGGCGCCGGTTAGCATTGTGGGGGTCGCCCGTGGGCGGCTCATCATCGAGTTCTCGAGCCGCAGCCAGCTGGAGGCGATCGCCGCGAAGCTGATCGGCTGACGGCTTTGTTCCACGTTTTACATGGTCTCGCGAGGCATTGGTCAACAGCCGTCAACAGTCAGCCAGTTCCCCTAAGTCGCTCCTAGCCGAGCTGGCCGAGGTCGCCATCCTGGCGCTCGGCCTCTACCTCGTCATCACGTTCGCGGTTCAGACCGTCCACGTGATCGGGCTCTCGATGTACCCGACACTCGACGACAACGACTACTTGATCGCGACCAAGATCGATTACCGCTTCCACAACCCCAACCGGGGCGACATCATCATCATGCGCGACCCCTACGACAGCTCAAAGGACTTCATCAAGCGGGTGATCGCGCTTCCCGGCGACCGGTTGCTGATCCAGCACAGCCACGTCTACATCAACGGACAGCTGCTCGACGAGCCCTACATCCGGCAGGACGAGCCCTGGACGGTCAATGCCGAGTGGCCGACCGCGAGTGTCGCCGGCTGTACTCCTGGGCAGCCCTGCACGATCCCTCCCAACAGCTACTTCGTGATGGGCGACAACCGCAACGCGTCGAGCGATTCGCGGCTGTTCGGCTGGATCAACCGCGACCGCATCGAGGCACGGTCCTGGCTGCGCATCTGGCCTGTCAGCTCGATCGGATTCGTTGACCACTACACGGGCCGGCTAGAGCCGGCGACCGCGGCCGCCACCTTGGACCCCGCCGGCTAAGCCGGCGGAGCCGTCGCCCGTTCGTTCATAGAATCCCGACATCGCGGCGCAGGGCGTGACGATCTCAAAAGGCCTGCTGCGCGGCGCGGTCGAGGTGGTCGTGCTTGCGCTCGGCCTGTATCTCAGACCACTCGAGCGACTCCCGAATCTTCGGACCAATCGCTCGTGACCAGATCGACGGCAAGGTACTGGTCCGCTTCTGGCCTGTTGCACACGCCGCGTTCCTCAACCTGCGCCGGTCCGTCGCCAAGAACTAGCGGCCGCTGAACCGCGCAAGAGAGCCGAAACGTCCCGGTCGCAGCCCGCCGGGCTGTTAGGCGCCGATCGCGGACCGAAAGCCGGAGTCGCTGGCGAAAGGACCGATAACGGCCATCTGCACCGGCTGGCCGAGAACCTTGGCCGATACTCGTTGGACGTCCTCGGGCGTGATCCGGTCGATGATCTCGACCACCTCTTCCACCGTGCGGATCGCCCCTGTCAGCAGCAGCTGCTGGCTGAGCCAGCTGGCTATCGCGTTTGTGCTTTCAAGGCCGAGGAACAGCCGGCCCTTCGTGAACTCCTTGGCCTTGATCAGCTCCGCCTCCGGCACCGGCTGCTCAGTCATCAGACGGAGCTCGCCGAGTGCCGCGTCGACCGCCTCTTCGGCCTTCTTTGGATCCACCCCCATGTAGACCGCGAAGTAGCCGGTGTCGTGGTGCTTGCTCGTGAAGCTGTGTACGTCGTAAGCAAGACCACGCTTCTCGCGGATCTCGAGAAAGAGCCGCGAGCTCATCCCTTCGCCTAAGACCGTGTTCGCGAGGTCGAGCACGTAGCGGTCCGGGTCGAGGTAGGAGAGCCCACGCGTGCCCAGGCAGATGTGGGCCTGCTCCGTCTGTTTGTTGTTGAGAACCAGAGTCGGCTTGAAGAGCGGGGGAGGCGCGGCCTCCGCGGCGTTGAAGGCGCCGTTCTGCGGCAGGGTGAGGTGGCGTTGCACGGACTGCAGCGCCTGCTTATCGTCGATCCCTCCGGAGACGCCGACGACCAGCCGGCCGGATGAGTAGTGGCTCCGTATGTACTCGACCAGGTCATCGCGGCTGGTGCCGGATACGGAGTCAACGGTCCCCACGATGTCGCGACCGAGCGGATGACCGGGCCACATTGCCGCCTCGAACAGGCTGTGGACGTAATCCTGCGGCTGATCCTGATACATCTTCAGCTCCTCGAGGATCACCATCCGCTCGCGGTCGATGTCGGGCGGTGCGAGTTTGGAGTCGCTGACGATGTCGAAGAGCACGTCGACGGCGAGGTCAAGCCGCTCGGCGGGGACTCGAGCCCAGTAAACCGTGGCCTCTTTGTCGGTCGACGCGTTCATGACTCCGCCGACGCCCTCAATCGCCTCGGCGATGTCCTTGGCCGTCGGGCGCCGCGATGTCCCCTTGAAGAGGAGGTGCTCGATGAAGTGAGAGATGCCGCCGATCCGGTCCGATTCGAATCGCGAACCGACTCCGAACATGAGGACGATGCTGGCTGAGGCCCGCCCTGGCATCGGAGCGGTGAGCAGCCGGGCGCCGTCAGCTAGCTGGTGGAGCTCATAAGGCGCCGTAACGGCCATGAACCGCAGTATAGGCGGGGGTTAGAAGCGACCCCGGGGCAGTGGTCGATGCCCACGGATGGTCCGATGTAAAACGTGGAACAATCGGCGGCCGCGAGCGCCTCCGCGGCTGCGCGGCCGCTCCCGGGCTCCTCGGTCGCCGTTGCTTAGCCCCTGCGTCGCTGGTTGGCGACACCTCACTGGACTCCTCCGTCGCCGCTGCGCGGCGCCACCTCACCGTCGAGCGGGGAGGAGACCGTCGCGCCCTCGGTTGTGCCGAGGCGCTTGGCGTCGAGCGCAGTCACCTGGCGGTTCGGCAACCGGGGATGACCGAGCCTCAGGTCTTCGGGGGCTCCTCCTGAAGAGCACCCAAAGCGGCGTAGAGGATCATCCCGACGTAGTCGGCCGACATACCGTCAGCGACGGCGTCGAGCGCCTCGCCGAGAAACCGCTGCACCCTTTCTGCCTGCGGGGATTCGTAGAGGTCTTCGGCCTCGCGCGCATCGCGGATCACCTCCGCGATCTCGCTCGGCGTCACCTCCTCATCGTCGGCGCCGTCGGCGGCCGAGTTCACGAGCGCGATCGCTCGCCGGACCAGTTCGGCCGCGTAGCCGGCCGGCACAGCGTCAGTCCTCGGCGCGCTTGGGTCCGACCACGACCCGGCGGTCGGGCTCCTCACCGATGCTAGAGGTCATCACGTCGGGGTCATCCTCCAGAGCGAGGTGGATGGCGCGGCGCTCGAAGGCCTGCATGGCGTCGAGAGTGATCGGGTCGCCGGTTGCCTTGACCTGGCGGGCGGCCCGGAAGGCGATTTCACGCACCGTCAGCTCACGGCGCTGCCGGTAGCGCTCGACGTCTACGATCACCCGCCGGTCGGTCCCGAGCTTGCGGCCGGCCAGGAGGTTGGTGATCGTCTGCAGGGCGCGCAGGGTTTCTCCGCGCCAGCCGATCAGCATCCCCAGGTCGCGACCGGATACGTCCAGGACGACGGTGTCTTCGGCGGCCGTCCGCACGTTGACCTGCGCCTTTATTCCCATGTGCGCGAGCAGCTTCTCAACCACCACGCGCGCCTCATCGGCGCCCTCGGCAGTAGGCGCCGGCGCGGCCGCCGTGGCAGTCGCCGCCGCCCCGGCCTCGATTACAGTCACCTCGACGACCGTCTCGTCGCTGGCCTCGCTGACGATCCGGACGTCGACATTGCGCCGGCTCTCGCCCAACTGGATCAGTGCGGCGTCGACCGCTTCATCAAGCGTCCGCCCGCGGCCCTCGGCCGACTTCATCTCCTGGCCCTCCTCGGCTTATTCGACGCGCCGCGCGCGGCGGCGCCGTTAGGACGGGGCTTGCTCGGCTGCGTGGTCGCCGTCCGTGGAGGACTGGCTGAGGAACCACTCCCGCTCGCCGGTGGCGGCGTCGGATATCCGAACAGGCCGCCCCACCCGTTCACAAAGTATTGCTGGACTATAGCGAAGCAATTGGAGATGAACCAGTAGAGGCCGAGTCCAGCCGGGGTGACGAAGGCGAAGTACGCGATCATCAGCGGCATCACGTACTGCATCGTCTTGTTCATCTGCTGAGCCTGCTGCTCCTGCTCAGTCGCGATCGGATTCGGCGGCTGCTGCATCATCCGCGACTGCACGAAGGTGGTCGCGGCGGCCAGGAGCGGAATCACCAGGTAGATCAGGGTGGGTATCGGCAGACCTGGGACGAGCGGGAACGTGTTCGGGATCGCGTTCAGGTGCGGCACCCAGAGGAAGTGATCAAGCGGATAGGTGCCGTTTCTGGCGTTGCCGTAGAAGACCCAATAAAGGGCGGTCAGGATCGGCAGCTGGAGAACGGCCGGCAGACATCCGGCGAGGCCGCCGAAGGGGTTGATGCCGTGCTCTTTGTAGAGCTCCATCATCGCCGCCTGCTGCTTGGCCTGGTCGCCCTTGTGCTTCTTGCGTACCTCCGCCAGCTGGGGCGCGATCTTCCGCTGCTCCTGCATGGTCTTCCGGCTCACGCTGAGCTGGTAGTGGTAGAGCGGGAAGAGGACGATCTTGATCGCGATCGTCAGCAGGATGATCGCGATGCCGTAGGCGCCGATGACCTGCAGGACGCCCACCGAGTTGAGCGTCTGGTAGAGAACGTGCAGTCCGGTCGACAGCGGCACGCCGAAGATGGCCCACCACAGGGCGTGGATAGGGCTCAGGAATTGGAAGAGTTGTTGGAGATTCATCGGCGCATCGCTCCAGCGCCGGCCAGAGCGGGCGAGCGCAAGTCAGGTTTCATGGTGTAGGTACTCGGTCCGGTCTGGCGGATCATGGAACTGGGTCGTAGCCCCCCTTGGCGAAGGGATGGCAGCGGCTAATTCGCCGGACCCCCATCCAGGAGCCGCGGAGCCAGCCGTACCGCTCTACCGCTTCATAAGTGTAGTGAGAGCACGACGGGTAGTACCGGCAGCCACCACCCAGGACGTGGGAGAGCGTCAGCTGGTAGGCGCGAATCAGGGCCAGGACGACCGCCGTCACCGCCGCCCCTCCGACCGCGAGCTCTCCAGGCGGCGAGCGAAGGCCTCTCCATCGGCAAGGAGCTCGCCGAAGCCGGCATCCACCGCGGGCGGACGAGCGATGAGGACCACGTCGTATGTGATTCCCCGCGCGCGCAGGGGTGAATCATCGGTCAGCAGGCGCAACCGCGCCAGCTCCCGCAGCCGCCGCCGAGCCCGGTTGCGACGCACCGCCCCCCGGACCTGCCGGGAGACGGTGACTCCGACCCGTGACACCGGGTCCTCGGAAGGCACCGCAAAACCGACCAGGGTGCGCCCCGAGTAGATCCGGCTCGACCGCAGGACGCGCTGGAATTCACGCTGCCGCCGGAGCCGGTCCCGTTTTTTCACCGCCCAGGGGCGGGTTTTAGCCCGGGGTGAGCTTGTGGCGGCCCTTCCGGCGCCGGTTCTGGACCAGGCGCGCGCCGGCCGGCGTGCTCATGCGGCGAAGAAAGCCGTGGACACGCTTCCGGTAACGCTTTTTGGGCTGGTACGTTCGCTTGATGGTGGCTACCTCGGGGGTGATTATGTCGGGCCGCGCCGCGGTCTCAAAACCGCTGAAGCCCGAACGCAAGATGATAGCGAAAACCTCGCCGGGAAGCAGGTGGCAACCCTCGCTTGACGCACCCAGAAGTGCCGGCCGCTGTCAGTACAAGGCATACATTCTTTGCCTTGCGACCCCCCGAGGCCTTTGCTATCCTTGGCCGCCGGAAGCAGGCCACAGGCCTTCGTCGATTCTCTTTCGCGCCCAACGTTTCAGCACCGCTCTTGACACGGCACACGGTTGATTTCGTTGTGCGCCAGGCTTCCGCGTCGTGGAGACACGGACGGCCTCGCTCAGGCTCAGCTGAGATTGAACGAGACGCTCGCTTCCGTTTATCCACATAAATTCAACAGGGAGCACCGCAGGTTGCAGGCGACGCCGCGCACTCACCTGCCGGGGAGCGGACGCAAGGATCAGCGCCGCCGTTCCCGGCGGGTAAAAAGAGAGAGGCGCGGAGGCCTAAGCCGGGTTATCCACAGGGTTTCCCCGGTTGGGCCGGCGCTCGCCGCCCCTCTGTGGACAACCGCCTCGGTTTGTCCACTGTTTTCCAACCGCCTGCCCCGAGGTCTGCGTCCCGGCCCAGCGCCCGGAATGGACCCGCACCCGCTTTCGAACCACCCCCGTCCCGCCAGAGTTATTCACAGGTCCCGCCTGCCGAGGAGATGTCTAAGAGCGTGAACACCGACACCATCTGGAACGCCGTTCAGGAGGAGCTTCGTTTTCAGCTCGCCAAACCGAGCTATGAGACGTGGCTCAAGAACGCCGTCCTGGTGTCGGCAGACGGGAGCACGTATCGCATCGGTGTGCCCAGCAAGCTGGCCAAGGACTGGCTGGAGGACCGCTTCGCGGGCCTCATCCAGGAGACCTTGCAGGCGGTGACCGGCGGCGAGGTCGAGGTCGACTTCGTCGTCTCCCCGATGGGCGCTCGTACCGCCGTGCTCGACGAGCCTCCCCGCGGCCTGATCGAGGAGGCGGTACCCGAGGAGCCGACCCCGGTCGTGCAGACCGAACTCAACGAGAAGTTCAAGTTCAGCAGCTTTGTGGTCGGCAACAACTCACGCTTCGCCCACGCAGCTGCCAAGGCGGTCTCGGATGCGCCTGGTGAGCACTACAACCCGCTCTTCCTGTACGGAGGCGTCGGCCTGGGCAAGACCCACCTGATGCACGCGATCGGCCATGAGGTCCGGCGGACCTGGCCAAAGAAGCGGGTCTGCTACCTGACCTCGGAACAGTTCATGAACGAGGTCATCGCTTCCATCCAGACCGGGCACATGGCAGAGTTCCGCCACAAGTACCGAACGGTCGACGTGCTCCTGATCGACGACATTCAGTTCCTGGCCGGCAAGGATCGGACCAAGGAGGAGTTCTTCCACACCTTCAACGCGCTCCACGAGATCAACAAGCAGATCGTGATCTCGTCCGACCGGCCACCGAAGGAGATCCCGAGCCTCGAGGACCGGCTCCGCTCCCGCTTCGAGCAGGGCCTTCTAGCCGACATCCAGCCGCCCGACTTCGAGACCCGGCTCGCCATCCTGAAGTCGAAGGTGGGCTCGAACGGCGCCCTTGTCTCTGAGGAGGTGCTGACCTTCATCGCGCACAAGGTTCAAAAGAACATCCGCGAGCTCGAGGGCGCCCTGACCCGGGTTCTCGCCTTCGCCTCCATCCACCAGCGGCAGATCGACGAGGACGTGGCCGCCCAGCTGCTTTCCGACCTGATCCCGGCCGGCGCCCGCAAGCCGATCACCATCGACCGCATCCAGAACGTGGTCTCCACCTACTACCAGGTGTCCCTCGAGGACATGAAGGGCAAGCGGCGGGACAAGCACATCGTCTTCCCGCGCCAGGTCGCCATGTTTTTGGTCCGGGAGGAGACTCCGTCCTCCCTCCCGGTCATCGGTCAAGCGTTCGGCGGCCGGGACCACACGACGGCTCTCCACTCGATCGACAAGATCGCCAACGAGCTGAAGGAAGACGAGCGCCTCCGTTACGACCTGCAGAACCTCCGCGAGAAGCTGTACGCGGAATGACGGCTTTCCACAGGGCCTCTGCAAACGTCCTGGAGAGGGCGGGCACAACCTGCCAGCGGCCGGCTGACTCCCCAGCCACTACCCAGGCTGTCCCAACGATCGCGCGGGTTTCACATATCCTTTTCCCCCGCTCCGGCGAAGCGGCGGTGAACTCGAAATCCACACCGTCCACAGGCCCTACTGTTGGGACTGCGAAGCCTTTCTCTCATGATCGAAGACTTGAATTGGGGATAAGGAGCACGCGTTGAAACTCACCTGTCAGCCGAGCACTCTCAGCCAGGCTCTTCAGATCGTCTCCCGTGCCATTTCGACACGGACGACGCTTCCGATCCTCAACAACATCCTTCTCGAGACAACCGCTGATGGGCTCGCGCTTACGGCCACCAACCTGGAGATCGGGATCCGCAAGCTGGTTCCGGCCGAGATCACCGAGGAGGGAAGCACGACCGCGCCGGCGCGGCTTTTGACGGACTTCGTGTCGACGCTGCCCGAGCAGGACCTCTCGATGACGCTCGACGAGCCGACGCAGACGCTAAACCTGCGCTGCGCCCGCTTCGACACCCACATCAAGTGCATCGAGGCCGAGGAGTTCCCTCCGGGGCCCCGCCCTGACGAGGGTGATCGCCTGACGATCCCGATCGACGATCTGCTGTCCTCGATCGAGCAGACTCAGATGGCGGCCTCCACCGACGAAGCGCGGCCGGTGCTGACAGGAATCCTGCTGCACGTAGACGCGTCGGGTCAGACGCTGGCGGCGACCGACGGGCACCGGCTGGCGGTGCGCAAGCTGGCGGCTGAGGCGAACGCCGACCTGGATGTCCGGCTCATCATCCCGGCCCGTGCCCTGGCCGAGCTGCCGAGGGCATTCCGGGGGGAGACGGGCGAAGTCGAGCTCATCGTCTCCAAGGCGCGAAACCAGATCTTCTTCCGCGCCGGCACCTCTGAGGTGACATCCCGCCTCATCGACGGGACGTATCCAAACTACGCACAGGTTATCCCCAACAAGAGCTCGACCAAGATCAAGGTGCCTACCTCTGAGCTCAGCCAGACCGTCCGCGCGGTGTCCCTGTTCGCCCGCGACAGCGCGAACGTAATCCGGATCCGCAGCGAGAACGGTTCGATCGTGCTTTCGGCGACCACGAACGAGGTCGGCGACAGCCGGGCCGAAGTGGCGGCCGCGGTCGACGGGTCGGAAATCCAGATCGCGTTCAACGCTCGCTACGTACTCGACGCGCTCCAGGTCATCGGCACCAACGAAGTCGAGCTGGACTTCGACGGTCCGCTCAGTCCGGGCCTGATCCGGCCGCCGGAATCCGATCGGTACCTGTACGTCATCATGCCCGTACGGGTCGCGATGTCCTAGGAGCGGGTGCGCCTTCTCAAGCTGGCCCTTCGGAACTACCGCAACTACGCCCGGCTGGATCTGGAACCCGGACCTCGGCTGAACGTCTTTCTCGGCCGCAACGGTCAGGGCAAGACCAACCTCCTGGAATCGATAGCGATCCTGGCGCTCTCGACCTCGCCGCGGGCACGCCGTGACGCCGAGGTGATCGGACCGGTGGCGGCGGAGGCGCGAATCGAGGCGATCGTCGAATCAGGAGGCCGGTCGCTCGACCTCAAGATCGGTTACCGCGAGGAGACGGGCCGTACCCGGCGCAGGATCGAGGTCGAGGGGGTGGCGCGGCGTGCGGTCGACCTCCCCGGGATCCTGCGTGCCGTACTCTTCTGGCCGGACGACCTGAGCCTGGTCAAATCTGGGCCTGAACACCGCCGCCGGCTCCTCAACCAGCTCCTGGTCCAGGTCGAGCCAGGGCACGCCGCCCTGCTGGCGCGCTACGCCCGCGTGCTCGAACAACGCAACAGCCTGCTCAAGCAGATCGCGGTCGGCGAGGCCGGCAGCGAAACGCTGGACGTCTGGGACCTCGAGCTGGCGACGCTTGGCGACCGGATCGTCCGGGCGCGAGCAGGCGCCGTCGCCGAGCTCGAAGTCCGCGCCCGGACGCACCACCAGGCAATCGGTGGCGAGGAGCTCGAGCTCGCGTATGAGGGCCCGCCAGGCGACCTCAAGTCCGCGTTGAGTGCCGGCCGCACCCTGGACATACGCCGCGGCACCACCGGTTACGGCCCGCATCGCGACGACGTCGCGGTCACCCTCTCGGGCCGGGATGCTCGCGGCTACGCCTCTCAGGGCCAGCAGCGGACGGCGGTGGTGAGCATCAAACTGGCTGAGGCGGACGTCATCGAGCAGCGGACTGGAGAGCCACCGGTGCTGCTCCTGGACGACGTGCTCAGCGAACTCGACCCCCGCCGGCGAAAAGCCCTAATGGAGCGCGTTTCGACGGGTGGCCAGGTCGTCGTCACCTCAGCCGAGCCGGGCCCGTTTCCGGAAACCGTGATGTCGGCCGCGGAAGTCAGGTGCATCGAGGCAGGGGTGTTGGTGACCTGTGGATAAGGTTGGAAAAGTCCTCCCCAAGGTGATCGCGTCACAGCCGCGAAGCCGGCAGATCGGTGAGCTGAGGCTGCGCCTCGCCCTCCTCGAGATCCTTGGCAACGACCTGGGCGCAGCGTGTGAGGAGGTGCGCCTGCACGGTGGCAAGCTGAGCGTTTCGATCAGCAATCCCGCTCTCGCCCACCAGCTGCGGCTCGATGCGGCGACCGTGGTCGAGAGGCTGAATGCGCTGGGCGTCGCTCGCCGGCTGACCGAGCTGAAGGTAAGGACCGGGAGAGGAGCGCCGCGGGATTGAATTTGAGCCCCGAGCAGAGGGAGGCCGCCTGTCTGCTGGAAGGTGCAGTCCGGGTCGTGGCCGGCGCGGGCACCGGCAAGACCGCAGTGATCGCTGAGCGCTACCGGACGCTTACCGCAGCCGGCGCCAGCCCCGAGGCGATCCTCGTCATGACATTCACCGACCGTGCCGCTCGCGAGATGCGTTCCCGGATCGAGCAGGCGACCGGGCAGCCGGCGCCGGCGGTGGGCACCTTTCACTCGCTCGCGATGGGCTGGCTGCGCGAGGACGGCGGGTCGATCGGGCTTCGGCCGAGCTTCCGAATCCTGAACGGGGCCGACCGCTGGATCGCCCTGCGCGAGCTCATGTGGGAGATGGGCGACCCCGCGCTGGTGGCCGACGACCGCCCGGACGACCTGGTCAATCCGCTTCTGAAAGTGATGGAGCGGCTCAAGCAGGAGCTGGTGCCGCTCGGCCGCTTGGAGGAGTGGTGTGCCGCGAACGCCGGCGACGAGCGGTCCAGCCTGCTCGGCGCGGCAGCCCGCCTCTTTCGAGAGCACGCCCGCCGAACACGGGCGGCCGGCCTGCTCGACTTCGACGACCTCCTGCTCGAAGCGAGCCGCCTCCTCGAGGAGCAGCCTGGCATCGCCGCCCGCTACCGCGCTCGCTACCGGCACCTGATGGTCGACGAGTACCAGGACACCAACCTGGCGCAGGAGCGCCTGGTTGAGCTGCTCGGCCGCGGTGCGGAGAGCGTGTTCGTGGTCGGCGACGATGACCAGAGCATCTATCGCTTCCGGGGCGCGGCGCTGGCGAGCATGAACCGCTTCCTCCGGGTGTTCCCAAAGGCGCGAACGGTGACCCTGGGGGTCAACCGCCGGAGCACGCGCTCGATCGTGGAGTCGGCGGCTGCCCTGATCGGGCAGAACGAAGGCCGGATCGAGAAGGACCTCCGGGCGTCGGGTCCTCGCGGCGGCCCTGTGATTCGGCTGCGAGCCGTCGACGGCGGGGCCGAAGCGAGCGCGATTGCGTTTGCCGCCGTGTCGCTGCATGAGCGGGGAACGGAGTGGTCGGAGATCGCCGTCCTCTGCCGCACCCACGCCGTCGCCCGGCCCATCGTCGAAGCGCTGCGAAACCTTGGCGTGCCGCACCGGCAGCTGGGGGCGGGCGGGATCTACGACGTCCCCGAGGTTCGCGACGTGATCGCGCTCTTGCGCCTGCTCCGCGATCCCAGCGACCTGGTCTCACTCGCCCGCTGCCTGGCTCGACCTCCGCTCGAGGTCGAAATCGGCGAAGCGCTGGCGCACGTGCGGCAGGTGGTCCCACCGGCGTCATCACATCTGGAGGCGTTGACTACCTGGCGCCCGGTGGCGGCGTGGGCGCACCAGGTTCTCGACGTCGGCCAAATGGTCGCTTCAGCGGGCGTCGGCGACCTCTTCTTCGAGCTCATGTCGCGGACGCAGCTGCTCGAGCTGCACGCGCGCGACCCGCGGGCGGTCGCCGCGGTCACCCGCTTCGGCGAGCTGATCGACGAGTTCTGCGCTTCGTCGCCCGACCAGTCGCTGGCGGCCTGGTTGACGCGGCTCGATCTGCTCCTCCTCTCGGGGTACGACGAGGAGGTCGGGGGCGCCGGCATCGGGGATGAGGACGCGGTGCGCGTCATGACCATCCACCAGGCGAAGGGCCTGGAGTTCAACGCGGTGTTGGTGCCTTCGGTGGTCGAGGGCCGGATGCCGCAGCCGGCCCGGCGCACTGGTTTCGAGCTGCCGTCGGCGATCCTGGAACCGGCTGTGCGCCGCCGCGAGGACAACGTGGCCGAGGAGCGCCGGCTCGCCTACGTCGCTCTGACGCGCGCGCGCCGCCATGCCGTCCTCTCCTTCGCCGCTACCTATGACGGGACGCGAATGTGGCAGCCATCTCGGTTCCTCGCCGAGCTCGAGGCAGGCGGCCGCCTGCGTGACGAGGAGGCGGCGGCGCCGGCCGCGCCAGACGAGACGTCCGACGGGCGGCGGGTGACGATGCAGCCGGGGGAGGCGTCCGGCGAGCAGGAGGAGCACCTCCTCTCCTTCAGTTCGCTGGCCGCCTACCGCGAGTGCCCGGCCCAGCATCGCTATCGCTACCGGCTGCGCCTGCCGGTCGCGGAAACGGCAGAGGGGCAGTACGGAACCGTCGTACATGCCGCCCTGATGCGGGCCGGCCGGCAGCGGCGGGATGCGGGCTCGGTCAGCCCGGACGAGGCGGCGCACCTCGTGGAGGCGGAGTGGGCCAGGGTCGAACCGGTCGATGAGCGCCGCCTCCCCGCGCTCCGCCGGCTGTCCACCGAGCAGGTTCGCCGGTTCGTCGAGGCCGGCGGTTTCGCGGCCGCCCCTGACCGCGTGGAGGAGCGATTTACAACCACTATTGACGGCTGGGAGCTTCGGGGGATCATTGATCGAATTGACGGCCCCCAAAACCCACCCCCCTCCCAAGAGGGTGGGGGGTGGGCTCCTGGCGGTTGGAGAATCGTCGACTACAAAACGGGGAATCCGCTGCCCGCCAGCCGCCTCCGCCGCGACCTCCAGCTCGCCCTCTATGCCCTTGGCGCCAAGCAGGAGCTGGGACTCGACCCGATCGAGCTCGAGATCGTCTACCTGAAGACGGGCAAGCGGGTCGTCCTGCCCGCCACCGAGGAGCTGCTGGACGAGGCTCGGCGGCTGGCGGGTGAGGTGGTGGAGGGGATCCGGGCCGGCAACTTCGACCCGCGGCCGGAACGCCGGCGCTGCGCGCTCTGTCCTTACCGGCTCGCCTGTCCGGCCGCTCTGTAGCGCTCGGCCAGCTCCAGGCACTCACGGGCGATGTCGAGCGAAGCATACGGCCGCGCCAGCAAAGCCTCGCGCTCCGACATCTCGCGCCAGATCCGGCGCTCGTCCCCGAGCAGCATCTGAACGGCGTCGAGCAGCTGGTCGGGCTTGGGCGCGTAGAGGCCGATCCCGGTCATGGTGGCGAAAGTCACGTTGTCGGTCTCCTGCCCGGGCAGGTAGCCCGTGAGCACCAGCGGGATACCGGTCGCCAGCGCCTCGGCGATTGCGCCCGGCCCGGCCTTGGTGACCGCGACATCGCTGGCTCGCATGAGGTCCGGCATGTTGTCGACGAAGCCGAGGACACGCGTCGGCGTCGCGAAGTGGAGCCGGGAGAGCCGCCGCCTGAGCTTTTCGTTGCGCCCGCAGATCGCGATCACCTGCCATGGGTGCTCGCGCCAGGAAAGCGCCCGCACCTGCTGGATCAGGTTGCCCGCGCCCTCGCCCCCGGCTGAGACAAGGACGGTAAAGCGCGACTCGTCGAGCCGGAAGAGCCGCCGCAGGGCTGCCTTCTCCCCAGCGGCCGGAGGCCGGAAATGAAGGTCGACCGGCAGCCCGAGCAGGTGCACCTTCTCGGCCTCCACTCCGTACTTGAGGCACCACTGGCGCGCGCTCTCGGTCGGAACCACGATCAGGTCGGCCTTCGGGTAGGCCCAACCCCGATGCGCTTCGACGAGGTCGGTGATCACGGTCATCAGCGCCCGCCGACGGCCCGACCGCTGAATCGCCTGGTGCGCTATGTGATTGAGGAGGGGGTGCACCGAGAGCACCACGTCAGGGTCGTGCTGCTCGAGCAGGTCGATCAGGATCGACCGCACCGTCCGCCCGAATACGCCGCGGATGGCGGCGAAGCCGGCGCGCGTGTTGGCGCCGTGGTAGACGACACCCCATGCTGGCCGCGAGCGCTGAATGAGCGGCGAGTAGAGCGAGGCTAACCGGCGAACGAGGGCGGGTCCCTCGCCGATCAGGGGGTCGGCGGAGACGACGTTGAGCGAAGGGGCGATCTCGTTGAGCGCCTGCGTAAGGGCCCTGGCCGCGGCGCGATGGCCACCACCGGTAGCCGAGAACAGGATGAGGACCGTAGTCCCCGCGCGGGAGGGGTCCTGGGCCGTCCTAGAGCTCTTCGCGGCGGGCCGCGGCTCGCCTCGCGATCCAGCGCATGTTGTAGCGGGCGAGCAAGTAGGTGATCACCATCATCGCGCCGATGCCGACGGTTACCCAGAAGACGTTGCTGCGCGCGAGGTCCACGGGACTGAGGGTCCCCCCAGCGGCCGTCGTGTTCTGCTGGATGATGTAGGCGACCACGTCGTTGATCTGAGTGGGGGTCAGTTTTCCAGACCAAGCGGGCATGGCGGTCGAAAAGCCGTCGGAGGGCGCCTTGCCGTTGCCGACGACGTCGATCAGGTAGGCCACGACCGGCGGATCGCCGGGCGCCCCTGAGGGCATGCCAGCCAGCTTCTGCAGCGGATTCAGCTTGGGGCCGACTCCGCCTTCCAGGTTGGCGCCGTGGCAGGCGGTGCAGTTCTGGTTGTAGACCTGCTGGCCGTTCTGCGGGTTCCCGGGGAGAGCGGCGGCGCTGGGGCTGCCGCTCGCTGACGGGGCGGGCGAGGCGCCTGCCGACGGCGAGGCGTCAGGCGACGCAGCGAGGACCGTGACGGTGCCGGCGGCGATCAGTCCGACCAGAGACAGGGCGCTGAGGGCGACCACCAGCTTCCGCAGCAGGTTCACGGGCACCCGAACATGATAGCCGCGGCCTATCCGAGGCCGCCCCGCTGTCAACCTCTGACGAGGAAGCCAGGCAGGAATAGATCGACAAACGGTACGTTTTCTAACCAACATGAGCAGCGTCTCGCCGGTCTCCGCTTCCGCGCTGACTTGCTCGTCGCGCCGTTGGCTGGATGGGAGACCGGCCTATCGTGGCTGATCTCGCTCCGAGATCATCTATGCTGCCGCGCGCCCTGCGCGTGGCTGTGCTGTCCATGCACACGTCTCCCACGGGCGCACTGGGCGAGGGTGCGAACGGGGGACTCAACGTCTACGTCAGGGAGTCCTGTGCGGCTTTCAGTCGCCGTGGGATCGCCAGTGACGTCTTCACGCGGGTACCGGCATCGCACCCGCCCTCCGTCGAACGTTTGGGTCCGCTGACGCGTGTGATCAACATTCCGGCCGGTCCCGCGGCCCTCGACAAGTACGAGCTGGTGGGCCAGGTGCAGGCCTTCGCCGACGGAATCCGGGAGATGGCGGCGGCCGAGCGGGCCACCTACGACATCATCCACTCGCACTACTGGCTTTCGGGCGCGGCGGCGTGCACGCTGCGCGGCCAGTGGGGAACGCCCTGGGCTCATACGGCACACACGCTGGCGCTGGTCAAGAATCGCAAGCTGGCGCCGGGCGACCAGCCTGAGCCGCCGATCCGCGAGATGATCGAGGCCGAGATCGCTCGCAGCGCGGACCTGCTGGTGGTCAGCACCGAGGCCGAGGGCGAGGACCTGCGCCGCGCCTACGGCGCTGGAGCGGGCCGGATCGCGGTGGTGGCGCCCGGTGTCGACCTCGAGGCCTTCCAGCCTGTTCCACGTTTTACGGCCCGCCGCTGGATCGGGCTCGAAGGGCGCCGGCCCGTCCTCTTCGCCGGCCGCCTGGAGCGTCTGAAGGGCACCGAAGTCGCGCTGCGCGCGTTCGCTGAGGTCGCTCCCAACCACCCGGACGCGGTGCTCGTCGTCCTCGGCGGTGACAGCCGCAACCAGGGCGAGAGCGAACGTGCCCGCCTGCAGGCGATCGCCGCTGAGCTTGGCGTCTCGGATCGGGTCAGCTTCCGGGGATCGGTCGCCCAGCCGGAGCTTCGCGTCTACTACTCGGCCGCGGAGGCGCTGCTGATGCCCTCTTACAGCGAGTCTTTCGGTCTCGTCGGCCTCGAGGCACAGGCCTGCGGATGCCCCGTTATCGCGGCCGGCGTGGCCGGCCTGGCCTCGGTCGTGCGCGACGAGGTCACCGGCTACGTGATCCCTTCCCACGATCCCAAGGAATGGGCCCGCCGCCTATCGGCGATCCTCGAAGGCCCCGAGCTCTCGGAGCAGATGGGCCGCCGCGCCCGCCTGCTCGCACAGCGCTTCAGCTGGTCGCGCACCGGCGATCGCCTGACCGAGGAATACGAGGATCTCCTGGTGGGACGCATGGCCCAAGCCCCCAGCCGCGATCAGGTCGGGGTCCAGGCCGGCGCGCGGCAGGAGTAGGGGAAAGTCGCGGCGTCGTACGCCGTAAGCGGTCCGAGCCCGGTGCCGTCGACGTTCATCACCCAGGTCTGCTGACCGCCCGCAGTCACTTGTAGGAAAGCCAGCTGATGGCCGTCTGGGGAAGGCACTGGGTCGTGGATGTTGGCGTCGGCCGGCCCCGGGATCGCGACATCCGCGCTCAAAGGAGCGGTGGCGGGGTCGGTGACGCTGATCCGGAAGGCGCGGGAGCGCGGGGTGCCGTTGACCTGAACCGTGGCGGAGAGGAGAACGTGCCGGGAATCCGCCTGCCAGCTGGGCGTGTCCACCTCACCCGTTGCCACCGTGAGCACATTGCCGCTGCCGAGCAGGTTCTTGACCCGGATGTGCGACTGCAGCAGGTCAATGGTGGCGACCCGGTAAGCCAGCCGTGAGCCGTCCGGTGCCCAGGCAAGCCCGTCGACCGTGCCCGTCTCGGCGCCGATTCGGTAATGGGACTGCAGATCAATCGTGTAGCCCCGCACCTGCGTGCCACCGCTGACGTACGCCAGGCGTTCGCCGTCCGGCGAGACGGTCACATCGGTGACGTCGGAGTCGATCGCCGTCGTCTTGCCGGACGCACTCAGGATCGAGAGCTTGCCGTTGTCAACAAAGGCATAGCCGAGCCCGTGCGCGAGATAGCCGGCCCAGTCGGCATGGACGGGCAAAATCTTCTGCTCACCGTCGAGGGCCACGTCCGCCCAGGCTCCGGTCGGGGAGTGAGCGAGCAGGCGGGTGCCGTCCGTCGACCACGTGAATGTGTCGGCGGCAAACGGCGTCACCTGGCGTGGGATCCGGCTCTCGTCGACAGCCCAGATGCCGGAGCTGTTCCGGCCTTCGCCGGCGACGAATGTGACCCAGTGCCGCAGCGGCCTCGTGGAGCCGGTGCCGAAGTCGATGGAGAGGCCGGAGAGCAGCGGGTTGCCGTCCACGTCGCGCGCGCCCGGAGTGACCGAGAGCGAGTAGGTGGTGCCAGGGTCGAGCAGCGTCTGCGGGGCTACGATCGCGCGCCGGGCGTCTCCAGGATCACGGTGGACGGTGATCGGCACGTAGGGCGAGATGCTGATCGCGCCTTGCAGCGAGCCCAGGTCCATCTCCCGGCTGAACTGAAGCGCGATGTAGCTCGAGGGGTCGATGTTCTGTTCGCGGGGCGCCGGACTCGAACCGGTCACGGATGGCGGCGCCTCGGTCGTGAACTTCCAGCCGTGGGCGAGCTGGTTGGGATGGCCGAGGAGGTCCCGGTAGCCCGAGCTCAAGCGCACGGTGTAGGTCGTCAGGGGACTGAGCGGCGGGTGTGAGAAAACGAGGGTGGAGGGCGACTTCCAGGTGATGGTGCCGCTCACCGCGGGCTGGACCGAGAAGTGCGCGGCCACCGAAGCGGCGTCGACCGGCCGGTCGAAGCGGATCTGGATGTCCGCGCTGCTGTTGACCTGGGTCGCGTTGCGGGCGGGCGAGATGTCGACGATCTGGGGCGGCGTGTCGCAGCCGGTCCCAAGCAGCGCGGCGAATCCGACCGCTACGGCGAGGAGGAGTCGACTAACCGAGATAGCTGTGTAGTTTGGCCCTCAGCTTCTGGGCGAGCGACTCCAGGCGCGAGGAGTCGACGAAAAGTATGGAAATCGTCGGGATCTGGTCGATCGTCGCCTCCAGGCCGACCGGCGTTCGCTCGGCCGACGCCAGCAGGTCTTTGACCTTGCGCGAGCGATTGCCGAGGTCCTCCTCGGTAACCGCCTGCAGCTCAGCGATCACCTGCTCCCAGTCAACGTCGCCTCCGGCCGCGGGCGACGGGATGGGCATGCTCTGGGTACCGAACGCGGGCGCCGGTTCCGGAGCCGCAGGGGGGACCGGAGGTGCCTCCGGCTGCCAGGCCGGCTGGGTTTGGGCGGGTTCCTGGGGGTAGGTGGGAATGTTGGGCTGCGTGCTGGCTGCCTCCGACGGCGCCGGCTGGGGCGGTTCAGGCGCCGGCGGCGGAGCGGCCTCCGGCCGGTACACGGGCATCTCGACCTGCGTCGTCCCGGTCGCAATCTTGCGGCTACCCACGATTGCGTCCACGTCAAGGGCCTGGTGCGGCGTCCCGTCGGAGGCCTTGACCTCGATCACGGCTTCGCGATCGTCGCAGATCCTGAGCACGCCCTCGGCGGTTTCCGAGATGTCGCGGGAGTCGCTGGTGTAGGCGCCAGTCAGGGTCCCCTCGGTGAGGATGATGACACCGGTCTTGCCACCGCCGCGAACCATCACGCTTCCGCTCAGTTTTCGCCTCTCGAGGAACTTCAAAAGGGCGTCGGGGTCGACCCAGGAGGCGTAGAGGTCCGAATACAGCGGCTTGGCGACCGTCAGCTCGTAGAGGCCGTTGACCAACTCTGGGGTGAGCGCGACCACGTCGAGGATGCCCTCGCCATTCTTGACCGCCTCGTTGAACTCGAAAAGCGCCTGGGTGCCGAGGGTCAAGGCAGGGTCCTGGCCGGCGTCGTACGCCGCCTCCAGTGCCGAGCCCTCCTTGAAGAGGATGAGGCCCGCGGCCTCGTCCGTGAGCAGGCGGACGTAACCTGTGTAGCCCTCGCGCTCGAGCGTCGTAATCAAGCGAGGGAAATCGACGAACGAGGTCTTGAGGGAGTCGTAGATGACCTGACCAGCGGGAACCGGAATCGGCTCCCGTCCGTGCTTCGGTGAGGGCCGGTGCTTCACGCCTTTCCGCTCCTCGTGTTGCTCGCGTTCCGCCTTCGGCTGCTCTCGCGGTCGCGGTGGCTCGACCGGCTCGGGCGCCTTCGCCGCCGGCTGCGGTTCGGGCTCGGGTTCGGGTTCGGGCTCAGGTGCGGGTGCCGGTTCGGGCTTCTTCTCGGCAGCCGGCGGAGGGGCGGGCTCGGGCGCGGGCGCCGCCTCTTCGGCACTGGTCGTACCCGCCTGGGCGACGAGCTCGGGGATCGACCCCCGGACCGTCTCGTCGGCGGGAAGCTTCGCCTTCGGATCGTAGTCGAACCCCCCGCTTGACCAGTTCAGCGCCTTGACCACCGCCTCATCGCCGAGCGCGCCGTCCGCGACGGCGTGGAACAGGTGCCCGAAGAGGAAGTACAGCGTGCAGCTGTGCCCGCCCCCGTTGTGCACGTTGAGCGTGCCCGTTGCTCGCTCCGACTGTGCGGCTTCGAGCAGCGTCTTTAGATTGGTATCGGCTAGTGATCCCGTGGACTGCAAGCGGTGTTCTGTGTCCTCAAAACTCACGAAACTTCATGCCGGGCATGCGAAGGCACACCCCCGGATGGGCGAACTCGCACAAAGTTAGTATAGGCAGCGGAGTATGTCGATCCCGGGCAGCCAGGCAACGCCGCCTGACACGCCCGGCACCCGCCCCCCTGAACCTGCCCGCCTGCTGCTGATCCGGCACGGGCAGTCGACCTGGAACGATGAGCGCAGGATCCAGGGCCAGCTCGACCCCCCGCTCTCGAAGCTGGGACACGAGCAGGCGCGGCGGCTTGCCGCGCGCTTGTCGGGCCGCCATTTCGAAGGCTTCTATAGCAGCGACCTGACGCGTACCCGTGAGACCGCGGAGGAGATCGCGCGGGTCATCGGACGCCGGCCCGTGCTCATGCCTGCTCTCCGCGAGGTAATGCTCGGTGACTGGGAGGGTCTGCGAACCGAGGACATCGAGAAGCGTTTTCCCGAGGATTGGCTGCGCTGGCGCGAACTGCCGTCCTGGGACATCCCGCCTGGGGGCGAGGGCGCGGCGCCGTTCGAAGCCCGTGTGCTCAGGGTCATCGACGAGATTCTCGTACGCCACCCGCAAGGCCAGACTTTAATCGTCACTCACGGCGGTGTCATCCAGGTCGCTCTCGGCCGGCTCCTCCGAAGCACAAGCGACGGACTTTTTCCGTTCGTCATCGACAACTGCTCGATCTCGACGCTGCTCCGGGGTCCCGCTCGAACCGTGATCGCCGGCGTCAACGACACCTGCCACCTGGTGTCCGGCGACACCTCGTACACCACCGGCCGCGAGCGATCGGGCGGCCTCGGAGGCGTGTACTGAGCGGCAGCCCGGCCGGCGAGTGGGACCGGCGCCTCGGGGAGCTGGCGAGCCGGGCGGGAACGCGCGCGCCCCTTCTTCAGTGCTGGGGCTACGGCGAAGTCCAGGAGGCCGAGGGCTGGACGCCCGAGCGCGTCGTTCTTGGGTCGAGCGCGGCCACAGTTCTGTTCGCGGGCCGCGGCGTCACGCGCTGGGCGTACGTACCTCGGGGTCCGGTGCCGGCCGGCGGCGAGGCCGCCGACGCCCTCGTCGAGTGGGCTCGCGAAAGGCGCCTCGCCCGGCTCCGCCTGGAACCCGACGCGCCGCCCCTGTTCGCGGAGCAGCTGCGCCAGCGGGGCTTCCAGCCGGCGCCCGCTCTGCAGCCGGAGCACACGTTGATCGTGCCCCTGGCCGGTGAGGAACAGATGCTGGCCGCCTTCAAGCCCAAGCACCGGTACAACATCCGCCTCGCGCTCAAGCGAGGAGTCGAGGTGGCGGTCGAAGACGACCCCGGAGAGCTGGACCGCCAGCACGCCCAGACGGCTGTCCGGCAGGGAATCGCGGCGGCGTCTTTACGCGCCTATGAGCGCCGGCTCCGGCAGCTGCCGGATTGCCACATCTACGTGGCTCGCTACGAGGGCCGCCCGCTGGCCGCGATCATGGTCGCCCGCTTTGACGGTCGCGCCTACTACCTCTTCGGCGGCTCCAGTGGCGAGCGGCGGGACCTGATGCCGACCTACGCCGTCCAGTGGGCCGCGATGCGGGACGCGGCCGCGGCCGGATGTGCCGAGTACGACCTCTGGGGGGTTCCGCCGAACGACGATGAAGCCCATCCCTGGCACGGTCTGTGGCAGTTCAAGACCGGATTCGGGGGCAGCCCGGTCGCGTACGCGGGCGCCTGGGACCTGGTTCTGCGGCCGGCCGGCGCTGGACTGCTCGAGGCTAGCGACCGCGTCCGACAAGGTGTGCGGTCGCTAGCGCGTTGGCGTAACATTCGCTAACAAATCTTCTGCGCCCGCTCAAGCTGTAGCGCAGGTCTTAATCGCCCATGACACGACCGCAGAACGAGAGCCAGGACGCCGCCCCGCGCAAGGTTTTGATCGTCGACCCGGAGCTGTCCATCCGCCGCGAAGTCCGCAGCGCGTGTGAGCAGGACGGCTTCGAGGTCGTGGAGGCCGAGTCGGGCGCCGACGCTCTCCGGGAGTTCGAGGAGCAGAAGCCCAATGTGGTGCTTCTCGAGGTGACCCTGCCAGACATCACCGGCTTCGACGTCTGCCGCGAGCTGCGCAAGCTGGACGGTACGACTCCGATCATCATGGTCAGCTCGCGCTCGGACGAGATCGACGTCGTCGTCGGCCTCGAGATCGGCGCCGACGACTACCTGGTCAAGCCGCTCCGCCTGCGCGAGCTGCTGGCTCGGATCGCCGCCCATCTGCGCAAGGCGCGCATCGACGCCTTTGACTTCAACCGCGGCCGGATGGAGTTCAAAGACCTGGTAATCGACGTCAACGAGCGGCGGGTCATGCAGTCGGGAGAGGAGGTCGACCTGACACACACCGAGTTCGACCTCCTCTCCTACCTGGCGCAGAACGCGGGCAAGGTGCTCAGCCGGGAGAAGATCCTGAACACGATCTGGGGTTACGAGTACCCGATCGAGACGCGGGTGATCGACGTCCACATTCGCAACCTGCGCCGGAAGATCGAGCCCCAGCCGGCGCGGCCCTTCTACATACTCGCCGTCCCCGGAATCGGCTACCGCTTCACGAACGCCCGCTCCGGATAGCGGCAGACCACCGTCAGCAGGGTGGGCACGGACTCTGCATCACGTTGAAAAGACGGATGGAACGGGTCTGGGAACTGGGGCAGCACGAAGGGGTCGGGGCGATCTGTGTGGGCGGTGACGGCGGCGCGGGATTTGTGATGGGTGGCGGGTTTTGCCCCTGCTGCGCCGGCGGCAGGCCGTTGTCGGGCGGCGCGGGATTCTGCTGCGGCGGGAGTGGGTTCTGGTCCTGCGGCGGAGCGGGATTCTGCACCGGTGGTGCCACGTCGGCCGGCGGTGGCGGCGCCTGTGGCGCCTGTTGCGCGGGGACGTCGACATTCGCTGGAGGGGCCTGGTTGTTCATCCGAGGACCGGGCTGGATCGGCTGGTCCGCGGTGTAGACGTAGATAGCGCCGGCGATGGCTATGACGACGACCCCAATGCCCACGCCGGTCGCGACCGTGGCGATGCTTACGCCCGCCCCTTCTGCGGTGCTCAGGCCAAGCCGGCTGAGCAAGCGCCGCCAGAAGCTCTGCTCCACCGCCGAGGTCGTGGCCTGGGCCCCCGCCCCGGCGCCAGCTTCGGCCCCGGCCTCCGCCCCTGCCTCGAGCCCAGCTTCGCCCGCCGACTGGGCTCCAACCTGGCCAACGGGAAACTTGCCCCCTATGTGGATCTTGTCGGAGACCTCTTGCATGAGCTGCTGGTAGCCCGTAGGCGTTACCTGCTTCGCCCGCTCAATGAGCTCCAGGCATTCCTTTGCCTTCCGGCTATAGAACGCGGCCTGCTCCGGATAGGCGGCGGCCTCACCAGACGTGGCCAAGGCTTCAAACGTTTGCGCTTGGCTTTCCAGCCACCCGATCAAACCGCTCCGCAGAAGACCGATGTCGATGGTCACTTCACTACCTCCTCAGTGGCCCTCAGCAGGGTGGGCACGGATTCGGTGTCACGTTGAAGAGACGGATGGAACGTGTCTGCGAACCGGGGCAGCACGTGGGCGTCGGGGCATTCTGCGTCGGGGGCGAAGGCGCCGCAGGATTCACGGCGGGTGGCTGAGGGTTTTCCCCCTGCACGGGGGGCGGCAGGGCGTTGGCGGGCGGTGGCGCGACCTCCTGCGGCGGTGGGGGCGGTTGCTCCGGCGGCACCACCTCGGCCGGCGCTGGCGGTTGGGCTGGTGTTGCTGGCGGTGGAGACTCGGCGGGCGGGTTGACGTTGGCCGGCGTAGGCCGGTTCAGCATCTGGGGGCCGGGCTGGATCGGCTTGTCAGCCGTGTAGACGTAGATGGCGCCGGCGACGCCTATGACGACAATGCCAATGCCGACGCCGGTGGCCACTGTGGCGATGCTGACGCCCGCTCCTTCAGCGGCGCTCAGCCCAAGCCGGCTGAGCAAGCGCCGCCAGAAGCTCTGCTCTACAGCTGTGGTCCCAGTCTCGGCCGCAGCTCCGGCCCCAGTCTCGGCCGCAGCTCCGGCCCCAGTCTCGACCGCGGGAGCCCCACCCTCGGCCAAGATCTCAGCGTTGGTCAAGGGATTCGGCGTACCGAGACTGTGGACGATGTAGCTGGTAGGCGACCCGCCGGGAGTGAGCGTTGCGTTCACCTCTTGTGCCAGCTGTGCGTAGCCAGACGGGGTGACCTCGCGAGCCCGCTCCAATAAGCGAAGTGCGTCCTGAGCGCGCTGAGCCCACATTTGGGCGTCTTGCGGACTCGGGGTGGCGACGCCGCCGCCAGTCGACAATTTCTGGTAGAGGGACGCTCTGTCGAGCAGGTACTGAATCAGGTTGCTCTGGAAGTAGCCGAAATCTGCGGGCACTTCCTCCACTCCTCAAGGTGACGCAGCGGGCGGTGACGCCGGCTGGCTGGCGGCAGGCGACGGGGTCGGTTGACTCGCGGCGGGCGCGGGAGTCGTCGGCCGAGTGCCAGCGCGCGCCGGCGCTGATGACTGGCCGGCGGAGGGCGAGGGCGTCGGCGACTGGCTGGCGGAGGGAGAGAGCGTCGGCGACTGACCGGCAGAAGGCGAGCGCGTCGGCGATTGAATCGCTGAAGGCGTCGGCGACGCAGCGGCTGTGGGCGATGGCGTGGGGGACTGGCCGGCCGCCGGATCGATCACCACAGTTCCTGGCGGCGCCGGCGCGTCGCTCGTGCCGAGCGTGCCGACGGGCCGCACGAACGGCCGGCGAGTGCGCGGGTCGACGAGCACGAAGATGTTGATGACGGTTGGCGGCGGCCGAACGACCACTATCGTCGTTTGGCTAAAGCTCGGCCAGACGTAACCCCGGTACACCGGATAGGTCGTGACAGCGACGGGCTGGATCAGCGGATTGCCGCAGGCACAGCGAACCCGTGGGACGCCGTACTTGTCGACGAGGACCGCAGTCCCCGCCTGGAGCACCGACTGAAACGACGTTGCCCTGCCGTTGAAGTAGCCGTGATTGGTGACCCGGGTGTCCGCGCGCAGGACGACCGGGGTCAGCTCACTGACATAGGTCCCGATCTGGTCGACCCTGATCGGGCCACCCTGGCTCCAACGCAGGTTGGGATCGCTGTCGAGCGCGCCCGCCCACGCCGCCGCCTTGCTCGGGTCGGCGGCGAGGAAGGAGACCAGCTGCTGGGAGTTGCAGGTTCCAACGTTCTGGGTGCCTCCATAGAGCCCAGGGGTTGAACCAGAGGCGGCCTGCACGGCAACCGGACCGCCGGGAGGCGGGGAGGGGGGCGCCGGCGTCGGGGGAGGCGTCGAGGGAGGCGGCGCCACGCTGGGCGTGAAGGGGTGGGAGCCCGCGCTCGCGGTGTTCTCGAGGAAGATCTCCCCACCTCCTGCCGGCCTCGTCAGTCGGTTTGCGATCACGATGCCGGAGAGCCCAAGCACGACGGTGACAGCGCTGCTTGTGAGCATCACAATCAGGCGCTTACGCCGGCCATTCATCAGCCTCTCCAGATGTCGTGCGGCAGCGCCTCAGGCACGCGATCGGCGGCCGCACCCGGGCCTCTGTCCGAGTCTCGCCCGCCGCCTTTAGCTCGTCATGACGGATCAGTCATTCCAGGACCTTCAGCTCTCCAAGCGGCGAAGCGCTCCGCTACGCTGGCTCGGAGACAACCCAACGGACACCGCAGCCGCGACCCACGTGGTGTGGCAAGTGGTCGGAAGACGAGCCATGGCGAATCGAAGTCCGAAGCGGCAGACCGTACCGACCCCTCGCCCGTCGGGCCGCTCAACTCGCGTGCTGACGGCGGCCGGCCAGAGCGCGCTGGCGAGCGTCGTTCGCTCAAGCCTGGGCGGCGGGTTTATCGCCCGAATGACGGCGGACGGGGCGGAAGCGATCGACATCTTGCACAGCTGGCAGCCGGATCTCGTCCTCGTCGATGTGGATTGGGGGGTTGGCCGCCTCCTTGACTGGCTCCGCCGCCAGGCTTTCCCGGTTGAGCGTCTCCCGGTCATCGCGCTCACGCGCCGGCGGGATCTGAAGAGCAAGCTGGCAGCGTTTCAGAGGGGAGCAGATGACGTCCTTCAGGTGCCCTTTTGCCCCGAGGAACTGCTCGCCCGCTCGCTCGCCCTTTTGCGGCGCACCTACGGAATGTGGGGCTCCTTTGAACCGGTCGTGCGGGCGGGCAACCTCGAGATCGACCTGCTGCAGCGATCCGCGCGCGCCGGACCCTCAGAGCTGCATCTGACTTCGCTGGAGCAGGGTCTGCTCTGTCTCCTGGCAGCCAATGCGGGCCGCCCGCTGACGCGCAAGGAGATCCTGGACGCGCTGTGGGGTGTGGATCACATCGTGGAGAGCAACGTGGTCGACCGGCATGTCCGCAGCCTCCGCAGCAAGCTCCGAGACGACTGGCACCGGCCCCAGTTCATCGCCACGGTCCCCGGACGGGGCTACCGCTTCGTCAGCTGAAAAGCGCCTCTAGAGGACCCTGACGAGGCCGAGCTCGGACCGCGTCCACCAGGACTCGGGATCGACGGCCACGATCGCCCAGTCGAGGTCGCCGGCGTTGATCGCCGCCTTGCACGACTTGCAGTGCCCCAGCTCGTCCACCGATAGCGGCTCGCCGCAGGATGGACACCGGTGCGCCAGCACGCCGCCGGCTTCCGGCGTTCGGGTGCCGGTTGGCCGCGACAGCGTCCAGTGCTCGGTCAGCCGCTGGTCGACGCCGTCACCGGCCACCCGCTGGCCATCGGCGCCCACCACCTGGCGAGTCGCCACCGACACCACCTGGACGACGACGATGTCGCTGCCGGCGGCAACCTGCGCGTGCTCCAGCTCGACGCCCTGCACGTTCAGGTTCTCGAGCAGCAGGTGCCGGCGCTGCTCGCCGAGCACCGCCACCTCCCGGTTCCAGCGTCCGGCCAGGTCGCCCGCCAGGTAGGGTCGAACCGGCTCCAGGTCGCCGTCCTGGAGCGCCTGCTGGACCAGGAAATAGGCCATCTCGAAGCGTTCCAGGAAGGCGTCGGTGTCAAAGCCGGGATCCCGCTCCGCGATGGCCGCCACGCCAGCCCGGGCTTCCGGTTCCACGGCCGTCTGCGCCGCGGCTCCGTAGACCGCATCGGCGGCATGCGCCTCCCACTGGTCGGCCTGGTCGATGCGCGCCAGCACCCAGTCATAGCGGCCGCTGGTGATCGCGGCCCGGCAGTAGGCGCATTCGCCGACCTCGTTGATCTCGGCCGGCGCGCCGCAGTTGGGGCACGTCTGATCGAGCAGCCCCTTGGCGGGCGTGGAGGTACCGCTCGTGCGCTCGAACGTCCAGTACTCGGTGAAGGGCCGCTGGACGCGGTCCCCGAAGATGACGCGTCCATCGCGCTCGTCGACCTCGTAGTCGGCGGCGCTGGCGTCGACGCGGACGGTCACGTGGTCGTAGCGCGAGCCATGATTTGCCGCCGCGAACCCGAGGTCCGTGATGGCCACGTCCTCCATCCGGTTGACCTTATGGAGCGCGACGAGCTGGCGTACCTGGGTCAGCCAGCCAAGGTAGAGGCCGCGTCCCATGAAGGACCGAGCCGGCGCCAGGTCGCGTGCCTCCCAGGCTTGCTGGAGCGTGAAGAAAGCGTGCCGCACGCGGTCCAGGAAGTGCTCGCGGTCGAACGCGGGGTCGGCCCCGGCGATCGATGCCAACCCAGGCTCGGGATCGAGCCGCGCGGTGGACGGCGCCCACGTGGGTTCAGGTTCCCAGGTCTGCTGGTACGGGCGCGAGCGCCGGCCGGAGTTGGCGAGCCAGGTGAGCAGCAGGATGAAGAGGACGAAGGTCAGGAGACCGCCGCCTCCCCAGAAGAGGAACGGCAGCCACCACAAGCCGAAGCCGCCGAAGCCGCCGCCGAAACCGCCGCCACCGGTATATCCACCGCCACCACCGGTGCCGCCGGTGCCGTGAGTGCCGCCACCACCGCCGAAGCCGCCGCCACCGAAGCCACCGCCACCGCTGTGCCCGCCACCGCCGCCACCGCCGCCACCGCCAGCGTGGCCTCCGCCACCACCGCGCGCAAACGCGGCCCCGGGCACGAGGGCAATCAGCAGCGCCGCGGCGAGGACGGCGATCAAGATGGCCCGCTGGGTCAGCTTTGGATGAGCGTCGAGCCGGACACGGAGACGAAGCAGCAGTGTGGAGAGGCGGCTCACGGCGTCGATCCCGTCAGCGGACTGCCGCACTGGCTGCAGAAGCGGCTGCCGGCTGCGTTCTCGGTCCCGCAGCTCGCACAGCGCAGCGCCAGCGGCTTGCCGCAGTTGGAGCAGAACCGGGCCCCCACCGGGTTGGCCGCCCCGCAGCTCGCGCAGGTGACCGTCCCCACGGGCGCAGTGGTTGGCGCGGGGGCTGAAGGAGCCGTCGCCTGGCGCGCGTGGTACTGCGTCACCAGCGCCTCGTCCTCCTCCTTCATCGTTACTGTGAAATTCCCGAAGCGCACGACCGCCAAACCGAATGCGCCCGCCGGTTCCCGAAGGCGCTCGAGGGCCGCCGCCTCCAGCTCACCCATATGGGCGGCGAGCCCGAGCACCGGCCAGCCCTGGGCGCTGATGTGCGTCGCCAGGTCGGCCCTGAGCACCTTGAGCACGACGTCCCTCAGGACGTCGGTGATCCGCTCGTCGGAGACGTCCGGCTGGCTGCCCAGGCTGCGTACCAACGCCGCCGGGTCGCCCACCCGCATCACGTATTCGCCGAAGACGCGAAGGCCGACCGCCAGCTGGGTCTGGGGGTCGAGCACCTTGTCGATTGCGCCCCCGAAGCGCTGGTTGGGACGCTCCGCAGTCGACACGAAGAAGAGGGCGCCCTCGATCTCCCCCGTCGCCTGGTCCTGGACGGCGCCCGCCGGTACCGCATCGCCAATTCGGTGGCTGCCCGGACCGACCGCGTCCAGCACCTCGCTGCCGGCGACCAGCACGGCGCTGTCGCCAACGCCGACTTCGATCGTGGAGTCTGGTGAGAACCGCTGCGCCGAATGCCGGGCCAGGATGCCGGCGCCTGAGGGCCGCGTCAGCACCTGTGCCGGAAGGCGTCCTGCGACCAGGCTGTCCATGGCTGTGCGAGAACGGGCATCCGTCCGAGCGCGCCGGCTCAGCTGCTCACCGAGGTTTTCCGCCCAGTCGTCCAGCGACACCTGGTTGGGCCCGATCCGGGCAGCCAGCCCCTGTCCGGTCCACTCGAGCTGGTAGCTGACCTCGGCCAGCCGAAGGGTTACGCGCCGCACCCGGTGATCACGGGTGAAGAGACCGCCCTCGCGTTCCACCCGAACGCTGCCCGGGAGCGCGTCGGCCATTTTGGCGGCGACGACGTCGAGGTAGGTCCGCAGATCCGAGGTGTCGGCCCGGATCGACGCCGCCAGGAGATCGAAGCTGCCGACCGTCGGGTCCGTCACGACGTCAGGCGCTGGGCGCCGCCATGATCGCCTTGGCCTCCTCCAGGGTCATGTCTCCGCCGGGAACCACCACCGCCGAGGCGACGTTCTCGGTCGAGCCCACGCGCACGCCTTTGGTCCGGACGAACGTGAGCACGTCCTGGAGCGCCCTGTGGAAGGCGTCCTGGTTGCCCGATTCGATCGCCTGCACCAGCTGCCTGTCGTAGGTGTCGAGCTGGGCGTGATCGGATTCGGCCAGCCGGTACTGGTCCTCGCCCTGGATCCGAACGACCACCGAAGCCTCGGGCAGCGCCATCTGCTGCTTCATCGCCGCCAGCTGCAGCTCGACGGCGCTCGAGCTGGCCGCCGCCTGGAGCTGGCGATCAATATCGTCGGAGGTCCCGGTTCCGATCTGGTCGAGAGCGCCGGAGTCGACCAGCTGGTCGATGGCCGCCGAACGCGCCTGCATCCGCTGCGTCTTGTCCTTGGCCCGGTCGATCATCAAGCTCACATCGGCCATCTGCTCGGAGAGCCCGGTCACCGCCTCGCCGACTTGGGTCGAGGCCTGCGCGGCCTGGTACGACGCCTTCATCGTCTCTTTCTGCGTGCGGAAGGCCTCCACTCGCTGCTGCAGCTTCTGGGCCAGGACTTCGAGCTTCTGCTCCTGGGCCTTCAGCTGCTCGATCTGTTGGTCGAGGTCACCAATCTGGGCGGCGATGCCCTGGGCGCGGGTGAGGGCGAGCCGCGCCAGGTCCTCGTTGCCCTGCTGCAGCGCCTGCTGAGCCTGCAGCTGCAGCTTCTGCTGGCTGGCACGCAGCTCGTTGTCCTGAATTTCCAGGCGCTTCTCCGAGGTCAGCACGTCGGCCACGTTGCGGCGGACCTGCTGGAGCAGCTCGAGCTGCTTTTCATAGGAGAGATCGAGGGCCTGGTTGGGGTCCTCGGCGGCGTCCAGGGCGGCGTTGACCTTGCTCTGGAAGAGATCCGACATCCGGCGCAGGATGCTCACGTGACACTTACCTCCGTACTTGTCGCGATTGTAGTTGTTGATGGTTAAAGCCTCGTTGGCTGATCTTCCGAAGGTTCTCGAGCTGTTCGATCGCGAGCTCGGCCGGTCGATGTATTCGCTGGCCGGCCTCGAGGCCGACATCGCCGATCCCGAGGTGGTGTTCCTGGTCGAGGACGGGGTTGGCGCGGTGCTCGGGCGCCTGCTGATCCCCGAGGACCTCGCCTACTACGAACGCTTCGGGGAGCTCGCGCAGAGAGCCTTCGCCGCCGGCCAGGTGGGTTCGATCGAGGCCCTGGCGGTGGTGCCCTCAGAGCGCGGACGAGGCATCGGCCGGGCGCTCGTGAAGTCGGCGGCGGAGTGGCTCTTCGAAGCCGGCTCTCGCTCAATCGCTGTCGTCGGCTGGGATTCCGGCCGCCCCGACTCCTCGCTGCCCCTGCTCCGCAGTCTCGGCTTCGAGGAGTCGGCCCGTGTCGAGCGCTTCTACGAGGAGGAGAGCCGTCGCGACGGCTGGATCTGTCCGGTCGACGGCAACCCCTGCCGGTGCGCGGCCGTTCTCTTCGTCCGCAGGGTCGCGGCACCGTCGCCGAATCTGTACAGGCCTTGACCATGACGGCTGAGCTCTGGGCCGGACGCCTACCTACGTTCGAGGCACGGTGCGCCGCCTCGCTTTGGTCCTCATCCTCCCGGGGCTCTTCACTCTCACCGCAAAGCCCGTGGCGGCGGCCGCACCATCTAAGTCCAACCTGGCCGCCGCCCAGGCCCGCCAGGCTCAGCTGGCGCAGGTTCGCGCCCAGCTCGGCAGCACCATCACCGCCAATCTCGCCACCCAGGACCAGCTGACGCAGGCGCTGGCCGAGAACCGCCGTCAGTCGGAGGCGCTGGCGGGGCAGGTCGGCGACGCCAACGCCAAGCTGGCCGCCCTCGACGCCGAGCTGGCCGAGCTCGACCGGCGGCGCGCCCAGCTCGAGGCCCGGATCGCCGCCGAGCGCCGCCAGCTCGATCTGATCGCCCGCGCCCTCTACGTCCAGCCGGATTCGCTGGTGGTTTCGCTGGCCGAGGCGGGAAGCTTGCAAGACCTGCTCGGAAGCGTCGCCGGCCTCCAGTCCGCCGCGCGCCGCGCCCATGCCCTTCAGCAGCAGCTCGATCGTGACCAGGCCCAGCTGGCCGCCGACCGCAAGCGAGAAGCCGGCGACCGCGAGAAGCAGGCGGCCGTGCGCGATGGCCTGCAGGCGAAGGTTGACCGGCTGCGGCAGCTCAACGACCAGCAGCAGGGGGCGCTCGAAGCCCTGCAGGCCAAGCTGGCTTCCAGCCAGGTCGAGCTGGCGTCCGTCAACGCCCAGTCGGCCGCCACCGCCGCTTACATCGCCAACGCCCTGGCCACACAGCAGGCGGAGGCGGCCGCCGCCGCCTACCAGTCCGTCTGGGAGCAGGTCCTGCTCCTGAATGGCGGCCCGGCGGCTGGCGGCGGTGCGTTCACGAACCCGCTGCCGGGGGCGGTGCTCACGCAGGCTTTCGGGCCTACGGACCTGCCTTTCGAGCCGCCCTTCGCCGGCTTCGCGCACTTCCACACGGGCATCGATATCGCGACTGTGGCCGGCACTCCTGTACTCGCCGCGTCGGCGGGCACCGTGCTCCTGGCCGGGTACAACCCCGGTGGTTATGGCAACTACGTCGTCGTCGCCCATGCCGGCGGCCTGGACACGCTCTACGGGCACCTGGACTCGATCGCGGTCCGCCAGGGGCAGACAGTGGAGCGCGGCCAGCCGGTCGGCGCCGAGGGATCATCCGGCAACTCGACCGGGCCTCACCTCCACTTTGAAGTGCGCCACGCCGGGCAGCCGGTTGATCCGGCCACCTACATCACGCTCAAGTAGCTGAACGTCAACCCCGCCGGCCAGCGCGCAGCTAGCGCGGGGCAGGCACTCGCTCCCGGAGCTCGTTATAGAGAGCGACCAGCGAGTCCACGTTCTTATCCAGCGAATAGCGCTCGAGCACCCGCCGGCGCGCCAGGGGCCCCAGCGCGGCGCAGACCTCCGGCACCTCGACCAGGAGCCTGATCGCCCCCCGCAGCTCGTCGGTCAGCCCGCCGGGATCGATCACGATGCCCGCCCCGCGGAGCGCCTCGCCGTCGGAGCCGACGTCGGTGGCGACGGTGGCCACGCCGCAGCCCATCGCCTCCAGCATGGCCAGGGAGAGGCCCTCCACGTCGCTGGGAAGGAAGAAGGCGTCGCTGGCTCGGAGGATGGCGATCCGCTCCGCTTCGTCGGTGATCGGCCCCGTGAAGATCACCTGGTTGTCCCGGTAGCGCCGCTCCAGGCGCCGCCGCTCCGACCCGCCGCCGACGACGACCAGCTTGACCTCCGGCGGCGGGTGGGCGGAGACGAAGGCGGCGACCAGGTGGTCCACGTTCTTTTCGGGGTCGAGGCGTCCCAGGTAGGCGAAGAGGCGGCGGGCTCCGAACTCTTCTCGCTTGGTCGACGGGCCCGGCGAGTACTTCTCCACATCCACCCCATTGGGCAGCACCCGGATCACGTGGTCGGGAACGCCCAGGCGGGCCAGCATCGCCCGCTGTGCGTCGCTGAAGATGATCACGGCGTCGCAGCTGGCGAGAGCCTGTGCGTAGACCCGGTAAAGCGCACCGGTGACCGTGCTCCAGACCGACATCCGCTGGTCGAACGGCACGTGAAAGGTGCCGACGACGGGTATGCCGAGCTGATGGCAGAGCTTGGGCAGGTTGAAGTCCAGGGTCGAGAAGGCGAACGAGATGTGGACGACGTCGACCTCATGGCGCTGCAGGAGGTCGACCAGCTTGCGCTTGGTGCCCGGGCGTGAGATTACCAGCCGGTGCGAGAGCGAGAGGGCGTCGAGGACGACCGAGTGGTCGTCGGCCATCGTCGGCTCGTGGTGGAAGAAGACGACATCGACGCCGCGGCGCAAGAGCCCGGTGGTGGTCTCGCGAGAGTAGGTGATGATCCCGTCGGCGCCCTTCGAGGACCGGTGACCGAGCCAGGCCACGCGCAGGGTCATGCGGTCGCCTCCGCCGCCGGTGCCACCTCTCGGTAGAGCCGGAGCAGATCATCGACGTTGCGTTCAAGCGAGTAGCGCTCGAGCACGCGTTCCCGGGCCTGCACACCGAGAGGCTCGGCCAGCCACGGCAGTTCGACCAGCGAACGGATCGCCAGGTGCAGCTGCGCGGCGAGCTCCCGCGGGTCGAGCAGGAGGCCGGCGCCGCGAAGCGCGTCGCCGTCGACGCCGACGTCGGTGGCGACCGTGGCCGTACCGCAAGACATCGCCTCCAGCATGGCGAGCGAGAGGCCCTCGACCTGGGAAGGCAGGAAGAAGGCGTCCGCCGCGCGCAGGACGCCCACGCGGTCCTCGAACGCGGAGAGGTGGCCGGTGAACTCGATCCGCGGGTCCTGGAACTGCCGCTGCAGCCGCCGGCGCTCGGTCCCCTGCCCGACCACCGCCAGGCGAGTGCCGGCCGGCGGATCCGCTTCCAGGAATGAGCGGAGGAGGACGTCGACGTTCTTCTCAGAGTCGACGCGGCCCATGTAGACGAAGAGCTGGCTGGCGTCGAGCCGGTTCTTCCAGTCCGAGGGCCCGGGCGACCAGCGCTCGACGTCGACGCCGTTGGGCAGGATGCGAAGCCGCTCCTCCGGGACCCCGAGCTCGGCCAGCAGCCGGCGCTGCGCCGGCCCGAACACGATCACGCGGTCGCACTGCGTGAGCACGGGCGCGTAGAGGCGGTATGTCGCGTTGGTGATGCCGCCCCAGACGGTAAGCCGCTTGTCGAAGGCGACGTGAAAGGTGGCGACGAGCGGGATTCCGAGCCGGCGGCAGGTCTGGGCGAGCTCGAAGTCGAGGCTCGAGAACCAGAAGTTGGCGTGGACGAGGTCGAAGTCGTGGTCGGCCAGGCGCTCGATCAGCGCGCGCTTGGCGCGGGGACCGGAGTAGACGAGTGGTCTGACCAGGGGCATCGATTCCAGAGGCACCGTGTCAGCAGCGCGCGGCTCGTCCTCGTCTTTGAGTCCATGCGTGAAGAAGGTCACCTGGACGCCGCGGCGGCGGAGGCGGGGGACGATCTCCTGCGAGTAGGTGGCCATGCCGCCGCCCAGCTTCGGCGATCGGTGTCCGATCCAGGCGATCCGCATGTCATGCCTCCGCTTCCAGTATGTCGGGGCGGAGCTCGGCCAGCAGAACGCGAACGAACTCCCGGTCCGCCAGCCCCGGGTGCGGGATCTTGAGATCTGGCTCGTCGATCCGCTGGTCGCCCAGGAGCAGGATGTCGATATCGATCTCCCGCGGCCCCCAGCGATAGGTGGGAGTGCGCCCGGCTTCTTGCTCGATCGTTTTAGCCGTCCGCAGCAGCTCGCGTGCAGACCCCGGCCAGTCGACCTCCAGGACCTGGTTCAGAAAGCGCGGCTGATCGGTGACACCCCAGGGCTCGGTCTCGAGCACGCGGCTGCCGCGAAGTATCCGGACCCCCGCTCGCTCGAGACCCGAGCGGGCGGCCTCCAGGTAGGAGTTGCGGTCGCCGACGTTTGAGCCCAGGGCCAGGTAGCCGGTGGTCAGCGCAGCGCCTCGGCCACCCGAGCGACGCGCACCATCTCGGCGACGTCGTGGACGCGGACGATGTCCGCGCCGCGGAGGATGGACACGGCGACGGTGGCCGCCGTGCCCCACGCCCTGTCCGGCATCGCCTGACCGAACAGCTTGCCCAGAAAAGACTTGCGGGAAGTGCCGATCAGCAGGGGCTGCCCGAGCGCGGCCAAGCGGTCGAGGTGGCGGAGGACGACCAGGTTCTGCTCGGCGGTCTTGCCGAAGCCGATCCCGGGGTCGAGCGCGATCCGCTCGCGGGGAACGCCCGCGCTCAGCGCCTGTTCAAGAGACCGCCGGAGGACGGCCTCGATCTCGCTCAGCATGTCCTCGTACTCATGCCCATCCTGGTTGTGCATGAGGACCAGGGAGCACCCGCAGCGGGCGGCAAGCTCGGCGATCTCCGGTGACCGCTGCAGCCCCCAGATGTCGTTGACGATGGTCGCTCCCGCCTCGATCGCGGCCTCGGCGACCTCGGCCTTGTAGGTGTCCACCGAGATCGGCACGCCGCTCTCGGCGGCCAGCCGGCGCACGACCGGCAGGATGCGCCGCGTCTCCTCCTCGGCGTCCACCGGCTGGTGTCCGGGCCGGGTCGACTCACCGCCGACGTCCAGGATGCCGGCGCCTGCCGCCACCATCGCGAGCCCCTGGCGAACCGCGTCCTCGGGATCGCCGGCCACCCCATCCCCGCTGAACGAGTCGGGGGTCACGTTGACGATTCCCATCACCTGGACGCTGCCGCCGCGGCTGAAGGGCGGGCGGGGTGGCTCCACCCCACGATTATCCTGCCCGTGATGCGACTCGCCGACCTCGCGGCCGGCGTGGCCGGGGCGGAGGTAGTGTTCGGCGGCGACCACGAGGTTACAGAGGTCGGCTTCGACTCCCGGCGCGCGGGTCCCGGTTCGCTGTTCGTGGCCATCCGCGGCTACCGCGCCGACGGCCACGATCACGCCGCGGCCGCCGCTGCCCAGGGAGCCGCCGTCGCCCTCGAACGGCCGGTCGAGCTGCCACCTGGCACGTCCGAGCTGCGCGTCCCGGACTCCCGCGCCGCCCTCTCCGAGCTGGCGGCCGAGCTTTTCGGGCGACCCGCCCGCCGGCTGCGGATGGCCGGGATCACGGGCACCGACGGCAAGACCACCACCAGCTACCTGACGGCGCATATCCTCCAGCAGGCCGGCCTCCGCTCCGGACTCATGAGCACGGCGGGTTTTGCGATCGGCGGCCACGAGTTCTTCAACGACACCGGGCAGAGCACGGTCGAAGCGTCCGACCTCCAGCAGTGGCTGGCCAGGATGACGGCCGAAAGCGTGGAGTGCGCCGTGGTCGAGGTCACCTCGCACGGGCTGGTCCAGGGCCGTGTGGGCGCCTGCGACTTCGACGTCGCCGCCATCACCAACGTCGGTTTCGACCACCTCGACTTCCACCCGAGCTGGGACGACTACCTGGAGGCGAAGGCCCGCCTGCTCGCCCTCTGCGCCAGCGGCTATCGGAAGGGCATCCCCAAAACCGGGATCCTGAACCGCGACGACATCAGCTGGGAGCGGCTGCGCGAGCGGCCCATCGAGCGGCGCTGGACCTACGCGCTCGAGAACGAGGCCGACTTCCGCGCGGTGGATCTCTGGGGCGACGCCAATGGCTCGCGCTTCCGGCTCATCACGCCTGCCGGCGAGGCGCCGGTCGAGCTCCGTCTGCCCGCCCGTTTCAACGTCTACAACGCACTCTGCGCGGCCGCCGTCTGCCTTGCCCTGGGAGCCGAGCTGGAGCAGGTGGCCGAGGGCCTGAGCACCTTCCGCGGCGTTCGCGGCCGGCTCGAGCAGGTGGAGCTTGGACAGGACTTCCGCGTCTACATCGACTTCGCACACTCGGCGGGCGCGCTCCGCTCGGCGTTGAACGAGCTGCGGCCTCTGACCCCGGGCCGCCTGATCCTGGTCTTCGGCAGCACCGCCCGCTCAGATCACGACCGGCCCGGGATGGGCCAGGCGGCGGGGGAAGGCGCCGACTACTTCGTGATCACGACGGACGATCCGCTCGACCAGGATCCCGCCGAGATCGCGCGCGAGGTGCAGTCGGGAGTCGGCGGCCGGCAGCCGGGCCGCGACTACGAGGTCGTGCTCGACCGGCGGCGCGCGATCCGGCGCGCGATCGAAGTGGCCCGGCCCGGTGACACCGTTCTCCTGGCCGGCAAGGGACACGAGCGGACGATGCAGACGGCGGCCGGCAAGGAGCCCTGGGACGAGCGGGCCGAGGCAGAAGCGGCGATCCGGGAGACCCTTAACCCCCGCCGACCATCCTGACGATCTCCACCCGGTCGCCCTTGTTGAGCACGGCTGAGCCGAACTCGGAGCGGTCGAGGATGCGCTCGTTGTGCTCGACCGCCACAATCCGGGGGTCGATGCCCAGGCGCGCCAGGTACTCGAGCAGCGGGGTCGGGGCGGCCAGCTCGACCGGCTTCCCGTTGATCTGGAGCCTGATCACTTCGCGAATGCTCGAATGGCGGCGTAGCCCGCCGCACCCGCCTCCTGGATCTCGCGGGCGCGGGCGCCGTCCACACCGCCGATAGCAAGGACCGGAGCCTTTACGGCCGCGCAGACCTCGCGCAGAGCGGCAACCCCGACCGCGGCCTGACCGGGGTGGGACTCGGTTTCGAACACCGGCCCGAAGACGATGTAGTCGGCGCCCTGCGCGTCGGCTTCCCGGGCTGCGTTCAGCGAGTGGACAGAGCGGCCGACCAGGCGGTCGGACCCCAGCAGCTGGCGGGCTTCCGCGACCGGAATGTCGCTCTCGGGTAGGTGGACCCCGATCGCGCCTACGGCGAGCGCCACGTCGGCCCGTGAGCTGACCAGAACGGGAACGTGGGAGGTCGCGATCAGCGCCCGGGCCTCTTTCTCGAGCAGCCGGGCTGTGGCCCCCGGGATCCGGAGCTGAAGGATGGTGGCGCCGCGGGTGAGCGCGACGCCGCCGGCCGTCGCCGCGGGCACCACGGCCATGGCGGCGGGCAGCCTTAGGTGCGCCGCGAGATGCCCTCCGTCGGCGAGGAGGGGCTGGCGTGGGCCCCACGCGGCATGCGGCCGGCGAGGAACGACTTGCGGCCGGCCTCGACGCCCGTGCGGATCGCCTCCGCCATTAGTGGAGGGTTGCTGGCGAGAGCGATGGCGGTGTTGACGAGGACGGCGTCGGCGCCGATCTCCATCGCCAGCGCGGCGTCGGCGGCGCCGCCGATCCCGGCGTCGACGACCACCGGCACGCGGGCGTTCTCGATGATGATCTGGATCTGCTCGATCGTGACCAGGCCGTTGCCCGACCCGATCGGCGAACCGAGGGGCATCACCGTGGCACAGCCGGCATCCTCCAGCCGGCGCGCGAGCGCGGGGTCGGCGTTGATGTAGGGAAGGACCGTGAAGCCCTCCTTGACCAGGGCCTCAGCCGCCTTCAGGGTCTCCACCGGATCGGGCAGCAGGTAGAGCCCCGCGGGGATCACCTCCAGCTTGACCCAGTCCGAGAGACCCATCGAGCGGGCGAGGCGGGCGATCCGGATCGCCTCCTCGGCCGTGGTGCAGCCGGCGGTGTTGGGCAGGATCCGGTAGCGCTGCCAGTCGATGGCGTCGAGGAGCGTCCGCCGGTTGGGATCGTCGAGGTCGAGCCGCCTGAGCGCGACCGTGACGACCTCGCAGCCCGACGCTTCCAGCGAGGCCAGCAGCTCCTCCTCGCTGCGGTGCTTGCCGGTGCCCGTGAAGAGGCGCGAGCGCAGTTCGACGCCGCCGACGACGAGGCTGTCGGGTTCGGTCAGAACCTGCACGCCATCGTTATATACCGAGCGGACGCTTGGCCGGGGCTCCCGGGCGCCGGGGATAGCGATCGGGCGTCGGGCGGACCTTCTCGACCACGACCACGACCCCGCGCTCGCGTAGGGCGGACGCGGCCGGTACCGCGTTCGCAGGCCCACCCCCCAGTTCCTCAAGTGCGGCCTGAGCGGACTTGACGTCGACCTCCGCCGCCATCGCCAGCCATTGGCCGCCGACGCGCACGAAAGGCAGGCAGAGCTCGGCTGCGACCGGCAGCGCCGCCAGGGCGCGCGAGGTGGCGGCGTCGAAGCGCTCGCGCAGCGGCCCTCGGCCCGCCACCTCGGCCCGCTCGCCGACGATCTCGACGTCGATCCCCAGACGCGCCGCCGCGTGAGCCAGAAAGGCTGTCTTCCGGTGGTCGGCTTCGAGCAGCGTGACCGCCAGCTCCGGAGCCGCCAGCTTGAGTGGAATCCCAGGCATTCCGCCACCGGTGCCGACGTCGATCAGGCTGCGAGCGCCGCCGAGGTGGGGAAGCAGGGCCAGTGAGTCGGCGACCAGCGCCTGCGGCTCCTCGCCGCGGCCGACGACGCCCGACCAGTCCCGCAGCAGACGGACGTACTCCCGAGTTTTAGAATCCAAATCCACGATGCCGATTTACGAGTATCGATGCCAGGCGTGTGAGGGGAAGTTCGAGGTCCTGACGTCCTATGCGGAGCGCGACAAGGCGCAGGTCTGCCCGAGCTGCGAGTCGACGCAGACCCGGGTGCTCGTCTCCTCGTTCGCTTCGC
>CAZHAC010000003.1:0-38210 GCA_964529765.1 uncultured Actinomycetes bacterium
CGCCTCCCAGCAGGGCTTCGCCAACCTGAATGCGGGGCTCGTGCTGGGCACGCTGATCGCCGTCGTCCTGCTCTTCGCGGTCCCGGTAACGCTTCTCGGCTGCGTTTCGCCGTTTGCGATCCGGCTGCTACTGAAGGATGTGAAGACGGGCGGCAACACGGCCGGCGCCGTCTACGCGTTGAGCACGGCGGGCAGCATCCTGGGGACGTTCCTGCCGGTCTTCTGGCTGATTCCCACCTACGGGACGCGGCCGACGCTGGTCGGGTTCAGCGTAGCCCTGCTGATCCCCTCGGTGATCGGGCTGTGGCCGGTCCGGCGGCTCCGCTGGTACGCCGCGCTCGCCCTGATCGTCCTGCTCGCCGGAGCGCTTGTTCCGCCACGCATCAAGTCCGCCGACCAGGGAACGCTGCTCTACGAGAAGGAGTCCGCCTACCAGTACGTCCAGGTCGTACAGAACCAGGGCAAGACCGAGCTGGTTCTGAACGAGGGGCTGGCGATTCACTCCATCTACGACCCGCGCTCGCTGCTCACAGGCGGTCCCTGGGACTACGTGACCATCGCTTCCGCCTTCCAGCCGGCGCAGCCGGCGGCGCCAGTGCCCAAGCGCGTGCTCATCCTGGGCCTGGCGGGCGGGACGTCGGCCCGCCAGGTTCGGGCGGCGTTCGGTCCCTCGGTGGACATCACCGGCGTGGAGATCGACCCCGACGTGCTCTCCGTCGCTTACCGCTACTTCCATCTGGGCGACTCGGGCGTGCACGCGGAGGTTCAGGATGCCCGCTACTGGCTGGCCACCAGACCCGCGGAAGACCGCTACGACGTGATCGTCATGGACGCTTACCGCCAGCCCTACATCCCGTTCCACCTGACGACGCGGGAGTTCTTCGACCTCGCGCGCCAGCACCTGAACCCGGGGGGCGTCGCGGTGGTCAACGCGGGGCGGACGGCCAACGACTTTAGGCTGGTGTCGGCGCTCGCCTCGACAATGCGGGCCACTTACAACGACGTCTACTTGGTGGACGTGCCCCAGTTCACCAACACGATGATCTTCGGGACGACGGAGCCGACCAGCCGGGAGGACGTGCGGCACAACCTGGAGCAGGGGTCAGGACTGTACGCGGATGTGGCGCAGAGCGCGCTCGGCGAGGGAAATTTGCGGCGGTCGGACTATCAGGGGCAGGTGTTCACGGACGATCTGGCGCCGGTCGAGCGGCTGATCGACGAGATCATCTTCCGGTACGTATCGGGGCGCTGAGAGTCCCGAGAACGCGGTTAGCGGTCGGTTCCTGAAGCCCGGGCTTCTCCGCCCCCGATGCCCTCTTGGGCATCGAAGCAGAGCAGGCGGACACGACCGGTGGCCACGAGGCGGTCCTGCTCGTCGAATACCTGGCCCTCCCAGACCTGGGTGCGGCGGCCGCGGGTGATCGGGGTTGCGACGCCGCGGAGCCTGGTGCCCGAGCGCACAGCCCGGATAAAGCTCGTGTGGTTCTCGAGTCCGACAACCGCCTGGCCGCGTGCCAGCGCGGCTGCGGCGGCGCCGACCGAAGCCATGGTCTCGATCAAGCCTGAGTGCACCCCTCCATGGACGATGCCGTAGGCCTGGAGGTGTTGGGTCGAGACCGCCAGGTGGCAGCGCACCTCGTCGGCGTTGGCGACGCTGAATTGGATGCCCATGGCGCGCACCCAGCCCTCGCCGTCGCTGTTCAAACGCTCGCTGAGATCGATCTTCTGTGTATTAGCCACTGGTTCCGCAAGCATAAAAAGAGGCCGGGGTAAGTAGCCCCGGCCTCTGTCGTCCCTTGACGACAACGTTCGCTCGTAGAGCTCCCCGCCTCCGACTCCGGTGAGCCAGAAAGGGAACGTCGAGAGCCTCCTAGAGGACCGACTCCTCCAGCGCTCCCGGCAGGCAAACGAGGCGGTCGGCTCCACGACTAGGGTGATCCAACTTGCGCCTCACCTCCTTCGCCACACGGGCAGTGATCTCGAGGTTCCCGGTGGGCGACCTCGGCGAACATGAGTTTACTAGGATGCCCCCGGTGCGGTACGTGGCGGTATGTGGTGCGGGCGAAGCGACGGAGCAGCAGCGCCGTTCCGCCGAGGAGGTTGGCCGGCTCCTGGCCCGCCGCGGTGCCGTCGTGCTCTGCGGTGGGCTGGGCGGTGTGATGGAGGCGGCCGCGCGCGGCGTTCGCGAGGAGGGAGGTACTGTGATCGGCATTCTTCCCGGCGATTCGCGCATGGCTGCCAACGCTAACCTCACTTTTGCCTTGCCCACCGGTCTCGGTCAGGCTCGAAACGCTGTCATCGTGACCGCCGCCGACTCAGTGATCGCGATCGGCGGGGGATGGGGGACGCTCTCCGAGATCGGCCTCGCGCGGAGGCTTGGGCGGCGAGTGCTCGGGCTCGACACCTGGGTCGTGGACGGGCTGGAAAGGGTTGCCAGTGCGACCGAAGCGGTGGAGAAAGCCCTTGCTTAAGCGCCTCAAGAAGCAGGTGGTCCGGAAAGCGGACGGCCGCTACTTGATCCTCTACCGCCGCGCGTGAGCGAACTCCGCTGGCATCCCCTGCTCCGCCAGTGGGTGACGGTCGCGCCCTGGCGGCAGGAGCGCACCTACCATCCGCCGGCGGACCTCTGCCCGCTCTGCCCGACCAAGCCGGGCGGGCCGGAGACGGAGATCTCGGAGCCGGCCTACCACATCGCGGTCTTCGAGAACCGGTTTCCCGCCTATACCGGCGATCAAGGCCGGTGCGAGGTCGTCTGCTACACCAGCGATCACGACTCCTCTCTAGGCGAGCAGCCGGTCGAGCACATCCGGGACCTGGTTGAGGTCTGGCAGGACCGTTTCGCGGAGCTGTCTGCGCTCCCCGGAGTCCGCTACGTCTACATCTTCGAGAACCGTGGCGAGACGATCGGCGTCACGCTCTCGCACCCGCACGGACAGATCTACGCCTACCCCTTCATCCCGCCGCGCATCGAGACCGAGCTGGCGTCCTTCCGGGCCCACCGGCGGCAGACCGGTCGCTGTCTTTACTGCGACGTGCTCGCGGACGAGACCGGCGAGCGGACGGTGGTCGAGGCGGGGACCTGGATCGCGTTCGTGCCCGTCTTCGCGCGCTTTCCTTATGAGGTGCACCTGGCGCCTCGCCGGCACCTTTCCGCGCTCACCGACCTCGACGACCGCGAGGTCGAGGACTTCGCTCGTGCCCTCAAGGGCCTGCTGCTGCGCTACGACGCTCTCTTCGGCTTCCCGCTGCCGTACGTGATGGCGATGCACGCCCGGCCCTGCGGACGCGGCTACCGCTGGTTCCACTTCCACATCGAGTTCTATCCGCCCAACCGCAGCGCCGATAAGCTCAAGTACCTGGCCGGCTCCGAGCTCGGCGCCGGCGCGTTCATCCTCGACGCGCGGGCCGAGGAATCGGCGGCCCGGCTCCGGAGCGCCGGTGAGGGGCCGCGATGAAAACGTCGAACACGTGGACGGCACGTGCTCCGGGGCGGGTCAACCTGATCGGTGAGCACGTCGACTACATGGGCGGGCTGGTCCTGCCCTGCGCGATCGACCTCTACACGACCGTGACCGGAGAGCCGGCCGAGGACTGGGAGGTGACCAGCCACGTGCCGGGTGGACTGCCCTACGTGCGAGCTATCGCGGAGCGGCTGGGCTCTGGGCCGCAGCGAGTCGAGGTGGAGTCCGGCATTCCCGCCGGCGCTGGTTTGAGCTCCTCGGCCGCGCTCCTGGTGGCCGTCTGCTCGGGCCTCGCGCCAGACCTCAACGGAGCCGAGGCGGCCGTCCTCTGTCAGGAGTCGGAACACGCGGCGACGGGAGTGATGGTCGGGGTCATGGACCACTTCGCCTCCGCGCTCGGCCGCGCGGGCACGGCGCTCCTGCTCGACTGCCGGGAGCTCCGCTGGTCGTACGTGAAGTTTCCCGAAGAAGTAGTTATCGCCGTCCTCGACTCGGGAGTCCGGCGGAACCTGGCCGAGACGCCCTACAACCAGAGGCGGCGGGAGGCCGAGGCCGGGGTGCCGAAGCGGACGCGCCACGTCGAATCGGAGATCGTGCGGGTGCGCTCCTTCGCGGAAACGATGGCGGCCGGCGACCTGGAGTCGATGGGCCGCCTGCTGCGCGAATCTCACCTGAGCCTGCGGGACGACTTCGAGGTCTCGACGCCGGCCGTAGACGCCATTGTCGAACGCGCCTGGCAGGCGCCGGGATGCATTGGCGCCCGGATGATGGGCGCGGGCTTCGGCGGCAGCATCCTGGCGCTCATTCGGGCCGGGATGGAGCGCGAGTTCGAGGCGGCGCTCGGACGTCCGGCCATCTTCTGCAGGACCGCGGACGGCGCCTACGCGCACACCTCCGCGTGAACGACTCTCTTTTCCTGCCTCTGCGCCAGGCGGCAGCCGGCTCGCGCCCGCTCGGCGGCTGGGAGTGCCTCTGGATGCCGCTCGGAGAGGGCGAGGCCGAGGGCATACCGCAGGGAAGGGGTCCGCACCGGGAATCAGGCTGGGAGCACGTCGAGGTTCCGGCTCAGCTGGCGGCTCGCGAGGGACGGAGCGCCGTCTGGTACCGAACGGGTTTCGCGCGGCCTGACCACAACGGTCGCATCCTGCTCCGGTTCGGTGGCGCCTTCCTTGCCGCCAACGTTTGGCTGAACGGCCGCCTGCTGGGCTCTCACTATGGCTACTTCGCGCCCTTCGGCTTCGACATCACGCCACATCTCCGGGACCAGAACCTGCTCGTCGTCTGCTGCGAGTCGCCGGTCGAGCCGGACGCCGCCACCAAGCGCCACATCATGGGCTGGCTCAACGACGGCGACTCCCGGCCGAACCCCAGCGGGGGCTGGCTCCAGCTGCCGGAGCCGTATTCCTGGGAGGTGCCGCTGGGACTTTGGCGGCCGGTCGAGCTCGAGTTCGTGGATAACGTGATCCTCGACTGGCTGCGCATCACCGCTCACCCCGAGGCGGACGTCGGCCGCGTGGAGCTGGAGGCGCGGCTCCGCAACCTGGATGGACGGGAGATGCGGGGCCAGGTGGCCATCGAGCTTTCGGGTCCCGGGACCGTCGCGCCGCTCCGGATCCGGCGCGAATACAGGATCGGGGGCGGGTTGGAGCAGCCGCTATCGATGCTGCTGTCCGTGCCGGGCGTCCGCCGCTGGTCGCCCTGGCGGTTCGGCGACGCGAACCTTTACGAGGCCCGGGCGGCCGTGCAGGTCGAAGGCCGGGAGTCGGCCCGAGTGACCGAGGCTTTCGGCTTCCGGACGCTCGACATCCGCACCGGCGTGGATGCCTGGCACGTCCGCCTCAACGGCCTGCCGATGTTCCTTCGGGGCGCGAACTACATGCCCTCCTTTCGACTCGACCAGCTGCGACGGGAGCGCTTCGAGTCCGACCTCGCCCGGGCGCGGGAGGCCAACCTGGATGCGCTCCGAGTACACGCACACGTCCTGCCGGACGACTTCTACCGGGCTGCGGACGCCGCCGGCATGCTCGTCATCTCCGAGCTCCCGCTCACCCGGGCCTACGCGTATCACGCCGGACCCGAGGAGGCCCGGTTCTTCGAGAGAGCGGTGCGGGCGCAGGCCGCGGAGATGGTCGACCTCCTCCGGAACCGCCCCTCGGTGATCGCCTGGTCCGCGCATGATGATCCGCCCTGGGTCCCGGCCAGCGCCGACCTCGGCGATGTCCACGCCGTGCGCCAGAACTACACCATCGACCAAGAGGCGCGGGCGCTCTTCGAGGAGCTGGATCCGACGCGGCCCGCGTTGGCGGCCTCTGGTGAGTTCGATGAACACATCTGGGCGGGGTGGCGGGGCCCTGGTTGGGAGGTGCTCCGCGATCTGGAGCCGCAGATGGTGACCGAGTACGGCGCCCAGGCGCTGCCGTCGTTGGAGTCGCCCGTATGGGACGAGATCGGCCGCCGCTGGCCAATCTCCGGCGACGAGCCGGCCTGGCTCTACGCAGGGCTCGAGCCCGCCGGCTGGTCCGACCACGGTGCCGGCCTGGCGACCGAGTACTCGACGCTGGCGGAGCTGATCGAAGCCAGCCAGGAATACCAGGCGCTCCTGGTCGCCTACGCAACCGACCAGTTCCGGACGCGCAAGTTCGAGCGCTGCTGGGGCGCCTTCGTCTACCACCTCGCCGACCCCTTTCCGGGCATCGGCTTCGGCATGCTGGACGCCCTGCGCCGGCCCCGAGCCGCCTACGAGGAGCTGCGCGAGGCAATGGCGCCGGTGCGCGTGGTGGTCGACCCCGCCGGCTTCCGGCCGCTGGTGCCGTTCGGTTTCGGATATGAGCCGGGGGAGTCCGTGACCTTCCGGCTGATCGTCGTCAACGACGATCCCAGCGTGGCCGGCGACGCGCGCCTGCGCTGGTGGGTGGGCCGGCAGCGAGCGCCAGAACGCACGCGAGTTGAACGGCTGCGGGACGTGATCCGGAGGAAGTCGTTTTCCGGCGAGGTCGCGCTCTCGCTGCCCACCGCCTTCGAGCCTGCCCTGCACGCGACCACGATCGCGCTGCCGATCGACGCCGAGGGCGAGTACCGCCTGGAGGCACAGCTGATGGCGGGAAGCCGCGAGCTGGCCGCCTCACTCCTCGACTTCACCGTCGCGGCTGACCTCCCGGTGCTCAGGGAGCGCCCACGGCTGCCCGCGCGCTACGCCAGCCTGCTCGCCGAGCCGGCGGTGTTCCAGGCCGGCGATCACCGGCTCAGCTTTGCCCTCACCAACCGGGCGCGGCCTGGGGTGCTGACCAGGCTTGCCGAGCTGCGGCTTGACGGCGTGCTCCTGACCGGAGCTCGCGCCATGGTGGAGACGGCGTCGGGCCGGGTCGCCCTACCAAGGCGGCTGGAATTGCCGGTGGGGCGTCAAGTACGGTTCCATATCGATTTGGAGAGAATGCCCGCGACGGACGTCGCGGAACTCGAGTTCGACCTCACGGTCGCTGGGGTTGCCAGCGGACGGCTACGGCTTGTCAGGTTGCCTTGATTTAGTGGACCCGGGTGCCATAATCCGTGGCACCGTTCGGTGGGCGTGATCAAGTAAGCGCTCGACAACCTGGACCAATGCGCAAGGGAGTCTTTTTCACAGATGCCTAGGGACCTAGCAGTCATCGTCCTGGCGGCCGTGATGGTCATCGCGGGCGTCGGTTACCTGTTCATGCGCACCCGGCGGAACGCTGCCGCAGCCGCTCAGCGACCTCCGGCCCTGCCCCCAGCGGGCCCGATCCCGAGCGCGGCCGCCTCCGCGCCAACTGACGTGCCGGCCTGGCAGCAGGCGGCCGCGCCAGGGCAGGTGACCCCCCAGGCGCCGGCGCAACCCGCCGCGTCCTCGCCCGCCGCGGGACCGGGCTGGCTGTCCTCCCCGGCGGCCGAGCCGGCCGCTCCGCCCGCCGCGCCCTCTGCTATGCCTTCTTCCCAGCCTTCTTCTCAACCTTCTTGGGGCTCCGCCGACCCAGCGCCGGCGACCATGCCGCCAACGCCGGAGCCGGCCGCCCCCGCTTGGGGCGCTCCCGCCGCCGAACCGCAGCAAGCCGCACCCGCGCCCTGGGAGAGTCCAACCAGCCCGGTTGCGGAGCCCCCGGCCGCCCCCGCCTGGGGGCCGCCTTCGGAGCCCGCACCGGCAGCCCCGCCCGCGCCCAGCTGGGGCGCACCGCCGGCAGAGCCCGCGCCACCGGCGCCCGCTTCACCTCCTTCATGGGGATCCGCTGAATCGCCCGCTCCGGCCTGGGGCGCTCCCGCGACCCCCGAACCGCCCGCGCCCCCTTCACCGCCGTCTTCAAGCCCCTCTTGGGCAGACGCGGCCCCGCCGGCTGCGCCGGCCGCCCCGTCCTGGGGCGAAGCCGTGCCGAGCGCACCGGCGCAGCCCTCACCGCCCGCGTCGGAACCGGCACCTCCAGCATGGGAGGCGCCCACAGCCTGGAGCCCAGCACCTCAACCCGAGGCGCCCGCAGCGCCGGCCTGGCAGCCACCGGCCCCTGAGACTCCCGCGCCGCCGCCGCCGGCCGCCTGGGCGGCGCCCGCCGAACCGGCGGTGACGCGAGAAACGCCCGCGGTTCCCGACGCCTCAACGGCGCCTGCCGAAGAGCCGCCTGCCGCTTGGGGGACGCGCGCGCCCGCTGAGGAGCGTCCGTCTGATTTAGGCATCCCGGCGGCTCCCGACGAGCCGGCGGGCTGGGCGCCGCCCGCGCCTCCCGAACCGCTGGCGACACCAGAAGCCCCGGCCAGCGAACCTCCCTCTTCGGCGCCCTGGGCGGCGCCTGCCGCGCCTGCGGCGGGCGAGCGCCAGGAACCGCCGGCGGCGCCGCTCTCGGGCTGGTCCCCACCCGTGGAGCCACCGGCGCCGGCAGCGCCGCCCGCACCGGAGGAAAGCGCTCCAGCCGCCGAGGCCGTGCCGCCTCCGGAGCTCCCGGCTCCTTCAGCCGAGCTGGTGCCGGAGCCGCCGTCCGCCGAGCCGGCGCCACCGCAGTCGTCGGCTCCAGAGGCGGCCGCTCCCTCACAGCCGGCGCCGCCGGCCTGGGAAGCTCCGACTTCCGCCTGGGAAGCCCCCGCAGCACCACCGGCGCCGGAGCCGCCGGCTGCACCCGAAACGACGTCCGAGGCCGCTCCGCCGACTCAGTGGGCGCAGCCGGCGCCGGGCAGCGCGGAGCATGAGGCAACGTCCGTCATGCCGGCCTGGCACGCCCCGGCGCCGGAACCGGCGGAACCGCCGGAGCCGCCGTCCGCCCCATCAGAACCGGCGCCCGAAGGCGCGCCGGCCCACTCGTCAGGCGGAATTGGCGACACATTGATCATGGGTCAGCCCGGCGGGTTTGCAGCGCCCGCGCCGACTTCGGCCGCCGAACTGCGGATTCAAGGCGGGCCCGATACCGGGCACACCTTCCGGGTCACGGACCAACCGCTCCGCATCGGCCGCTCGCCCGACAACGACCTCATCCTGCGCGACCCCGCGACGTCCGGTCACCACGCCCGCCTCGAGAAGCGGGGCGAGGCCTGGTTCCTGGTCGACCTGGGCTCTACGAATGGAACGCTCGTAAACGGTGAGCCGATCCAGGAGAAGGAGCTCAAGGACCAGGACGAGATCAGAATCGGCCAGAACGTGGTCGCCTTCAACGTGCTTTGACCAGCAGCGAGCTCTTGTGAAGATCCGGACCGCCTACGGGACGGATCCCGGGCTTCAGCGGTCGGAGAACGAGGATTCGGTCATCGTGGCGCGCAACCGCGCCGGGCTGGATGCGCTCGTGGTCGTCTGCGACGGCATGGGCGGGCATGCGGCCGGCCACCTGGCCAGCAGCATCGCCGTGGAGACGTTCGTCAGCGTCCTAGAGAGCGATGGCGCCTCGCGAGACGGTGCCGATCCGGACCGGCTGAAGAAGGCGAGCGAGGAGACCAATGCCGCGGTGCACGATGCCTCGCAGCGGAACCCGGCGTGGAGCGGGATGGGCAGCACACTGGTCGCCGTCGCCATCGAGGGCAGCCGGTTGGGCTTGGTCAACGTCGGCGACAGTCCTGCCTACCTGTTCCGGGATGGGAAGCCGCGCTTGCTCTCTCAGGACCACTCGTGGCCGGCGGAGCAGGTACGCCTCGGGCTGATCACGCCCGAGGAGGCCAGGGACCACCCGATGAAGCACCGCTTGACCCGAGCGATCGGGGTCTGGGACCACATACCTGCTTTCAGCGACATGTTCAAGCTCGAGCCGGGCGACACCATCGTGCTCTGCAGCGACGGCGTGGAGACTGCTGGGGTGTCCGTCGAGGAGATGTGGAAGCTGCTTCACGGGAAGGACCTGGAGGCGGGGATCAAGCGGGTCATCGACCGCTGCCGGGAGCTGGGCGCGCCGGACAATGTGACCGTCGCGGTCGCGCGCATCGAGGGGGCGCCGGACGCGACGGCCAAAACGCAGGTCCTCCCAGCTCTCAAGAAGCGCGGCTAAAAGAAAGTCTCCTCGCCGCTAGACCGAGAGGTGTCGCGCCTTTTTAAAGAGGGCACACCTGACGAGCAGGCGCGTTGACGGCGACGGAGGGGGGCCTCGACTCATCCGAGGCTGGCGCTAATACGCCCGGGCGATCAGCTCCGCGAGGTGCCAGACCCGCATCTGAGAACCTCTCTCGCGGAGTCCGGCCTCGAGCTGCATCTGGCAGCCTGGGTTGGCGGTGACCACGACGTCGGCGCCCGTCGAGAGCAGGTCTTCCATCTTCTCGGTCAGGATCTCCCGCGACATCGGCGGCTCGATAGCGTTGTAGATGCCGGCCGACCCGCAGCAGATGTCGGCGTGATCCATCTCCACCAGCTCGACACCGGGCAGGGCACGAATGAGGTCGCGCGGCTGCTTGCGGATCCGTTGCGCGTGCACGAGGTGGCAGGCGTCCTGGTAGGTCACTCGCAGCTTGACTTCGCGCCGCGGTTCGGGCAGTTCGATCTCGCGCAGAAGCTCGGAGAGGTCGCGAACCCGTGAGCCAAGATTTGAATAGAAGTCCTTGAGGTGCGAGCCACAGCCGGCCGAGTTTGTGACCAGGTAGTCGAAATTCTCCATCCCGAACGCCTGCTGGTTGATCTCGCGCAGTCGCCGCGCCTCCTCAAGATCGCCGTTGTGGGCGAATAGGGCGCCGCAGCAGGTCTGTCCAGGGGCGAACCAGACTTCGCAGCCCGCCAGCTGGAGCAGCCGGACGCTGTCCGCCATCGAATCCCGGAACATGACCGGCATCACGCAGCCGTTGAGAAAGGCGACCCGATAGCGCCGTTCGCCGATGGCGGGCGCGACCCCACTCGCCGGTGGCCTCCAGGAGCCCCGGAGCCTGGGCAGGTATCGGCCCTGGCGCACGACGCCGGTGAGCCGCAGCGTCTGAGCGGCGCGGGTGAAGGCGCCCGCGGCGCGCAGGCGTCCCTGATGGGGCAGGAGCTGGCGCATGATCACGCGGGCGGTGTCCCGCACCAGCTTGGGGCGGTCGACCGAGCGTCGCCGCATGCGCTCGACCTCGGCTCGGCCGTGCTCGATGATCCGGCCGTAGGGCACCCCCGAGGGGCAGACGGCCTCGCATGTCCGGCAGCCGAGGCAGAGGTCGATGTGCCGCGTCAGCTCCTCGGTGAATGGCAGGTTGCCGCGCTTCCACTCTGTCATCAGGTAGATGCGGCCGCGGGGCGATTCCGTCTCCAGGCCGGTCACCCGGAAGGTCGGGCAGTAGTTGAGGCAGAGGCCGCAGTGGACGCATGTGGCGAGGTCGTCGTCGCTGGGCGCGTCCGGCCCCGCGCCCCAGGTACGCGCGTCGCGGATGTCGAGCACGCTCATACGATGTAGCGCCCCGGCGAGAGGGTTCGTTTGGGGTCGAAGGCGTCGCGGATCCGCCTCATCACTTCCAGCGTAGCTGGGGGCGTACCCCAGGCATCCAGCCTCTCCTTGAGCTCCGCCGGGGCGGCGATGACCACCAGCGAGCCCCCGGCGGCCTCGGCGACCTGGCGAACACCCGCTACCGCCTCGGACTGGAAGTCGAACCAGTGCAGCGTGCCGACGGCCGGTGACGCCCACCAGCCGGCGCTTTCGGGCAGGGCCCGAATGACGTCGCGCAGGGCGCCGGGCGGCACCGCGACCCTGGCCCAGCGGTCCGAGGCCTGGCTGGAAAGCCTCTCCCAGACGTCGGGCTCGGCCTCCGGCCAACCCAGCTCAGCCGCGATCCGCTTCACCGCCGCCTCGCTGCCGGCGATCCGGGCCAGCACCCGACCGGCGGACGAGACCTCCAGCGCATGAGGAGTCATGCGGAGCCACTGTGCCTTCTCGACATCGGCCTCCGGCGTCTGCGAACGCGCCTCCAGCGTCACTTCATGGAGAGGCTGCGGGAAGACCTTGAATGAGGCGGCCACGATCACCCCGAGCGAGCCCAGGGCTCCGAAGTGCAGCTTGTTCAGGTCGTAGCCGCTGACGTTCTTGACGACGCGGCCGCCGGAGGAGGCGAGTGTGCCGTCGGGGAGGGCGACACGGAGCCCGATCAGGAAGTCGCGCGGTGAGCCGTAGCGCAGCCTCAGCGGTCCCGAGAGGCCGGTCGCCAGCAGGCCGCCGATCGTGTGCCCCGGTCCGCCGAAGGGGTCGAGAGGAAGGTGCTGGCCGGTCTCGCCGAGCAGCTTGTTGAGGTCGTCGAGCCGGACGCCGGCCTGGACCGACACCGTCATGTCGTGCTCGCTCCGCTCGACCACCTGATCAAGCCCGGTCATGTCGAGCGCGATATCGAAGCGCTCCGGCCGGTTGCCCATCCCGAGCAGCCGGCCGCCGCCGATCGGGATCACCGCCTGGCCGGACTTGGTCGCGTCGCGAAGGAGACGGGCCACCTCCTTCTCGGTTTCCGGCCGCTCGGTCTTTGCCGGCGAGACCCCGTCGACCGCTACCACCACCGCGCTTCGGCAGCCACCCCGATCCGACCCCGCAGCTTGAGCGCCGGCCGGTCGGGGTCGGGAAATATCTTGCCCGGATTGAGCAGTCCGTCGGGGTCGAGAACGCCCTTCACGCGGTGCATCGCTTCCAGGTCCTGTGGCGAATAGATCCAGGGCATGAAGGCGTTCTTCTCGATCCCGATCCCGTGCTCACCGGAGAGCGTTCCCCCGAGCTCGACGACCGCTTTCAGCATCTCCTCGCCGGCGTTCCCGACGCGCCCTAGCTCCTCCTTGTCGCGGAGGTCGAAGAGGATGTTCGGGTGCAGGTTGCCGTCGCCGGCGTGAAAGACGTTGGCGACTGGCAGCCGGTAGTGGTCGCCCACCTCGGCGACGCGCCGGAGCACGTCCGGCAGGCGGGTGCGTGGCACCACCCCGTCGTGCAGATAGTAGTTCGGCCGGATCCGGCCGAGAGCGCCGATCGCCCCCTTGCGACCCGCCCACAGCAGCTCGCGCTCGGCGGCATCGGCGGCGACACGAACGCTGAACGCCTCGTTGGTCTCGAGCACCTTGCGCACGGCCTCCGAGAGCTCCGACGTCATCTCCTCGATCCCGTCGACCTCGACCAGGAGCACGGCGCCGGCATCCGTCGGGTAGCCGGCCTTGTAGTGCGCCTCGACCGCGCCGATGGTGACCTGGTCCATCATTTCCAGCGCGGCTGGGACGATCTGGTGGCCGATCACGGCGGAGACCGCGAGGCTGGCGGTCTCAATGGTCGGAAAGGCCGCCATCAGGGTCACGACGCTGTCGGGAAGTGGGAGCAGCCTGACTTTGATCTTCGTGATCGTGCAGAGCGTGCCCTCCGAGCCAACCAGGACGCCGAGTAGGTCGAGGCCAACCCGGTCGGGCGCGTCGCTGCCCACCCAGGCACTGCTCCCGTCGGCGAAGACGACCTCCATGCCGACCACATGGTTGGTGGTCACGCCGTAGTAGAGGCAGTGAGGGCCGCCAGAATTCTCAGCGGCGTTGCCACCGATGGTGCAGGCGTTCTGCGAAGAGGGGTCGGGGGCGTAGAACAGGCGATGCTTGGCGGCCGCCTGCTGGAGGTCTTTGTTGACCACCCCCGGCTCCACAGTGGCGGTACGCCGGACGGGGTCGATCTCGACGATGCGGCGCATGCGCGACACCTGGAGGGCGATCCCGCCGTGGAGTGTTACCGCGCCGCCCGAGAGGCCGGTGCCCGCTCCACGAGGGACGATCGGGATGTGATTGGCCGCCGCCAGGCGCACCACCTCGGCCACCTCGTCGCGGCTGCCCGGCAGAACGATGGCGTCGGGCAGAGCGCCCGCGATCGATCCGTCGCGCTCGAAGATCACCAGGTCGTCGTGATCGGCGATGACATGCTGATCGCCGACGATGCGGCGGAGGGCAGAGAGCACGCTGGCCGGGAGGGTCACGCGCTTGGCGCCTCCACCGCGTCGCGGTCGAAGGACTCGAAGCGTCGCGTTGTCGAGCCGGGGATGCCCGGCGCCTCGGTTGCCTCCCGTCCCGGCAACAACAGCCGCAGCCAGTCGTGGCACTCCTCATCTTCGGGCATGCTGTCCGCTCGCTCGAAGACCACGTCGTAGATCCGGGCGTGAGGCGAGACCTGGATCGTGAACCAGACCGAGAGGCCGTCTTCGCTGATGGCGTGGTGACGCTCGTCGACGCGCCGGCGGACGGGGAGCCTCAGAGGGTGCGCCTCGGCCGCAGCGCGTAAGCGCTCGGCTGCTGGGGCGATGTCCACGGCTCTTAGGTTATGCCCCCTGTGTACGCGGGCGCCGTCTATGGGATCCATCGGTTGTTTTGATAAAGCAGCTTCGGCTATTGACTTCTCTCTATAGATCCTTGTCGAATCCATACATGGACGTTGTCATCTATTCCAAGCGGGGCTGTACCGAATCGGCCGTCATGCGCGACTACCTCGCGCGGATGGGGGTGAGCTTCCGCGAGCTGGCGGTAGATGGCGATGCGAACGCGCGGGCCGAGTGGGAGGACTACGACGGCCAGGTGACGCCGCTGATCGTGATCGACCACAAGCGGATCGTGCGCGGCCTCGACCGCGCGCGACTGGACCAAGTTCTAGGCTTCATCGGCTGCTGAGCGCCGACAGGCGCCGCTCGCCGCAGTAGCATCGGCCCGTGGACTCCAGGGCCCGGGTCGAAGCCGCACTGGCCGGTGAGAGGCCCGACCACCCCCCAGTCGGCGCCTGGGGGCACACCTATCGAGAGGAGTGGTCGCCGGAAGCGCTGGCGCGGGTGACGGTGGAGCGGGCCCGCCGGTTCGGATGGGACTACGTCAAGTTCCAGCCCCGAGCCAGCTCCTTTGCCGAGGCCTTTGGGAACCGCTACACGCCTTCCAATCACCCGTTTCGGAGCGGTCCGCTGGTCAGCCAGGCCGTCGAATCAGCGGCGGACTGGGAGACGCTTCGGCTGGTCGACCCGAAGGCGCTCGACGACCAGGTCGAATCGATCGCGATCGTCTGCCGTGAGCTGGGCGACCGGGTGCCGGTGATTCAGACCGTGTTCTCGCCGATCACGGTCGGCGGCTATCTCGTTGGACGGGACAAGCGACGGGTCGTCCGTGAGCTGCGGCAGCATCCAGAGGTGGTCCTGCCGGCTCTCGAGCGCATTGGAGACGCCCTGATCGACTTCTCGCAGCGCTCCGTGGAAGCCGGCGCCGCCGGCGTCTTCTATGCCATCTCCGGCTATGCCTCGGCCAGCGTCATGCCCGTCGACGTTTACGACAACCTGCTCTTCCCGCTCGACCAGCGGATCATCGACTCCTTGCCGGCCGCCGCCTGGTTCAACGTCTTGCACGTTTGCGGCTCGCGGATCAACCTCGACGTGGCTCGCCGGCTGCCCGTACAGGCCGTCAGCTGGGCTGCCGACCAGGCCGGTAACCCTTCGCTGGCGGAGGGACAGAGGATGCTTCCGGGCAAGGCCGTAATGGGCGGGGTATCCCAGCGGACGACGCTCCTGCGTGGGCCCGCGGAGGCCATTAAACGCGAGGTCGAAGCGGCGGAGCGGGAGACTGGCGGCAAGGGCCTGATCGTCGCTCCCGGCTGTTCGGTGCCACCCCGGGTCCGCGCTGAGAACCTCGAGGTCATGGCGCAGGTGGCATGAGCGTCCCACCAACCTCACGTGCCGCCGGCCCTGTGCTCCACCTGGCCGAGATCGTGCTCTGGGTGCACGACATGGAGCGAGCTCTCGGCTTTTATCGCGACCTCTTCGGCCTGGAGCTGATCAGCCCACCTGAGCTTCCCAACCGCTTCCTCAAGGCGGGCCCCGGGGAGGGACCCGTCCCGGAGATGATCGTGCTCGTGCCGCACCCAGACCCCGGCGGTGCCTTTCCCTCCGACAAGCCCCGGCGAACGCTGCACCACCTGGCTTTCAACGTTGACGCCGCTCGCTACGACGAGCTGGCCCGGCGCTGCCACGAGGCCGGGCTGGAGGTCCGGGGCGGGCAGCATCCCGTGCTTCCGGGTGTGCGGACGTTCTACGTAGACGACCCCGACGGCAACGAGGTCGAGGTAATCGCGCCGGCCTGAATGCGGCCCCCTCGGGGAAGCTACAAGTGACGCCCCCACTGACCCGGAGAGCGCGTCGGTGCTAGGTTGGGGGCATGACCGCTGTCGACCTGGAAGTACCGGAGACCTGTCCTAACTGCGGACGGCCACGCGAAGAGTGGACTGAAAACGACGGCCTGGGCGTGATCTCTGGCGGGGTCACCTACTGTTCGGCGGCGTGCGCATTGAAGGAAGCCGCGACCGCTTACGAGGACTGATCCGGGTCCTATTCGGAAGGCCCGGGAGTCGCAAAATTTGTGCCACCAACTTGCATTTCAGGCCCGGATTCAAATACGGTCCCGTACGGGGCTTCGGCTCGGACCGCTGTGGCTGCAGTCGCTCGTGTGCTCGTCGGACTGCGGCGGAAGTTCCGATTCGCCCTGAGTGATGCCGATCGCGTTGCTCAGGCGCCGTAGGGGGACTTCGGCTCGGACCAGTGTGGCTGCGAACACTTGCGTGCTCGTCGGACTGCGGCGGAAGCCCCTCACTACCCGTGAGCGACCGCGTAGTGCTTGGGACCGAGTAGCTCTCCGCTGAGCGCGTAGGAGTGGTGATACTCGATCATTCCGCGCCACCCGGTCGGGCGCTCGATCGCCGCCCGCCCACACTCAGGGCAGCGCACCGTCAGGTGATCGCCGACCTTGGTCCCGACCATCAGGTGGTCGACGTGGATGACCGCGGAGTCCGGGTTGTGACGGGTCCGCGATCGGGGCTGTCGTGCTACGGCTTCCATGCGCTTATTTCCTCTCCCAAAAGTTGGCACTGATCATGCAGGCTGCCTGAGACTCGTCCGGGACTCGGGCATGGTAGACACCGGCGCTGGCGGCTGGGTTGAGGTAACAGAACCGGAGCCATGAGTCATTTGCCCATGCCGGCTTCGCTGACCTGTACGAATCGAGTGCGGTCCTTGTGCGTCGAATACATTCCGGTGCCGCTGCCGCGCCGCTCAGCGGGCACCAGCGCGGCGGTCGCGGACGGCCTGACAGCCGACGCAGCGCGTCGCCTCCGGCTGCCATTCGAGCCTCTCCGGAGCGATCGGCTGACCGCAGTCCTCACACATTCCGTAGCCGCCTGAGCGCACCCGCTCGAGCGCGTGCTCGATCTGGTTCAGGCGGACGGCGACGAAACCCTCCAGGGCTTCATCGGTCAGCTGCTCGGTCATCGCGGCGGCGAAATCCGTGCTCTCCCCGTCGAGGAGCGCACCGCTGCCGATGGCGTCCTTGATCGACGATCGCCGGCCGACGCCGAGCGTGCTGGCCATCGTCTCCAGGCGAGCGGCGGCAGTCTCCAGGCGCCGCCTCGGGTCGCCGGGTTGGAACGTCGTCTTGTGTTCGGTCTTTTTCATGGCTCTCACGGCTTTTCAGTAGCTGACAGGGAACCCGGAAGTTGGTCGTGGGCAGCGTGATCGACCTCCACCCAGCCGGCCTGCCGGTCCCGGGGGGCCGCGCCGGGACCGTTCACGCAGCCTCGCTATCCGTCCGGCGATCCTCGCCCTGGGCGGTTGTGAAAGCAATAGAACGTACGACCGGGCGCGCTGGGACTCTTGTCCCCCCGGCTCATGGGGATCGTCAACGCGCAGGTCGCGTCTTCCTCTCGCTGGACGCGCCGGTGCGGGCGCCTGGGGTCGACAGGCTGAGGAGGCCGGCCAGCGCCTGGTGCCGCTGGGCGGTAAGCGTCTTCGACAGCTTGGCGCTGAGCTTCTCGAGCTCCGATCGCCGGCTCACGGCCGACTCCAGCGCGCGGGCCATGATTGCGGGCTGGTTGGGCGCAAACAGGGCGGCGGCGCCGAAGCGCGAGCGCAGCCCGGGGAAGTCGCTGAGCACCAGCGCCTTACCGAGGCCCACCGCTTCGAAAGCCGCCCGATTCATGATCCCCGGCTCGGTGCTGAAGACGGCCACCGCGTCCGCCGCCAGGAGCTCGCCCAGGAACTGGGGATAGGCAAGGTAGCCGGTCCAGACGACGTTGGCCGGCGCCTGCTCGATCAGGGCCCGCGGCAGGTGGCGGGGATCGCCGGTGAACCGGAAGCGGTAATTGGGTAGGAGTGCGGCGGCCGCCAGCGTTTCCGCCACCGGCTCGTTGTCGTCCAGGCTGCCGGCGACCACGACCGTCGTGCCCGGCGTCGGAGAGCGGGCTGTGGCCTCTTCGGCAGAAGGCACGTCGTCAGGTACCAGCATCCCCCTGGCGCCCCAGCTCAGCACGCGCTCGACCGCGGCTTCCGTATGGACGAAGACAGCCGCGGCTCGCGGCAGCAGCCAGCGGTGGATCGGCTGCGTCCAGCGCCAGACCGAGGTGGGGTCGAAGACGTCGGTGTGGCAGTCCACGTAGAGCAGCCGCCGGTGCAGCCGGCACCAGGCGTACGCCACCAGCGGCGCGAACACCGGCGGCGTGATGACGATGACTTCTTCGGGACGGCGGCTCGCGAGCAACCGCCAGGTGGTCACAGAGGAGAGGAGATATCTGACGGGCGTGGACAGCCCGCCGTGGCGGGCAAGGCGCTCGTGGTGGATGAAGCAGACCTCGCCGGCCAGCTCCCGAGCGAGCCCCACCGATCGCGGCTGGTAGCGCGCCCACGAGATCACCAGCAGGGTGGTTTTCATCGCGCCTGAGGACGCGGGGTTGAGGCCGCGAACCGCGGCGGTGGGAGCGGCCTTTGCAGAGCCGGCGCGGCTTCGGGCTCACGCTGCGCGATACGCCGGCTCATAGAGAGCGACGTCAGGAGCCCGACCAGCATCCCGAACTGCTGAACGATGCCGCCGAATGTCAGGTACTGCGCCGTCACCCCTATCAGCATCAAAGCGATGGCCGAGATGCCGGCGCTGGGACCGATCGCCCGCAGCCAGGAGTCGTCAGCTCGGCGCAGGGACAAGCCCGTCCAGGCGATCACCCCTAGCATCAACACCAGCGTGACGATGCCGGGAATGCCCGCCCGAAAGCCCGCCCACAGGTACTCGCTGTCGACGAAGTTGGTCAGCGGCTGGGGAACAAAGCCGGGCAGCAGAGTCGCGGTGCCGAGCCAGGCGTGGTCGCGGAGCGCCGGCAGAATGAACTCGTTCCACAACTCGACTCGGTGCTGCATCGTCTGCGGGAGCGCGATCGTCAGCTCACCACCTGACAGCAGTCCCTGCTCGGCCAGCCGGCTGCTGACGCCTTGCCAAAGCACGATCAAACTGGCGCCGAGCGCCGCCACCACCACGAGCATCTCGCGCGCGATCCGCCGGTAGAGCAGTGCCACGCCGAGAGCGGCCAGCGGCAGCAGCAGGAAGGGAGCCAGGGTCTCGCTGGCGATGATCCCCATAACGTTGGCCAGCATGAACGCCGCCAGTGCCGGCGCTCCGAAGGCTGACCGGCGGGCGCCGGCCAGAGCCGCCGCGAGAATGAAGTTGAGCAGGCACAGACCGCCGACCGCGCTGTAGTGGCCGACTAGAGAGGCAGGACGGTACGAGCCGTCCGCGTTCAACTGCTCGGTCGCGTAGTACGGGTCCAGGGCCGCGCGTACGCCCGGTACGTTGGCTAGTTCGGCGACGGCGACGACGCCGACGATGGCGCCGCCGAGCAGCGAAGCTCCGAGTATAAGGCGGAGATCGCCGTCGCTAAACCTGGTTCGTGCAAAGAGTGCGTAGACGGCCAGGAGCTGGACCGGCGCCAGGATCACACGCCAGTCGTCGACGCCGGCACTGATGTGCTCGAAGAGGAGGACGAAGGCCGGGACGGCCACGCCGACGGTGGCAAAAAGCGCAACCGAGATGTCGACCCAGTTCAGCTCCTGGCCCCCCGGTTCTCGCAGCCGGCGAAGAATGACGCCCGCTGCGACCACGGCAAGAATTGCCTCACTCGGCTTCAACAACGGAATCAGGGCGCCGCGGGAGAGGCCGGTCGTCAGCGGGACCAGCAGCATCATCAGGGCGAGAGCGAGCGGCGGGCGCCGCATGGCGACCCAAAGCAGCGACAGGGCCGCAGCGGCCGCCGCTGCCAGGAGAGGGACGGCGCTCATCACCCGATCAGCCGCCGGTGATCACGCTGTTCGTCCGGCCGAGCCCTCTTCAACCGGCTGTGCCGCGCGCGGGTTCGCTATCAGCAGCTCCTCGTGGAACCGTTCCACAGATCTGGTTTGCGGAGGGCCACCGCCGATCAGCACAGAGGCGACGATCTCGACTCCGGCCCGGCGAAGTGCGTCCGCCGAGCGCTGAGCCTCGCGGAACGTGGTCGAGCGGGCGGTGGCGACCAGCACCGCCAACTGGGCTTCACGCGCCAGATAGATCCCGGTGCCGTCGACGTGGGGCGCAGCGGCGGCGACAATGACCAGGTCCTGGTCGTCGGACCTCGCCGCCAGCAGTTCGTCGGTGGCGCTTTCGGCCGGCACGGCGAGGATGTTGGCGCCCGTCTCCGGCGCCCCGCGCCGGCTGTGGCCGCGCCCGGCCCCTGCCTTGAAGTCCTGGTACCCGTTCCCGTTGCTGCTCGAGGGACTTTGCGCCCGCGAGCGCCCGTCGACTCCTGGCTCTTCGGCGGCCACCACCAGCACGCGCTTGCCCGCCCGCGCCGCCACCCCTCCGATGCCCATGGCCACAGGGCGGGCGCGGTCACGGGCCGAGGCGGCGGCGACCACCAGGCAGCGCAGGTCTGGGCGCCGGGCCTGGAGATAGGCGCTGGCCAGCGCGTAGTGGCGGACCTGCTGAGCCGGGTCGGCCGCCAGCGCTTTGGTCGGTACGGACAGTCCGAGCGGGGTGCCGGTGGCCTCGACCAGGTCGTCCACGGTGAAGATGCGATCGTCGAAACGCTCGCGCAGGACGACGATCAGGACTCCGAGGATGATCCCGCCGACGAGGGCGGCCGACAGGTAGAGAACGGGGTCGGGGTCAGCGGGGCGTACCGGAGGTGTCGCCGGCTGGAACACTGAGAGGCTTCCCTTGAGCTCGTTCTGGCTCAACGCCAGGTCCTGCTGTTTCTGGTAAACGCTGGAGTATTGGCCTTGCAGAAGCGTCAGCTCGGATTGGGCCTGGGCTGTCTGGGCGCGGCCGTTCGGTGTCGGGTCGTTGATGTACTGCGCGATCACGGCCTGCCGGCTCGCGATCTGGCCGTTCAGCTGCTTGAGCTCGGAGCTCAGATAGTCAGCGGTTGATTTGACCATGGCGTCGTTCTCGGCCTGGCTCTGTGTGACAACGGCGTCAGCGATGCTGTTGGCCAGTCCCGCGGCGGTCTGGGGATCGGCGGCCTGGGCATTGACGGCGATGATGGTCGTCCCCTTCACGGTGTTGGCCGACACGTGAGAGGCGAGGCCGTCGGGCGCGCACGAGCGTCCGTAAGTCCTCTTGTAGGTCGCACACGCCTGTTCCAGGATCGGTCGCGTCGTCGCGATCTGGACGTAGTGGGCGCTCAGCATCTGGCTGGTCTGCAGGGCGACGTCGAAGCCCTGAGATGAAGTGGACCGTGTGTTAAGGAAGAGCAGCGCCGAACCCTGATAAATCGGTGGCCGGGTGACGATGGCGGCGCCCGCACCAGCGAGGGCAAGCGCGATGACCAGGACGAGGATGGCGGCGTGGTGCCTAAGGGCCCCGCTCAGGGTCCAGCTTCGACGGTTACGGTTCATGGTTCAGCTCCGCGTAGTGGCCGAAAAGGGCCGGAGGCGTATGGAGCAGGATCCACAGGTCCTGTCGAAGCGACCATTGGCGGACGTAGCGGGCGTCCAGCTCCATCATCTTGCTAGCCGGCAGCCGGTCCCGGCCGCTGATCTGCCAAAGTCCGGTCATTCCAGGCCGTGTCCTCTGCCGCTGGTAGTGCCAGGGCGCATAGAAGTCCAGCTCGTAGGGGATCGCGGGGCGCGGTCCGACCAGGCTCATCTCGCCGCGCAGCACGTTGAACAGCTGAGGCAGCTCGTCCAGGCTCGTTCCCCGGATCAGGCGGCCGACGCGCGTGATGCGGGGATCGTCTACGAGCTTGTATCCGGTGGGGGCCGGCAGTGCGCCTGAGAACCAGATGCCGGCGGCGGCTCGGTGCAGAGCGTCCGGCGCTGACGCCTGCATGGAGCGGAACTTCCACATGTCGAAGAGCCGGCCGTCGAGCCCGACTCGGCTCTGGCGGAACAACGCTGGGCCGGGGCTGTCCAGGTGGATGACCACCGCCAGCACCAGCATCAAGGGGAGCAAGAGGACGGTCAGCGGCACAGCGATCGCGAGGTCGAGGATTCGTTTGCGCCGTAGCTGGACCGCCAAGCCCGGCGCAGGAGTCACTGCCGGGCGGACGTGGCTTGGGTTGCGCACCGCCCACACGGCTCGAGCCTAGGAGTCGCCCACGGGGACTGGGAATGGGCAACCGGGACGCCACTGGGACATTCCGGAGACCCTCAGGCGGCGATCGGATAGGCGAATGGATGAGCCGCCGTCAGGTGCCCGACGACGGCGTCCGCCAGCTCGTCGGGCGCGCTGGCCCAAGCTCGGGCTCGCCACCAGCGAGCGACCTCACGCGGCAGCGCTTGCCAGTAGTCGCGCCGGCCGCCGAGCTCGGTCAGGAAGTCGCGATAGAGGTCGAGCGTGGTTGGTTCTCGGAGGTAATCGGGATGCGTGGTGAGCAGGGCCATGCCGCGCGCGTCCGCGATGAACTCCAGCTTCTTCAGCCAGATACGGGTGGTGCGTTCACCAAGCACCACTCGAAGGGTGTGGTCCTGGACCAGCGTGCATGGGAGCTCGATAAAGGCGCCCAGCTGGAAGGGCCAGATGCTCATGGTCCCTCCCGGAATCGGCTCGTAGGGATCGGTGTCGAAGAAGGAGGAGTCGTACTCGATCGCGAGCTCCTGCATCCACTCGGGATGGCGGTGGGTGAGCGGGGAGCGGAAGCCGCAGGCGCCGAGCTCGCGGAGCCGCTCGTTGATCAACCGGGCGCGCCGTGAGAACTCCCCCCGCGAGCTGAACAGGCGGCCATCGTGGTAGAGGCCGTGGACGCCGACCTCGAAGCCGCGACCGACCAGGTCTTCGATCAGGCCGAAGTCGAGTGGGTACCGGCTGGCCACCAGGTTGAACGAGGAGCGAAAGCCCATCGCCTCCTCGAGGTCGGCGACCGCGCCCGCAAACTTCTGGCCGCGGTCCGTCTCCACGTCGTGGGTGAGCACGAGTGCGAACGGAGCTCCCCGCGGCCAGAAGTCGAGAAAGGCGGCGCCGGCTACTTCCAGCTCGTCAAGCACGTGGCGCACAACGCCGGCCTGGAAGCGGACGAACCGTTCCTCGACGGGCCAGGCGAGACCTTCCGACGGCCGCGCCAGGCGGCCGTGTAACCGGCGCAGACTGCGGGTCAGCGGCCGCGGGAGCGCCGGCTTGAGACGGTAGTAGACGCGTTTGGCAGAGCCGAGCTCCCAGTGCCGGGGCCCGAACTGGCCTTCGCCGAGCACCAGCTCGGCGAGGTCCCCACCGCCCTTCAAGCCCGCCTGAACCGGGGCGGGCAGCACCCAGGCCGAGCGCGCGACAGCCCGCTCCCAATACTCTTCGCCGGGATCCGGGAGCAGCTTCCAAAAGCGCGCTGGGGTATTCGCCGCGAACAGTTCTCTCACGGGAAGTACCGGTAGAAAAGCTCCCCAACCGCGCGGCAGACGGGCGTGGGCGAGTGCCGGATGGCGGCCGTCATGAGACGCTCCAACGAGCCCGCCGGCCGGACCTGAGGTGGCATGCCGATTCCTGAGGTGACCAGGGGCAGTTCGGCGCCCCATTCGGACTTGAAGGTCCGCAGGCCTTCGTGATGGAGGTCGCTCCGTCCCAGATCGAGCGTCGCCGCCCCTTCCTCGCAGCCGCGCTGGATCGCGGTCCAGAACAGGAGGTGATTGGGAAACAGGCCCCAGTACTCGGGCTCGGAGGCGCCGTATTTGTAGATCAGCGTTCCGTTCCAATCGAGAAAGACGGCCGCCGCGACGGGCTTGGAGTCGAGGAGCGCGGTTACGCAGAAGCCAAGGCCGCGGCCGAGCATCCGCTCCCAAAGGAGGTCGAAGAAACGCCGCGGCTGAACGGGGACGCCGAGCCGGCGCCGGGTCCGGAGGTGGAGCCGGTAGAAGTCGCTAAGGGCTTCCTCGGAAGCATCCACCCGAGCCTGCAGCGGCCCTCGACCAAGCCGGTTCAGGCCCCGCCGAGCCCGGCGGTGGAGGCGCGGCAGCAGGCTCTTGGGGTCGGCCGACAGCGTGACGACGTGGCGCACCGCCTGTGCGTGTCGCACCACGCCCGGCATCGCGCCCGCGTCAACGCCCAGGTCGCCACGGACCTCGAGCGGCATCCTGTTGGCCGTCGACCAGGTCACGGCCTCGGCCACCAGCCGGGACCGCCACTCCTCGCCGGCCGCAAGTACCGGGAGATAGTCGGTGAAGGGCAGCGAGATCGCCCGTGGCCGCGACAGCGGTCTTCGGACCGCCAGCACGGGCAGACCAGCAACCACCCGCCCGCCGGCGGTCAGCGCCAGGACGCCTGGCACGTAGCCATAGCAGGCCGCCAGCGTGCCCGACCACGCGGGGTGGTGAAAGGGGGTCGCTTCTGGCCGGGAGGCCAGGAAGTCGAGCCAGAGCGGCGAATTCAGAGGTAGCTCGACCAGGGCTTCGCCGGCCCCCGAGTCGACCGGTTGCCGGCCTGCGAGCGGCGCCACGTTCATGTCAGCCGGTGCGCGGTGTCTGGCCGCTTCGGGCCATGAATTGGGCGATGACCTGACCGCTCGGGGTCAAGTCGCCGTTGTTGGAGAGCAGGTTGCCGTGGGCGAGCACGGCACTGACACCATGAGCGGCCGCCTCATCGAGCAGGTACCTCAATACGGGAGGATTCAGGTGCTGATCCTCGAAGTGCTGGCCATCGGTGGCGGCGCCGGCCTCGCCCACGATGTAGGGCTTGTTCAGCAGCGCCCGCCAGTTCGGATAGACGGGCCGGTCGTCGTAGACGTGGATGTCGTAGTAGTCGAGGACGCCGTCGTAGATCCGGAGGTTTGGCGGATTGTGCCAGTAGATCTCGGTGGTGTCGGAGACGGTGAGCAAGGCGCCAGGGGCACCTCGCTTGGCCGCCTGATAGAGATCGCGTAGAAAGTCGTGCACGACGGCCCGCGGGTAGTTCGGGCTTACCGGATCGGAATGCGGCGGTCTCGGGAGGCCGCCGTCGGTACCCAGACTGTTGTAAGCCTCGTTGAAGAGGTCCCACCCGATCACGGTGTGGCGATCGCCGAACCTCTGCATGAAGTCGGTCGTCGCCTGCAGGTAGCCGGCCCGCATTCGCGGATGCGCGCCGTCGAGTGCCTCGAAGTGGAAGTTGCCGAGGTTGTCCTGCTCCTCCTGGTCGTAGAGCACGACAAATGCGCGGATCTGGTGGCGGTCGAGCATCCCCAGTGCCTGGTCCAGGTTGTCGAGAGCCTCCTGCGTGAAGCCGGAATAACCGGAGGCCGGGTCCCAGACCATCAACTGGTCGAGCCCGACGAAGATGCGGACGACGCTGCCCAGGTGGCGCTGATTGATGAGGGTCAAATCGTGGTCGAAGCGGCCCTTGACCCGATCCCAGAAGTCCTCCTGCCCCGTCCCAGAGCGCAGCCACTGGTTCCCAGCCCAGGTGCCGTCCGCGGCGACCGGCTGTCCGTAGTTGATTCCCGCCAGCGATGGGACCGCCAGCGTCGGCGGCGGTGATGAGGTGGTCTTGCTGCAGCTGCTTGCGAGGACGGTCACCAGCACCGTCGCAGCCAGCCAGCGTGTAAGAAGCCGAAGACCGTCGAGCGAAGGCGGTGAATGCAAGTTCTCGATCGAGCCTACGGTGGCTCCAGCTCGGGACGTAATGGGACATGTGTCCTGCGGCAGGGGTGGCAGGGGAGCGGCGGCAAGGGCAGGATGAGCGGGCAACCCCGGGGGTGGGCAGCGGGGTTTCCCGGAGCGCCCATTGGCATTCCCACCGCTTCCGCCCAACACTGCATTCGATGCTCGCCGGCGCTTTCGCTTCCTCCCAAGCGTTGGGTGCAGACCACGCGCGACTTCCGCGGATGGGGGTCGTCGGCTACGGCTACTGGGGGCCGAACCTCGTGCGTAACCTGCGCGACAGCCGGCAGGTCGAGCTGGGCGGAATCGCGGAGATGCGCCGCGAGCTCCATGACGAGATCAGGATGTTCGCGCCTGGCGTCGAGGTGGTGGATGACCACCGGCGCCTCCTCGAGTCCGATCTCGATGCGCTCGTGATCGCGACCCCAATCCATACGCATTACGAACTCGCCCGCCAGGCGCTGGAGGCGGGCAAGCACGTCTTGATCGAGAAGCCGATGGCGGCCTCGATCGAGGAGGCCTCAGAGCTCGTGCGCGTCGCGTCGGCACGTTCACGAACGCTGATGGTCGGGCACACCTTCATGTACAACCCGGCGGTCACCGAGCTGTCGCGCATGGTGCGTGGGGGCGAGCTGGGCCGCATCTACCACGTGGACACGGCTCGGCTCAACCTCGGCCTGTTCCAGCAGCGTTCGGACGTTATCTGGGACCTTGCGCCCCACGACATCTCGATCCTGATGCACGTCCTCGGCCGGCCGCCGATCCTCGTCAGCGCGCGCGGCAGCACCTGCGTCCAGAGCGAGGTCCATGACGTGGCCTACGTGGAGCTGATTCACGAGGACGGCCTGGCGGCCGAGCTCCACGTCAGCTGGCTGGATCCGACCAAGGTGCGCCGAGTCACGGTCGTCGGCGATCGCCGGATGGCGGTTTTCAATGACGTCGCGCCCCAGGAGAAGCTGCGGATCTACGACCTCGGAGTCCAGTTCGAGGCGGGGGAGGCGTGGCCGAGCTACCGCTTCGGCCCGGTCACGATACCGCCCATCGCCTGGCGTGAACCGCTGCTGATCGAGGTCGAGCACTTCGCCGACTGCGTCCGCCACGGCAGTCGGCCGCTCAGCGATGGGATCCAGGGGATGATGGTGGTGGCGACACTGGAAGCCGCCAGCCGTTCTTTGGCCGCGGGCGGGGAGCGGATTCCGGTCACGGTGCCTGAACTCGAGGGCGGGCTGATCAAAGCCGGTGTCAACGGCTCGACGCGGGCGGCGAGCCCCGCGATGTGAGGCGGTCGGCCTCCTCCCCGCTTGGGGAGGTGTCGGCGCGATGCGTCGACGGAGGGGGCCGAGACGCGGCCATAACTACCGTTTTGTTAGAGGTCGTTGACGGCAGCCGCGACCTGAGCCCGCTCGGCCTCGCTCAGGGCGGCATGCACGGGAATCGAGAACATGTTGCGGGCGGTCGTCTCGGCGACCGGGCAGGCAGCCGTGTACTCCCGGTAAGCCGGCTGCTGGTGGATCGGGATCGGGTAGTGCACCGCGCTCGCCACGCCCCGCTCGTGCAGCCGGCTCACTACCTCGTCCCGATCGCGCTCAGGACCGGCGAGCAGGCAGTACTGATGAAAGACGTGCTTCGCCCCGGGCGTACGGGCGGGTCGCTCGAAGCCGCGAATCTCGGAGTCGTAGTAGGCGGCGTTGGCCCGCCGCTCGGCCGTCACCGGACCCAGGCGGCTCAGCTGGACGAGGCCGATCGCGGCCTGGATTTCGGTCATCCGGAAGTTGAAGCCGATTTCGGTGTGGCTGTAGGGGTCGGCCCCGTACGCCTGATGGCGGAGCCGGGCGACGGCGAGCGCGACTTCCTCATCGTCGGTCGTCACCATTCCGCCCTCACCGGTGGTGATGTTCTTGGTCGCATAGAACGAGTAGACGGCGGTGCCGTAGGCACCCAATTGCTGGCCACGGAATTCGGCTCCGACCGCCTGGCAGGCGTCCTGGATCAGAGGCACTCCCCACCCGCGGGCGATCTCACTGAGGGCATCGAGGTCGGCCGGGCAGCCGTGCAGGTGCACCGGAAGGATCGCCCGCGTCCGGTTCGTGATCGCCGCTTCCGCCGCCTCCGGGCTCAAGTTCAGCGTCTCGTCAACGTCGGCGAAGACCGGCCGAGCGCCGGTGTGGACGATGGCGTTGGCGGTCGCGATGAACGACAGCGGGGTGACGATCACCTCATCGCCGGGGCCGATTCCGTGCGCGAGCAGCGCCAGCTGAAGGGCGGTGGTTCCGCTCGAAGTGGCAACCGCAAAGCGCGCCCCGTGGGCCGCCGCGAAGGCCTCTTCGAAGGCGCGGACGCGTGGCCCCTGGGCGAGCATGCCCGAGCGCATCACCTCGATCACCGCCGCTTCCTCCTCCGGGCCCAATGCGGGTCTGGCGATGGGAATCACGGCCAGGGCACGTGCGCGGGGACGGCGGTACTTTTTATGCGCTCGCCGATCACGTCTGCTGACACTTCAGCTCTCTTCTGGATCAGCAGGCCAGGCTTCACCGAGACGCACGTTAAAGGCCGGTTTACCTGCTGGTCAGCAGGCCGTTTCGGACGTCGCGGCCAGCAGTCATGGGCGAGTGGTACCGGGCGGCCCCTGATGCACCGGTCTGTCCCGATCGGGTCCGCCGGAGCCCATGTCGGGGCCTTCCTGGCGGAGGTAGAACACTCAGATGCCGCGGTGCCGTTGCAGCCGCAGCGACTCGACGGCGACGCGCTCCAATGGTCGCCAGTGCGCCCAGGGTTGCCCGCTCGACCTCAGCTGCACCTGACCAACCTCCTCAACGAGTTCGGAACTCTTGGGGATCTGGCCGTCGACCGCCTGTCCTGCGGCGACGTTCTGAACGCCTACCTGCTCGCCGCCGGGATGGAACAGGTGGCGGCCGACTACCTCCAAAAGGACAGCTTCTGGCTGCGGCGGGCGGCGGCGCGTTTCGAGCGGCGGTCGGACGCGGCTGGGATACGGGTGGCGGCCAAGGTGCTGCGCAAAACCGCGGCCGCGCTCCACGCAACCCGGCGGCTCGCCTCGGGATACCGGGCGGCATGCAGCTGGCACGTCAATTTCCGCATCCTGGTCGACGCGCTGGCCGACGAGCTCGTCGGAACTGCTTGCTGGGAGACCCGGCGGATGCTCCCCGAACTTCAGCGCAGATTCGCCGCCCTGGTCGCGCAGTCGGCGGCGCTGCCTGGGGAACTTCGGCGAAGCGTGGTCCGGCTCCCCACCTGCTTTCGCAGCCTTGACCAGGCGCCAGCCGACTTGGGGGTGCTGAGCCGGCGATTGGATGCGCTTTGGGGATCGCGGGGGACACCACTCGTCGTCCTCGGCGTCCGAACCTCTGGGGACTACCTGGCTCCGCTGCAGGCGGCATTCCTCCGCTCCTTCGGCTGGCACGACGTTCGCGCCCGTACGTGGCGTCCCGGAGCACCCTGGCTACCGGCGGACGCCGCCGAGCTGCGTGCCCTCGCGCAGCGCAGCGGGCTCGTCGCTGTCGTCGATGATCCTCCGCGTTCCTGGTCGACCATCGTGCAGGCGAGCAAAGAGCTGATCCGCTTTGGGTTCCCTAAGGCCTCGATCGTCATCCTGGTTCAGGTCCTTCCAGGCGCCGAGGAGCCGCCGCCGGAGCTCGACGGGCACCCGATCGTGCGGCTGCCCTGGAACCAATCGGTGGTGCGGCGGCGCTTGCGTCCAGCTGCGGTGCGAACGGTCCTGAGCCGGCTCCTGGGAAGCGAAATTGCCGACATCCAGACCGTGCAAGCGGCGGTTGGAGCGCGAGCCCATGCCAGCGCACTGTTCGAGGTGGCGACCACCGATCAGGCGCGGTTGCGGGTGAGGGTGCGGGGAACCGGCTGCGGCTACTTCGGAGAGCACGCGCTGGGGGTCGGCGAGCGATTGCGTGACTGGGTGCCGCAGATCTACGGACTCCGGGCGGGCCTGATCTACGAGGCGGCCGATGCCATACCGCTCAGCGAACCGCTGGATGCGCCGGCCTGGACGGCGATCGCCCGCTACGCCGCCGACCGCGCGACGGCGCTCCCGGCCGCCCAGGACGTGGCCCGCCACCTGTCCTATCGAGGCAGCGCATGGAGGTGGGCCGGGAACGAGCTGGGCGGCGTCTTCGGATGGGCCGAGGAGGTGGGCCGTTTGCTGGCCGCTGCCGTGGCGAGGCGAGTTCTGGAAGTCCGGAAGCCTTCAGTGGTCGACGCTCACACCGAGCCTTCGCACTTCCTGCGCGGCCTCGGCGGGCGAATCATCAAAGCGGACTACGACACCGGGGTCTTCACGAGCACCGATCTCTATTCGTTCGATCCCGAGTTCGACGTCGCGCGGGCGGCCGTCGCCGCCTCCGATGGCTCCGCGGCCGACCTCCTGCGGCGAGGCTTCGAAGTCGCGAGCGGCACGCATGTCAGCCCGGATCGCTGGCTTCTGCACCAACTCGTTCACGCGCGTGAGATGGACGGGGAGCTGCTCCCAGAGGCGGGGCTGGCGGGCATTCGGCTACCGCGCGCGTTCCAGCGCTATTACGGAGAGATCATCGCCGGCGACCTCGAGGCGGCGTCGAGTGGACGCCTGTGCGGGATCGACGTCGACGGTGTGCTGGAAACCATGGCGCTCGGTTTTCCGGCCACCAGCCCGGCCGGCATGCTCGCCCTGCGGGCGCTCACCCTGCACGGCTTTCGGCCCGTCCTCGCCACCGGTCGCTCGCTGCCCGAGGTGATGGAGCGCTGCGACGCCTATCGCTTGTCCGGCGGTGTGGCCGAGTACGGAGCGGCGGTCTGGGCCTCGGGCGAGGCGACGGTACTGAACAGCGCCGGGGAGGGGGAGGCGCTGGAGCGGGTGCGGGCCACGCTCCAATCCCTGGAAGGCGTCGAGCTGGACGCTCGTCATCAACACTCGGTCCGCGCATTCCGCCTGGTCAGAGGCCGGCGGCTGGCGCTTCCGGTCGACCTCGCTCGCGCGCTCGTGAGGCGGGCCGGCCTGAGGAGCGAACTTCGGATCGTCAACAGCTGCAAACAGACCGACTTCGTGGCGCGGCGGATCAACAAGGCCGGCGGCCTGGCCGTCCTTGCTGACCTGCTCGGCGCCGGTCGGGGACTGGCGCTGGCGATCGGCGACACGGAGTCCGACAGCGGGATGCTGCGGCAGGCCGGGATGCCATGTGTACCCGCGGGAGCGGACGCGGCACTGGTGGCAACGGGTGCGCGGGTTCTGAGCAACAGCGGTCCGGCGGCGGTGGCGGAAGCGGCCACGAGCTTGCTAGGGCACCAGCCGGGCGGTTGCCCCACCTGTGCGCCCAACCCAAAGCCCGATTCCCAGCTCCTCGACCTTCTCCGCCTGCAGGACCGGCAGGGCTGGCGGAAGGCGGTCGCGGTGCTGCGGCTGGCGCGGGCGGCCTGACTAAGCATGGAGGTGAGCTCGCTGAGCTGGCCACGTCAGAACGAACACCCGGCCGCTTTGCACTCCGACGTTCGGCCCATGACTCCGAACCTTCTCAACGACATGGACAGCCTGGCCGGACTGCTCCTGCCGGCGGTCGGAGAGGGACGCACGCTCGACGCATTCCTCCTCGCCGCGGGGATGGTGCAGGTGGCAGACGATTGGGTGCACTCGCTTCCGGGTTCCGTGGACCGAGCCGGCCTGAGAGTGGCCGGGCACATACGCGGCCCAAGCGGCGACATTGGAGTGCGCGCCGCGCGAGCCGCGATCGCGGCGGCGGTGCGCGGCCGGCGGCTGACCCCTTCGGTACATGCGGCCGCCCGCTGGCGTGAGCTGGCGGCGAGCCTGCTCGATGCGCTCGCCGACGCTCTGATCGCCGGCGATGACCCTGCCCCCCTCCGCTGGCAGGCACAGATGGTCGCGCAGTCGGTCGCCGGGCTGCCGGCTCGCCTCCGCCGATCGCTGGTCCGCATCCCCTCGGCGTTCCATGAGTTCGACCAGCGGCCGGCCGATCTCATGCGCCTGACCGCAGAGTTCGCGCAGCGCCACCCTGACCGTACCCGCCCGGTCGCCGTAGTCGGCATCCGCACTTCGGGCAGCTACACGGCTCCACTGCACGCGGCCATGCTGCGTAGGCTCGGTTACCGAAACGTAGAGGTCCTGACCCATCGACCTTGGGAGCCATGGCTTCCAGGCGACATCAAACGGCTGAAATCGGTGCTCAGGCAAGGCGGAATCGCAGCCCTCACCGACGATCCGCCGAGCACGGGCGGCAGCGTCGCACGTACCGCCGAGGCCGTCGAGCAGCTCGGCTTTCCACGGCCTCGAGTCGTGCCCCTGCTCCCGCTTTTTGGCCAATCGGTGCCGCCGAGGCTGGCGGATTACGAGTCGGTGCTGCTGCCGTGGAGCGAATGGGCGGTACACGAGCGGCTCGAGCCGGCCGAGGTGGAGCGGGATCTGAGGCGCTCTCTGCCCGGCTCGATGGTACGGGTGGAGGAACGGTTGCTGGGAGCCGAGCCCGTTCGCGGCCACGTGCGCGCGCTCTACCGCGTCACTTTGCGCGGCCGGGAGCGGATCCTGCTGGTAGAGGGGATAGGACTCGGATACCTGGGTTGGTATTCGGCTGCCACGAACGAGCGGCTCCGTCCTCATCTGCCCGACGTCTACGGGATCCAGGATGGGCTCCTGTACCGCGCGTGGCTGCCGGAACATCAGCGCCTGGCGCAAATCCCGTCCGACCGAGAAAGAAACGTTGCCCTAGCGGTGACGTCCTACCTCGCGGCGCGAGCGCAGGCTCTCGGCGTCGCCGAGGACTTCGCGCTTCGTCTGGGCCGTCGAGGATCGGTCTGGAGGGCTGCTGGGGCCGTCCTGGCCCGCGGCTTCGGCCGCGCGGCGGAGCCCGCGAGTCTCCTGACAGAGGCTGCGGCCAGACGCCTCCTGGTTTCCGACCAGGCGGTCGTGGCCGACGGTGCCACCCGGATGAGCCACTGGTTCGGAAACGGTTACGGCCGCACTGTGAAGGTCGATGCGGATCGGGCCGCCTTCTCCAGGGACGATCTGAGCTGCTACGACCTCGTCTACGACCTTGCGGGTGCGGCGGCCGGCCAGCGACCGAGCTTCGGGAATCTGCTGCGCACCGTGTACCGCGAGTCGACGAGCAAGGGAGTCGACCCTGAACGCTGGCTGCTCTACCAGCTGGTTCATCTCGACGAGCAGCTGCGGGGAGAGCCGGCAATCTCGAGCTCGGAGAGGATTCGGGCGCGCGCCGTCCAGGCGTACTACGCGGAGCTGATCTTTGCCGATACGAGGGTCCCCGCGTCAGGTCCGATCTGCGCCGTAGACCTCGACGGGGTTCTCGAAACGTCCAACCTCGGCTACCCGATAACCACGCCGGCAGCGGCGCTGGCGCTGCGCGCCCTCGCGCGCCATGGCTTCCGCGCCGTCCTTGCCACGGGGCGCAGCTTGGGGGAGGTGCAGGACCGCTGCCATGCCTATCCGATTGCGGGGGGCGTGGCCGAGTACGGCGCCTTTGCCTTCGACTCGGCGACGGGTGAGGTGTGGTCGCTTCTTTCCGGCAGTGAGCTCGTGCAGCTCAACCGGCTGCGGGGGGCGGTGGCGGCGGCGGGTGCTCGAGCCGATTCCGCCTATCAGGGCTCGGTGCGAGCGTACGTGGTCAGCAAGGCGGGGCAGCGGCTGCCGATCGACGGCGAACGGGTCACTCGAATCCTTGCGGCCACAGGCGCCGGGCTCGGATTCCGGGTCTTCCAGGGAGAGCGCCAGACCGACTTCGTTCCCGCGGGCGTCGACAAGGGAAGGGGCGCCCGCCTCCTTGCCTCCAAGCTTGGCGCCGAGGCTGCCGTTCCCCTGGCGATGGCGGTCGGCGACGCCGAACCCGATCTCCCTCTGCTCGCACTCGCCGAGCACCGATACGCGCCCGGCAATTCGGCGTTCGCACTGCGGCAGCCGCCGGTGACGGTCTTGCGGCAGCCGTGCCAGCTGGGGTTTGCGGAAGCGGTGCGGCGGACCCTTGGCCATCGCCCGGGCAGCTGCAATGTTTGCCGGCCGCCGAAATTGTCGCGCCGCTCGACTCTCCTGCTCGACATCCTGGCCGCGCAGGAGCAGTCCGGGGCGGCGGGCAAGCTGCTGGCGGCGGTTCGCTCGTGGCGATCACTCCGGTGCCTGTAGGAGGTTTGCTGGGTGGGTGCCCGATCTGGGTGACACGTTTGGGTGTCTGGGCTCGGTCGGGTGTCGCGCGCGGCGTCTGGCGATGCCCCACCCGCGCTCCGCTGCGCGGAAGCGCGACCTCCCCGCCGCGCGGGGAGGAGGGCTCTGCCCCACCCGCGCCCGCTGCGCGGACGCGACCTCCCCGCCACGCGGGGAGGAGGCCCGCGTCTCGCGGTGCTACTCCCCCAGAATGTTCGCCGCCAGGTTGTCCCAGGAGTAGCGCTCCGCCAGCGTCCGGGTGCCGCCGCCTCTTCGCAGCCCCTCGAGGACTGCCGCTTCCAGGTCATCGGCCTGGTCGCTGAAGTAGACACCAGGAGTGCCCGCGAAGTGCTCGGGGAGGGCGCCGAAGCGCGTCGTGGCGACCGGGATGTCGCAGGCCATTGCCTCCAGCACTGAGAGCGGGAAGTTGATCGCGCTTGCTGGAGACAGCGTCGGAAACACATAGCAGTCGGCGAGACGGTAGTAGTCCTCGATCGCATGCTGGTACTCACGGACCACACGAACTCCCGCCTCATTCAGGCTGCGGAGCAGGTCCTCGGTCTCTGGGTCGAGACGGCTGCTGGCGACCAGCACGACCTGGTAACGACCGGAACCTGCCAGGCGCACCAGCGGTTCCAGGTTGCGGCCCTTTGTGAGGTGGCCGACATGAAGCACGACAGGTGCTCGCCTGTCCAGGCCAAGCCGGCGGCGCAGCGCATCCTTCTCCTCGGTTGTGGCGGGCCGAAAGCGCGCCAGGTCGACACCGTTGCTGACCAGGCGGACGCGCGCTCCCATCCTGGACGCCTGGGCGAGCTGAGCCCGGCTGGTCACCAGCAGCAGATCGGGCAGAACAAGCCTGGCCAGGACCGCCCAGCGTTCCAGATTCCACTCCTGGAGCGCCAGGAGTGCGACCGGTACACCGCCGGTGCGGAGCTTCAGCAGCCGGGCCCGAAGCAGCGCGAGGACCGTCGCCGAGTTCTGGGACGCGTAGATCACGAGGTCCGGGTGCGCCTGACGGATGCGGCGGTGGAGGCGGGGATCGAGCAGAGCTGCGGCACGCAACGGCCCGCCCAGCAGCGAAAAATCCGGCACGCGAGTCACGTGCAACTCGACTCTGACCCTCCGCGCCAGCGCCCGCTTGAGCTCGTGGACGACGACCTCGTAACCCTCCTGCGCGGCCTCACTGACGTTCTCGGCGACGATCCAGACGAGTCGAATCGCTGAATCCTCCTGCTAGACGAGCTCGGTTACGGGACAAGTTCCGCTGCCAGGCTCGGCCGGGACTGCCGGACCTGTTCGTGGTCAAGCATCGATGCCTTCCCTGCCGGCGGCTGTCGGACTCTGCAGGTTCGCTCCGAGGATGGCCTGGTCGCTGAGCTGGCGAACGCGCGGCGTAGTGCCGCCGAGCGCCCACAAGGTGACGGCCACGATCACCCCCAGCTGCACCACCGTTCCCAGCAAGAAGGCCACGGCTGCCCCGCCAAGTCCAACCGAAGGCGTCAGCAGCAGGCCTGCGGTCACCGTGGTGACCATGGCTGAGCCCGAGCTGATCGTCTCGACGATCGGGTGTCCGAGCCCGAGCCACGTGGCACCGAAGACGGACTTGAATCCGTAGATGAGCATGCTGGTCACGAGCACCGTTGTCGGTATCGCGGCGTCCGGATAGCGCTGCCCGAATAGGAGATTCACTACCGGACCCGAGAAGGCGCCGACGGCCAATGCGATTGGGGCCGTCACAATGGCGGTGAGCAGCAGCGCCTTGCCGAGATGAGTCTTGATCTCGTTCTCGTCGAGGCGTGCGAGCTTGGGGAGTAAGACGTAGACGATCCCCGCCGGGATGATCCCGAACCCGTTGGCGATCGCCTTGGCAGCCGCGTAGTTGCCGACGGCGACGGGTCCAAGGAACTTCTGGACGAGGACTATGTCGCTGAAGAACCAGATGTTCCAGAAGATCGACTGGAGCAGCACGGGGCGGATGAAGCGGGACACGGCCCGGATGCGGCGCCAGTCGATTGCGGCGAGCCGGAGATGCACACCGATCGGCGTGAACACCCGGACCAGGAGCAGGGCAGCGATGCTCGAGGCACCGTAGACGAGTACGAAGAGCTCGCCGGATCTGTGGCCGGCGCCAGCTAGAAAGAGCACCGCGACCAGCTGGATCGTGTTGGCGAGAACGTAGTAGGCGCAGAAAAGTGCGAACCGATTCAGTCCGCGCTCGATCTCCTGCAGGGTTCCTAGGGCCGCCGTGCCCGCCAGGTTGACGAGCACGCCCACGACCATCCATCCGCTGAGACCCATCAATCGGGCGCCCGGGATGGAGCCGAGGACGCTGAGCCCGAGGATCCCCACGACCACGATCAGCCAGTTCGAGTAGTAAGCGTCGCGGTCGCTCGTGCTCCGCTCGCTGCGCGAAAGAAAGCGAGCGAGGCCGGTCGGCGCCGTCGTCACGAAAATTCCGGCGATGCTCGCCACCGTGAGCGTGTAGCTCATCTCGCCGAACTCGTCGGGGCCCAGGATCCGGCTCGTGGAGATCGAGAACAGAAACCCGAGCAATCGAGCCATTCCGAAGCCGATGGAGACCATTGCGGAAGCCCGGACAAACCGCGATTCCGCTTTCAGGCGCTGCCAGAGTACCGCCAGGACATGGCGGGTGCCGGCGGGCGTGCTAAGGGGACGACGCATCGGAGAGGCGTGATGGCACGTGCTGGGGAGCGCCGAGGAGAATCTCCAGGTACCTCGGTCCGAACTCCTCCCAGCTGAAGCGCGCGAGCGCCTGCTGCGCGCGGCGCGCCATCGCCACCGCGCCATCCGGGTCGGCGAGCAGCTCCGAGATGGCGCCGGCGAGCGCACTCGCGCTGCCCGCTTCGAAGTACCCAACCGTGCCGTCCGGGAAGAAAGCTTCGATCCCCGGAAGGCGTGCGCAGACCGCGGGCAGCCCCTGCTGGACGTACTCCAGCAGCTTGGTCGGAGTCATCAGATCGCCATAGCCGTCCGGCAGCAGAGGGACGATCCCGAGGGTTGCCCGCCGCACCTCAACCATGGCTTGAGGCCAGGGGAGAAAGCCAAGGAAGTGAACCCGACCATCCAGACCGAGAGCTGAGACCTGCCGCCGCAGTTCGGGCTCATATTCGCCGTCGCCCAGGATCCTCAGCGTGAGCTCCGGCCAGCGATCTCGAAGCAGCGCCATGGCGTCGATTCCGACCTGGACGCCGTAGCCAGGCATCAGCGTGCCGAGGTACACGAGGACGGGCGCGGCCGGCCGGCGCTGTGGCTCGCGGCACACGACCGGGAGGATGTTCGGGAGAAAGTGGATCTTGTCGGGCTTCGTGCCTCGCTTGATCAACATCTGCCGGTCGAGCCGCTCATTGGGGACCGTTACGCGATCGGCCCATGCCGTGGCGAGGCGTTCGAGCGCACGGGCTAAGACGACGGCGGGGTGGCGCGGACCGACCCCGAGCCGGGAAGCCACGAGGTTGGGCATGGGATCCGCGATGTTGAACAGGAGCTGGGCGCCTCTGAGCTTGGCCAGGAAGGGCGCGAACACGAGCGTGTCGGGCGGGTTGTCGACGTGAACAGCGGCATAGCGATGGCGAGTGGCCAGACCCGTGGCCAGGAGCAGCGCCAGCGCGAACGTGACCCCGTACTCGAGTACGTATCCGGCAGCGCTCCCGCGGCGATGACGGATCGGGAGCTGGAAGCGTCGCAGTCCTTGAAGTCTGGGTGGCTGCCAGTCGAGAGCCCCAGTCGGCGCCATGTGGATCAGGTCGACCAGCAATCCGCGGTCAACGAGGTACTCGACGTTCCGCTTCACCGGCGGGTCCTGCGGGAAGGCGCGGGACGTCAGCATGAGCACCCGTGGCGGCTCCTGCGGAGCCCGTCCACGCCGGAAAGGTCTTCGCCGCATCAAGGTGTCGACGGCTTCAGGCTATTGCCGGTTCCGGGCGCGGCCAACGGGCGACTTTCGCCGCCCGGCCAGACTGTCCCGGTCCCTTCCCGGCCCCGTCACGACCGGGCGGGAACTGGGCGCGGCCCGGTACCGCTCGGAGTCGGTGAGCCGGCGTCGTCCTCGGCCAGATGGCGGCCCGGCGACCCGCCCGAGCCGTGCTCGGAGCGGGTTGGGATGGGCGAGCGCAGGCTGGGTCCGACGCTTGGCGTCCGTGAGGGCTCCGGGGGCGTGCCGGTGGTGTCGGGCCTGGGAGTTGACGTGGGCGTCGGGGTTGACGTGGGCGTCGGGGTAGATGTGGGCGTCGGCGTGGACGTAGGCGTCGGGGTAGATGTGGGCGTCGGGGTCGGGGTGGGAGTGGCCGCCGGGGTGCCAGACGTCTGCGGGTTCGGTGTCGGTG
>CAZHAC010000004.1:0-36343 GCA_964529765.1 uncultured Actinomycetes bacterium
AGTCTCACGACCTCCTGCCCTTCCTGACCGGTGCCGAGAACGTCGTCCTCCAGGTCGCCCTCACCGACGCCGTGGACGCCGGCGGGCGGTGCCGCCGGCTGCTGGAGCTGCTCGGCCTCTCGGAGGAGGCGGGCAAGCTGCCAGATCAGCTCTCCGGCGGTCAGCGTCAGCGCATCGCCCTCGCCCGCGCGCTCATCCACGCCCCCCAGGTGATCCTGGCCGACGAGCCGACGGGCGAGCTCGACACGGCGTCCGCGACGGCGGTCATCGACCTCCTGCTGGCCGCTCAGCATGACCTGGGGGCGACCCTCGTGGTCGTCACCCACGATCTCCGCGTGGCGGCTCGGATGGACCGTGTGCTCCATCTCTCCGATGGCCGGATCGTGCAGCCGGCAGCCGGGGAGGCGCTGGTCAATGTTTAGCTACAGCCTGCTCGACCTGCTCCGCAATCCGCGGCGGACGCTGGCCTCGGTGGTCGGCGTCGCACTGGGCGTCGGACTGTTCGCCAGCATCGTCTTCTTCATAGACGGCTCGGCGGCTTCGATGACCCGGCGCGCCATTGCGCCGCTGGCGCTCGACATGCAGGCCACGTTGAGCTCGCCGCTGGCGTCCAGTCTCAGGCTGACTCAGAACGTCGAGGGAACTCCGGGATTGGCGATCGGCCAGGTGGGTACGGTGACGCTCGTCGTGACCAACGACGGCGCTTCGCCGGCCACCGGTGTGATGGTCAAGGACGAACCACCCGCATCACTGGCTTACGTTCCCGGCACGACGCGCCTGAACGGTGGTGTGCTCTTTGACGACGAGGAGGGGAGGAGTCCGGTCCTGGCCGGCGTCAACCTCGGCACGCTGGCGCCGAAGGCGAGCGCCACCATCACCTACTCGACCCGCGCCACCAGCGCCATCGATTCCGTTCGCGTGCTCGCGCTCCACGGCAGCGTGATCAGCCGAGAGGACCCGGTGGCGACGAATGCCAACGGGCCCCGTGCCATCACCGCCGATGAGATGGTGAGCGCCGCGAAGAGACTTCCGGGCGTCACCAGCGTCGACCGGCTGGCCTACATCGACCTGCCTCCTGGGTCGCTGCGCGCGGGGCCGAACATGATCCGGAGCCCGCTCCGGGTCTATGCCTTCGACCCTGACTACCGGACGCACTATCCGAGCTTCGGAATCACTGAAGGCACCTTCACCGGCAGCGGCGGGCTGCTCAGCGTGGAGGCGGCCAGGGCGCTCGGGGCAAATCCGGGAGCCACCGTCGAACTGCTGCTGCCGCAAAGGCCTGGCTCGGTGCGGCTGAAGGTCGACGGCACCGCAGATCTCTCGGGCTCCGCCCAGCTCTTCAACAGCCGGGTGCCCGACAGCCTCGGCGACTTCATCTACGTACCCAATGTGGTGGTCGTCCCGCCTTCGCTCTTCGACAGCGCCATCCTGCCCGCTCTCAAGATCGATGCCGGCTCTGCGCAGCCGGTGCTCAGGAACACGCCCATCGTCGAGGCCGACGTCCGCATGGATCGCAGCCGGCTGGACGCCGATCCGGGCACCGCTCTGGGCCGGACCCAGGGGCTGCGCCGGTCGATCGAGCGGATCGCGCCCGGGCAGGTGTACGTCGTCGACAACCTGTCGACCGCACTCAACGTGGCCAGGACCGACGCTCTCGTCGGCAAGATCCTTTTCTTATTCCTGGGCCTGCCCGCCGTTGTGCTGGCGGCTTACCTGGCGGGCTTCGCCGGCAGCCTGCTCGCGCAAGCCCAGCGGCGAGAGCAGGCGACGTTGAGGGCTCGCGGTGCGCGGCCAGGCCATCTGACGCTGCTTCTCGCCTACAGGACGATCTGGGTGACGGGCCTTGGTTCCCTGCTCGGGCTGGCGTTTGGGCTGGCAGCGATGCTGCTCGTCTTCGGCCGCGACGCGCTGCGCAGCGTGTCTTCGCAAGAACTGGCACTGTCGGCGCTGCTGGCCGCCGGGGCGGGACTGCTGGCGACCGCTTTCGCGCTCTATCTGCCGGCTCGCCGCGCGCTGAGCCGTGAGGTGAGCGAGGAGCGCCGGGAGATGGAGGTGGCGCGGCCTCCGGCCTGGGTGCGCTGGCGGCTCGACCTCTGGTTGCTCGTGACCGCCGCGGTCGTGGAGGCGATCACGTATCTGTCCGGCGGCTTCAGGCCCCGGCTGGCCGAGGCCACCCAGGGAGAGGCCCTCTCGCTCTCCTTCTATATGCTCCTGGCGCCGCTGGCAGCGTGGCTGGGCGCCATTCTGCTCGGGGTTCGTTTCTGCCTGATCGCAGCCGGCCACTTGCCCAGCCCCCAGGGCGGCCGCTTCGGCCCGCTGGTCTCGGGCGTGCTCCGGCGCAGCCTCAAGCGCCGCCCGGCAGGCCTGGCGATCGGCATCATCGCCGTCGGCCTCGCTCAAGCGTTCGGGGCCAGCATCGCCATCTTCGTGGCCACCTACCACGCTGAGAAGGAGGCGGATGCGCGGTTCGTCGTGGGCTCAGACCTGCGGGTGACGCCGAGCCCGCTCAACCCGCAGCCGGCGGGCTTCGCGGCCCAGCTGGCGCAGGTTCCTGGCGTGGTGGGCGTGACCCCGGTCATGTTTCACATTCAGAACGCCACCCTCGGCAATGACCTCAAAGACCTGGCGGCGGTGGACGCGGCAAGCCTGGAGCGAACCGCTTATCTCCATGACTCCTTCTTCCTCGACGGCAGCGCAGCCGCCGCCATGTCCGCCATCAAGTCGGACCCGGCAGCGGTCCTCATCGACTCAGAGCTGGCGCGGGACGCCAACATCCAGAACGGGGACGCCCTCAAGGTTCAGCTGAGGGACGCCGCCGGGGGCGAGGTCACCGCCAACATGCGGGCGGCCGGCCGCTTTCAGCACTTTCCCGGGTTCCCGCAGCACGTCGACATGGTCGTCAATCTCCCCGCCTACCAGGCGGTGACCGGGCTCAAAGCGATCAACTTCTTCTACGTCCGCGCCGCCGATCCCAGCCCCGCGGGGGTTGCCCAGACAGCAAAAGCGGTCAGCGCCGGCCCTGGCCGGAGCGTCGCGCTGCGGACCGATACGACTGCTACGGCGCTCAACCGAGACCAGTCGAGCCTGGCTGCGCTCAACCTCAACGGCCTCGGCGCGCTCGACCTCCTGTACACGGCGCTCATGAGCGCCGCCGGCATCGGGCTCTTCGTTTTCGGGCTCCTGCTCCAAAGGCGTCGCGAATACATGACCTTGCGCGCGCTCGGCATTCGAATGAGCCAGCTCCAGAGGCTGCTGATCGGCGAGGCGGCTGTCGTCTCGCTGATCGCGCTGCTGCTGGCGGCGCTCGTCGGCACCGCGATGGCCTACATGTTCGTCCAGATCCTGCGGCCCGTCTTCACGCTCCCGCCTGAGCGCCTCAGCTTTCCGCCCGAGCAGGTGGCCGGCCTGGCCCTCCTGGTGCTCGGCGCGATGGCCGTCTCGGCGCTGGCCGCAAGCCTCCTGCTGCGGCGCCTGAAGCCGATCGAATTAGTTCGAGAGGAGTAGAACCATGCGCTGGTGGCCGTTCTCGTTATCTGAGCAGCCGAACCCGATCGCAGCCGCCGCCGCGACGGAGCCCGAAGTGGGGCGGCAAACCAGTCCGGATAGGCACCTCTTACCGGGTGCGCCCGCCGTCCGGCTGCTCGGGGTGGGGTGCCGGCTCGGCGGCCAGGATGTGATTCACGACGTCACGCTGGACGTCGAGCGGGGTCAGGTGACGGGAATCCTCGGGCTGAACGGCGCCGGCAAGACCACGCTGCTCGGGATCATCACCGGCCTGCGTCCGCTATCAGCCGGACGGGGATGGGTGCTGGGGCACGCTCTGCCAGCGCGGGGCTCGGGGCTGCGGCGCCGGATCGGCGTGGTTCTGCAGGAAACCGCCCTCTACGACGAGCTCACCAGCTATCAGAACCTTGACTTTGCCGCCGCCCTTTACAACGTTCCCAATGCTCGGCAGCGGATCCACGAGGTGCTCGATCTGCTCGGCCTGGTCGACCGCACGAACCAGGTCGCCGGGACGCTCTCCGGCGGTCTCCGCCGCCGCCTGACCATCGCCCGGGCGCTGATTCACGAGCCGGAGCTCTTGATCATCGACGAGCCTACGATCGGGGTCGATCCGGAGGCGCGGCATGCCATCTGGGCGCACGTCCGGCTGCTCCAAGCCCTGGGTACGACCGTGATCGTCGCCAGCAACTACCTGGACGAGGTGCAGGCGCTCTGTGACACAGCGGCGGTACTGCGTGGAGGACGGCTGATCGCGTGCGAGTCGCCGGCGTCACTGATCGCGCGCGCCGGCCAGTGCATCGACATCCAGTGCGATGCCGAAGAAGTGGGCACGGTCCGCCGTCTGGCTAGCGGCCTACATGGCGTGACGAGGCTGGAACCGGCGCCGAGCGGGGCCACACTGTTCGTGGTCGGAGGTGCCGAGCCCGAAGCCATCCTCCGCGCCCTTATGGAAGAGGCGCACATCGCGGGATTCCGCGTCCGGGCCGCCGACCTGGCCGAGGTTTTCCGGGTTCTCGAACCCGTCGAAGCCGGCGCATGAGCCGTCATTGGCGAGCGCTCTGGGCGGGCTTCCAGGCCGAGGTGGTCCACCTCCGACGCTCGCGCCTGCTGGTCGGGCTCACCGTCGTCGAGGCGCTGACCTTTCTCGTTCTCGTCAGCTTCTATGGCCTCGCCGTCACCAACGTGCCGACCGCTGTGGTCAACCTCGACGGAGGTCCGGCCGCCCAGCAGTGGATCTCGGACATGACCAAGGCCCACAAGACCTACGGCATCCGGCTGATGAGCCAGGACCAGGCCCATCAGGCGCTTCTCCGCGGTGAGGTGGCGGCGGTGGTCACGGTTCCGAAGGGCTTCTCGGACGACATCGCCAATCACCGGATGACCCGGATGCCGGTCACGGTCGACAACATCAACGGCGACGTCACCGAAATGGTCGAGGCCGGTTTCCCATCCGTGGCCATTCCCTTCGCGCTCCGCCAGGATCTGCCTGGCATCCGGGTGCAGCCGGCGGAGACGGATTTGCTCGCTCACGAGACCGCGTTCATCCCCTACATATTGGTGGCCGCACTCGCGCTCGACGCCTTCATCGTGTCCGGCATCCTCGGTGCCAGCGCCGTGGCGCGCGAGTTCGAGGCCCGCACCGTCGCCGTCCTTGCCATGGCGCCGGTCAATGTCATGCTCCCGCTATCGGGCCGCCTACTCGCCACCAGCGCGGCCTCCGGGCTGACGATGGCGCTGACAGTCGCGGTGATCATCGCCGGCTACCACGTGATACCGGCGCACGCCATCGAACTGGTGGCGGCTCTGCTCGCCTGCGTCGTCATCTTCTCGTCGATTGGCGCCGCCATCGGCGTTCTCCTGCGGCGGACGCTGCCCGTGGCGGCGCTGCTTTTCGGACTCGCCCTCCCTCTGTTCATCAACAGCGGCTTTGACGAACCGCTGCGTTTTGAGGGCGATGTGGCCTGGCTGATCGGTCATGCGACGCCCGTTTACTTCGCTACCGGCGTGCTCCAGTACGCCATTCACGACCTGTACATCACGCCCGAACCGGTTGCGGTCGACTTCGCGCTCATGATCGCCTGGGCGGTGGTCGCCGGCGTTGTCGCCTGGGCCGTCATGCGGCGAGGAGTTCGAGCTTGATCCGCAGCGTCTGGCGGCTTGCGACCCTCGATCTGGCGATCTGGATCCGCTCTCCGTGGGCGATCGCGGCGGCCGTCATCCCGCCGATCGCGATGGCGCTCTTGCTCTGGGTGCTTGGGGTGTACGCACATGGCGAGCCGATCGCGCTTGTCGTGGAGTCGCAGGGCCGCTACGCCGACCGGATGACGAGCATCATCAAAGACGAGAGCTCAGGCGCCGCGGTCAGCGTGACTGACCGGGCGAGCGCCGAGCGCATGCTTCACGACCAGCAGGTGGCGGCGATCATCATCCTCCCGCCCGGCTTCAATGAGGCGGTATCCAAGCGGCGTCCCCTCCTGCCCTTCATCGAGGCCACACAGGACACGCGCTTCGCCCCGGAAACGGCTCCGCGGGCGGATCTGGAGGTGATTCTCAACAACGTTGGCGGCGACATCAGCAATGACATCCGGCGCCTGGTCGACCGATCGGTTGCGCGCTACGATGCCGCCGACATCGTGACCCCGGTTTATGAGGGGGAGCTCGACCTGGCCGAGCTGAACCCATACCGGGTAAACGTCATGCTGAGTCAGCTGCGCCAGACGACGGTCGACGAGCTGCACTACCTTGTGGTTCCCGGCGTCATCCTGCTCGTGCTCAGCGCCGGCGTGATGGGAACCGCACTTCTGTGCGCGCAGGACGCAGATCGCGGCACTGGCCGCTACCTCGTCCTGTCCCCGCTGCCGCCGGCGGCGCTCGTCGCCGGCCGGCTGCTTGGCGGCCTGCTGGGGACCCTGGTAATCGTGGTGCCGGTCCTGGTCGTCGCCACCCTGGCCGGACTCGTGGCCCCGCCGGCTGGACACTGGCCGGCGCTGATCGCGCTTTTCCTGGCCACCGCGCTCTGCGGCGCGGGGCTGGGCGCCGCTCTCGGCTCCGTCCTTCGGGGACGCCGTGTCGTGTCGATGGCAGCCTCGGTGCTCGCCACCTACCTCTTCTTCCTGGGCGGCGGTTTCACTACCACCCAGTACCTTCCCGGCTGGCTGCGCCAGCTGACCACCGTCGTGCCGACCCGCTATGCAATCGATGGGCTCCGGCAGAGCCTGTTCTATCCCGGCCTCGACGGCGTGGCCTTCGACCTCGAGGTGCTGTTCGCGACGGCCCTACTTGCCATCGCTGCCGGCGCCTTCTTCGTACGCCGATCCTGGAGCTCCTGACCGCAGCCGGATGTCGCTGGCGGCTCTTGTCGCGGTGGCGGCCGGCTCCGCCAGTAGCGGGCGGATCAGCTCGATCGGAATGGGGAAGACCACCAACGACCCTCTCTCGCCGCTCATGTCGAGCAGCGTCTGCATGTAGCGAAGCGCAAGCGCCGCGGGCTGGGTCGAGATCACCTGAGCGGCGTTGGCCAGCGTCTGCGAGGCCTGGAACTCGCCTTCGGCGGCGATGATCTTGGCCCGCTTCTCGCGCTCTGCCTCAGCCTGGCGCGCGATTGCGCGCTGCATGGGCTGCGGCAGCTCGACGTCCTTGACCTCGACGGCGGTGACCTTGACCCCCCAGGGCTCGGTCGACTGGTCGATGATCTGCTGCAGGTCCTGGTTGATGCTCTCCCGCTTCGCCAGCAGGTCGTCCAGGTTGTGCTGCCCGAGGACCGCGCGGAGCGTGGTCTGGGCCAGCTGCGAGGTGGCGGCGCCGTAGTTGAATACCCGGGTCACGGCGGAGCGGGCGTCGACCACCTGGAAGAAGATCACCGCGCTGACCCGCACGGTGACGTTGTCCTGAGTGATCACCTCCTGGGGTGGCACCTCGAGGGTGATGACGCGGAGATCGATCATGGTCAACCGGTCGACGCCGAAGGGCAGGATGAGGAAGAGACCTGGGCCCTTGAGGTCGATCAGCCTGCCCAGCCGGAAGACGACCCCGCGTTGGTATTCGCGTGCGATTCGAATGCTGCTCAGGGCGACGATCAGGATGATCACCAGAATCACGACGATCGCAATCACCGCACCCATTCGATTCCCTCCTTTGACCGCGCCACCTCGAGCTCGAGGCCGCGCCGGCCCACAACCTGGATCTCGGTTCCGGCTGGAATCTCGCCCCCCACCGACATAGCCCGCCAGGGCGCGCCCGCTACCAGCACGGTGCCCTGCGGTCTCAGCGATTGGCGGACGATGCCTCGCATCCCGACCAGGCTCTCGACCCCCATGTAGGCAGGCAGAGACCGGGCCCGGATCGCTTTCCGGAGCACAAACCCGAACAGCGCGAGCGCCGCCAGGGCGCCTGCAGCGCTCAGCCAAAGGCTGACGCCGAGACCGATCACGCCGGTGTTGATGAGGAGCAGGGAGCCGAGGAGGAGAGCGACCACGCCGCCGGTGGTCAGCACGCCGTGGGTCGGCGCCTTGAGGTCGGCGATGAAAAGGCCGAAGGCGAACAGGATCAGCGCGGCTCCGGCCAGGTTGACGGGCAAGCCTGCCAGCGCGATGAGTGCCAGCACCCCACTGATCACTCCGACGACGCCGGGCAGCGTCGCGCCCGGAGTCGTCAGCTCGACGATGATGCCGAAGATCGCCAGCAGAAGGAGCAAGTAGGCGATATTGGGGTCGATCAGAGCGTGCAGCCCCTGCTGGAAGCCGCTCATCGGATAGTCGGCGACCGGGCCGGTCAGCGCGAGCCTGGCCTGACTGCCGTCGGGACGCCGCAGCGTTCGGCCGTCCAGCATCTTCAACAGGTCGGGCACATCCCGGGCCGACAGGTTGGCGACGTTCAGGCTGACCGCCTGCTCGGCGTTGATGTTGACGCTCTCCCGGACCGCCTGCTCGCACCAGTCCGGGTTCCTGCCGTGAGAGGCGGCCAGATAGCGGATGCGGGCCACGGCGTCATTGACGACCTTCTTGCCCAGGTCGCTCGAGAGGTTGCCGCCGTTCGCCTGAATCGGATGGGCCGAGCCAACGTTGGTGCCCGGCGCCATCGCCACCACGTCAGCGGCCTGGGCGACGAACAGGCCGGCCGAGTCGGCGCGGGCACCGGCCGGATCTACGAAGTCGATGACGGGAACCCGAGAGTTGAGGAGCGTGGTCACGATCCGGTCCATCGAGTCGGCGTCGCCGCCCGGGGTGTCCGTGATCAGCAGCAGCGCTGAATCTTGGTCTGACTCGGCGTGCCTCACCGCCTGGTCGACATAGTCGGCGGTCACCGTGTTGATCGGGCCCTCGACATAGGCTTGGAGCACGCCCGATGACTCAGCCCGTGCGATCACCGGCTGCCAGCCAACCAGCAGCGCGACAGCGAACCCCACCAAGGCGCTGCCCACGTGCCGCCTACTCGCCGCGGACCGCTTCACCGTCAGCCCTCTCACCATAATCCCCCGCCTTCGGAAGGAGTGGCGATTGGCTCGGGCGCTTAGCGAAGTATCAGAAAGCTCGCGTGCTGGCGGTACTCGGCCAGGTTCTTGGCGTTGAGATAGGACATGCTGGACCGGATCCCGGCCAGGTAGCGATCGAGAACGTCGGCCACGTCGCCCTTGTAAGGAACGATCGTCTCCGCGCCCTCGACGTACTCGGGGTCGCGGTTGCCGTGCTCCTCCTGCACGGAGAAGGACGCCGCGCCTCGCATGATCTTGTGCTTCTTGCCATCGACCATGAGGACCCGGCCGGGAGCCTCCCGAGTTCCGGCCAGCACAGAGCCGACCATCACGGCGTCCGCGCCCAGGGCGAGCAGCTTGCAGGCGTCAGCCGGCGACCGCACGCCGCTGTCGCCGACGATCAGGGCTTCGCGGCGAACCGAAGCGGCCTCCGCCACGGCGTAGGGCGTCGGGACGAAAACCCCGGTCTCGGTACGTGTCTCGCAAACCGAGCCGCCGGCGATGCCGACCCGGATGGCGTCCGCGCCCCGGTCCTCCAGCCACTGGAAAGCCTCGGCGGTGGCGACGTTGCCAGCCAGGATGAAGACGTCCTTCGCCTGCGCCCGCACCCACTCGAGAGCCCGCCCTGACTGCTCGTGAGCTCCATTGGCGGTGTCGAGGCAGAAGATCCGGCAGCCCGCGGTGTAGAGAGCCGCGAACCGGGCCTGGAAGTCGCCGGTCACGCCGATCGCCGCCGCTACGTGTGCGCCGTCCGCCGTGTCTTCCACAGCGGCGCAGTAGCCGGCCACCTGGTCTTCGATCGGCTGGAACCGATGGAGCACACCGAGGGCGCCGCTGCCGGCGAGCGCTCGGCACATCTCGGTGCCGCAAACGTCGGGCATCGGGGAACCGAGCAGCGGGATCTGGAGGGCTGCGCTGCCGAACCGCACGCCCGGGGCTGCATCCGCGCGATGGGTCACGGTGGAGACAACTCGTGGGGCGAGGGTGAGGTTGTCGTAGTCGAAGGCGAAGCCCGCCTGCAGCAGTTCGCCCAGGGTTCCGTATGCGGCGGCCATCAGGTGGATTGTGGCCGGTTTAGGGGGCGAAGCGCGACCTGCGGGTGGTCACTAATCGCTGATGATCGGACGTCCCATCGGTTGTGGCTGCCGGCGGGGAAGCACCCCGCCGCCTTCTGCGCGCCGCCACATGATCACGAGCGGGATGAGACCGATGATCGAGATCACCACGTAGCCGAGGATTCCGTTTATCGAGTCAAAGGCCCCGTGAAGAATGGAGACTCCAACGTACGCCGCGACGATGCTCCAGGTCACCCCGAGATGACCGCGGTGCCGAGCCGCGGCGAAGATCGCGCCACCCAGGATCGCCGTCCACATGCCATGTCCGAAAGGCGCCAGGAGGCCCCGAACCAGTTCTGTCGTCACCAAAGAGGTGAGGGACAGGAAAATCCGCTGACCCTGGATGACGATTAGCGACACGAGGGCGTAACCGCTGCTTTCCAGAGCGGCGAAGCCGAACCCGACAGCCGCCCCCAGCACCATGCCGTCCCTTGTATGGAAGGTTCGGATTCCCCAGGCGACGAAGAAGAGCATCGCCCCCTTCACGAACTCCTCGATGAACCCCACCTCGAAGTTGCCAATCGCCCCGCGACCGACCAGGTAGTACTCGAGCAGCGCCGCCGCCAGCACGCCGACGGTGCCCGCGATGATGAACGCGACCAGGATTCGCTGCGGGGAAAGCGCCGGGCTGGGGTCATGGTCGAGGTACCACACCAATGCGGTCACCGGGACGAGAAAGCTTCCGATCAGGACGATGGTCGGCAGCAGGATTACGTCGAAAGTCACGAAAGCCGCCGCGATTGAGGCAATCCAGAGTGCGAGCCCGATCAGGAGCACTGCCCACCAGGGGGGTGCCCAGCGCTCGCTCGCCGCAGCCGGCATCTCGCCGCCGGGACTCATCGCCATCGCCATCTACTCCTATCCCTGCCCTCCGGAGGGGAAACGTCGCCGTCGAGTGAACTCACCTGGCGACCTGAGTGCCCAGCGCGACACCGAGAGGCTGCGGGAACCGTCGATAAACTGCCGCGGCCACCGCCGTCCCGATAACCGACCCGTGCCCCGTTCAGCATCGCACGAGCGCATTGCAACCGCAAAGGCTCTGCGGCTCTCATCGAGGTTCGGTCCGCAACTTGGCACGCGCAAAAGAAAGGACCGGGGCGGCGACCAGGCGTTGCCGCCCGGTCGCACACCCGCGATCCGAGCGGGGGGTGAGTCGCTGTTGGATTCCTTCCCCCGCTTCCGGGGGAGGCCAGAACGGCCGCTGGGTGCGGCTGAAGCCGCTGCTCATGCGCCCGCCGCGAGCAGCTCGTCAGGCTCGGGTGGCCGGCCGGTGATCCAGGCCAGCAGCCGTCCCTGGATCTCGAAGACGATGTCGATAGCGGCGGTTGGGGAGAGCCGACTGCCGGACACTGGCTGGTAGTCGAATGGCAGCTCCGCGATCAGTGCTGCCAGGTGTGACCGCCAGATCTCGGGGCAGTACTCCATGTCGTCCAGGTTCAGCTGCTCCAGCCCATCGAGCAACCGGTCCGTACGGTTCAGCAGATAGGCCAGATAAGTCCGCCGGAGCAACTCGGTGTCGACTCGGCTGCGGGCAATCCGGATCTCTTCGGACGCCACGCTGAGGGGGCCGTGGACGGCGTGCGGCAGCTGGACGGCATCGGGGCCGGACGCGCGGAAGCGCACGACAGCCTCCGCGGCAAGCTGCTTGCGGGGATCTGCGATCGTGTGCTGAGCGGCGCTGATCTCGCTCACCTTGGTCTCCTCCTCCATGCGCAGTGGTGTTCCCGTCCACCATCCGCCTCCAAGGCGAAGGCCGGCTTCAGCCGCAGCACCTGAATTCGACCAGGCGCGCTCAACTCAAGGCAGGCCTGGCATATGCGCGACGACCAAGAAATGACCAGGCCTAGGCTCGGTGTCCCGCTCCCTGGAGGAAGATCGTCGCCATCAGCTCGCCTACGCCTGCGGGATCTAGTTCACCATCCCGGCGGTACCAGAACAAGGACCAGTGGAGCAGGTTGTAGAGACCCAAGGTCAGGTGTTTTGTGGATATGTCCTGCCTCAGCTCGCCCTCGGTCTGGGCCGACTCGATGAGTGCTGAGATAAGCCGCTCGTACTCGTCGCGCATCGCCTGGATATCGTCACGGCGCGGCTTGGAGAGCCACTTCGTCTCGGTCAGCATGACGACGTGACAGTCCACCTCCGGCAGGACCGTTTGCATGTGACCCTTGATCAGCGACCTGAGCCTGGTGAAGGCGGTGCTCTTTTCGGCGAGCGCTTTGACGGCCGCCGCGTAGGCGTTCTCCATAGCCGCCTGACAGACCATATAAAGAAGGTCTTCCTTCTTCGCTTGGTAGTAGTAGACCGACGGCCGTCGGATTCCAAGCAGCTGTGCTATCTCGCTCGGGGTAATGTCGGGGAATCCTTTGGCTCGGAAGAGCCGGGCTGCCTCGAGGAGCAGCTCCTCGTGAGCCTCCAGCTCCATCTCGTCCTCACTCACCCCTGTGCTCACGACTCGCGGCTCGGCTGTCCAGCCCGCTTCTTCAACACGTGCACAATCGCCGGAGGCGGTGCACCGGACATCTGTCGCCTGACCGGTTAATGACCGGGTCTAAGCACGGAGAAAACCGGCCGCCCCGGGATGCGGTCAGACCGCAAGCGAGGGCTCTTCCAGTTTCATGCCGCGCAGCTCGCTCCTCGAGGCGATGCCCAGCTTGGCGAACACGTTCGAGAGGTGGAAGCCCACGGTTCGCGGGCTCAGGAAGAGCTGGCCGCCGATGTCCCGGTTGCTCATTCCGCGCGCGCACAGGCGCGCGATCTGCAGCTCCTGGGGGGTCAGCCTGTCGCTGGGCCCGGGACGCCGGTTGGCGACCGAGATCCCGGTTGCGCGCAGCTCGGCCTGCGCCCGCTCTGTCCAGGGCCGGGCGCCCAGCTCGGTGAAGACCTCGATCGCGGCGCGCAGCTGGCGCCGCGCCTCGGTCTTGTACCGCTGGCGGCGCAGGCACTCTCCGTGGAGGAGGCGGGTCTGCGCCAGCTCAAAGGGATGTTCGTCGCCGCCCGAGACCGAGACCGCCGCCTCGAATTCGTCCAGGGCTTGGTCGCCAGCTGCGAGCAGGGCGCGGCCTCGGTGGGCTGCGACCTGGGACCAGGGCGGGCCGGAGGCGCTCGCCCACCCTTCCAGTTTCTCCACAACACGCTCTGCTGTAGCAGTCCGCCCCGTCCGGATGCAGACGTCGACGAGGTCGGCCGCGAAGGTCGGCGCCTGGAGCCTGCCGTCCGGCCAGGCCTCGGCGCGGCCCGCCGCCTCGAGGTGCAGGAAGGCTTCTTCGTAGCGTCTCTCTGACATCTCCAGCCCAGCCAGGGCCCAGGAGGCGATGGCGACGAAGGCGAGCGCTCCGTGATCGGTGCCGAGGCGTATCGCCTCCGCCGCCTGCTGCCGGCACTCATCGGACCGCCCCTGGGCGCCGGAGATGCGACTCAAGACGGCCAGGGCGCAGGCGACAGAGGCTACGTCTCCAGCTTCGCGCAGCTGCTCGACCTCGGAAGCATGCATCGCGGCGTCTGACCAGCGCCCCATGTGCAGCTCGACCAGCGCCAGAGTCATCCAGGCAGAAGCCAGCTGGCCGATAGCGCCTGAGGCTCGCAGGCTCGCGGCCAGGCGCCGATACAGCCGGTGAGCGGCGAGCAGCTCGCCCGCCATGTTCGCGCCCGTGGCCGAAGGCCAGTTCCACGGTGACGGTGGCAGCCGTTCGTGGGCCTCCAGCGATGCCTGGAACAGTCCGCCGGGCGGTGACCAACTGTGGTGCATGGTCGGCCCGCACAGGCTGGCGGCCAGCCGCTTGGCCAGCGCGTCCTCTGGCAGCGGCAGGTCGACGACCGCCTTCGAGACCTCGTCCAGGCGTGCCTCCTCGTCCGTGTTCCACGCCGAGCGTGCCGCGGACGCGAGCAGCAGCGCTGCGCTTTCGGGAGCGGAATGCCCAACGTCAGCTGCGCCCTGGACGAGGCTCGCGGCGGCGATGTCAAAGGTCGCGGTTCGCGCTTGCGCCAGGCCCCGGGTGAGGCAGATGTCCGCCTGCACTTCGGGGGTGCGCTGGAGCTGCTCGGCTTCGTCGAGCGCGGCGTGCGCGCGCGGGAGCTGCCCTGCATTGAAGGCTGCGCGAGCCGCGCCGGCGAGCCGCCGAGAGCGGTCGACCTCCTTCGGCGAGAGTCCCGCTGCACGCTCGAGCGCGGCCGCCGCCGCGGCCAGGCCGGACCTTGCCTCAGCTCTTTCAGCTGACCGCTCGAGGGCGGCCGCCACCTCTTCGTCGTAACCGATGGTCGCCGCCGCCAGGTGCCAGGCCCGCAGGTCCTCCTCGGCGGCGACCGTTGCCAGCGCACGATGAGCCGCGACCCGCTGGTTGAAGTTCGCCCCGCCATAGATGGCGGAGCGCACGAGAGGGTGCCGGAAGCGGATCTTGCGATCGTCGGTGACGATCAGCCCGGCCTCTTCGGCCGGAGCGATCGCCTCCACGCCGATGTTCATAGCGGCGGCCGCCGGCAGCACCGCCGAGATGTCGCTCGAGGGGTCGGCGGCGGCGACCAGCAGAAGGCGCTGCGTCGCTTGTGGGAGCCGGTGCACGCGCTCCAGGTAGGCCTGCTGAAGACGAGAGCTGAGCGGTAGCTGCCGGGGCAGGTGATCGCGGCCGCGGCGCTCTTCCGGACTGAGCACCTTGCTCAGCTCGATGATCGCCAGTGGATTGCCCTCGCTCTCGGACACCAACCGCTGTCGAACCTGCGGCGCCACGTCCGGATCGAGTGCCTTCAACAGGTCGGCGGCGGCGGCGTCAGGCAAGCGGTCAAGGGCGATTTCCGGAAGGCCGGGGGCTCCGAACTCGTGGAGAGAGCCGGTGCGTGCCGCGAAGAGCATCGCGATCGACTCCATCTTCAGCCGCCGGGCGACGAACACCAGGGCGTCCGCCGAAGGCGTATCCAGCCACTGAGCGTCGTCGACAATCACCAGCACCGGCTTCTCCTCAGCCACCACTGCCAGGAGTGTCAACAACGCGATTCCGACCAGGAGCCGGTCGCCAGAAGGCTCGCCAAGGCCGATCGCGCCCCGCAGCGCGGTGGCCTGGGTCGCGGGCAGGCTGTCCAGCCGGTCGAGCAAAGGCCACGCCAGCTGGTGGAGGCCGGCGAATGCGAGCTCCGTCTCCGACTCCACTCCGGCGCAGCGGAGGACCCTCATCCCCGGTGCGCCCTCGGCGGCCGCTTCGAGCAGGGTGGACCTGCCGATGCCGGGCTCGCCATAGACCACGAGCCCACCGCCATGCCCCCGCTGCGCAGCGTCGAGCAGGCCGCGAAGTACCTTCAGCTCCGCGTCGCGACCGACCACTTCACCCCCCGGAAGAGGCCTAAGCTACACCCGGGGTCGCGATCGCGCCACCCGTTCGCCGGGTCTAAGCAGCCTGCTAGGTCTCAGAGTTCTGGGACGGCTCTTATCCCAAGCTCGTCGAGATGGTTAACGAGGTCGGCCGGGTCCTGGTAGACACGGAAGGCTCCGGCCCGTTCGAGCTCCTCACCGCCGTAACCGCCGGACAGCAAGCCGACGCCGAGAGCGCGCGCTCGCTGCGCCGCCAGCATGTCCCAGACGCTGTCGCCGACCACGATCGCGTCCTCGATGTCGAGCTCGAGGCGCGCCGCCGCGGCCAGGAACAGGTGCGGATCCGGCTTGGCAAAAGGGACCTGATCCCGGGTCACGATCGGCACGCCGTCCGGAATCTCGAGCTGGCTAAGCGCCCGCCGGGCGGTCTCCTGAGTGCCGCTGGTGGCGATCGCCCAGGGCAGGCCGATGTCAGTGAGGTGGTGGAGGAGGTCGCGCGCGCCAGGGAGGGGCCGCACCTGCGACGCCAGGTCCGCGAAGGCACGTGAGTGCGCTTGCTGGATCTCGCGGGCCTGAGCCGGCGTCAGGTGAAGACCGGTCTCTCTCGTGAGAGCGTTGACGAAGAGTCCACCGCTCATGCCGATCCGGCGGTGAATTCGCCACACCGACAGCTCGATGCCCGACTCCTCGAGAGCGCGCCGCCAGGCGAGGACGTGCTGATAAACGCTGTCGACCAGCGTCCCGTCGAGGTCGAACAGAAGAGCCGACTGACGTTCCAGGGGAAGGTTTGAGCCGGGCATGGTTTCAGATCAAATACGAGCGGTGGCTTGAGGGTCGAAGAGCGTCACTATGTCCGTCGCCCAACGAGTTCGCAGTTGAGCCTACGCCCGATCAGCGGGACGGGCGAGGTTCTGTCATGCCGCGGTGTGAGATAGATCCTCATCGGCGTCAATCCACCGCCCTCCCCCCTGGGTGGCGATCAGTTCCTCGGCCGCTGGCGGACCCCATGAGCTCCGCGGGTAGGTCTGCGGGCGGCCGTGGGATTCCCACTCCGCGAGCAGTGGGTCGACGATCTCCCACGAACGCTCGATCTCGCCCGGCCCCGGGAAATCGCTCTGCTCACCGCGCAGGATCTCGCCGAGAACGTTCTCGTAGGCGTCCGGCAGCGGCCCTTTGGCTAGCGCGCCATAGTCCAGCCGGAGGTCGGCCGGGATCATCTCGAACTGCGGGCCCGGAACCTTGGCTCCGATGCGGAGCAGGATTCCGGGGTCGGGCTGCAGGCGAAAGAGGATCATCGTCGGAATCGAGTCCAGCCACCTGCCGGCCAGCTCAAGGTGCGGCGCGTCTGTCAGGCGTACGGCGACCTCGGTCACATCCCGCGCCAGCGCCTTGCCGGCCCGAACGAACACCGGTACCTCCTGCCACCGCCAGTTCTCGATCGACACCTTGACCGCCGCATACGTCTCGTGACGGGAATCGGGTGAAACGCCCTTGGTCGTGAGGTAACCGTCGTACTGCCCCGCCACACTGGCGGCGGGAGCAAACGGTTCGACCGCCCGGAGAAGGGAGTACTTAGCGGCCCTGACGTCGATCGGGTCCATGGTGCTGGGCGCGTCCATGGCGACCAGGGCGAGGATCTGGAGCAGGTGGTTCTGGATCACGTCGCGCACCGCTCCGACCTGGTCGTAGTAGCCGGCCCGCTGCCTTATGTCCTCCGTCTCGGCCGCGGTGATCTGAATGCTGGCGATGGCGTTGCGGTTCCAGACCGACTCGAAGAGCGGGTTGCTGAAGCGGAAGGCAAGGAGGTTCTGGACAGTGTCTTTGCCCAGATAGTGGTCGATGCGGTAGATCTGCGACTCGTCGAAGAGCTCGGCCAGCTGCCGGTTCAGCTCCTTGGCGCTCGCCACGTCATGACCGAAGGGCTTCTCGACCACAACCCGGTTGAGGTCGCCGCGCCGAACCAGGCCGCTTTGGTTGAGTGCGTCCAGGATCTCCGGGAAAACGGCCGGCGGAGTCGCCAGGTAGTAGACCACCGGGCGGCCGCCGGGGGCGATCGCATCCTGCAAGCCGCGGTAGCTCTCGGGGGCGCCATAGTCGAGGCGAGCCCAGGTCGCGCTTCCGGCCAGGGCCCGGCTGCCGCTTGCCGAAAGCACCCGATCCTGGAACTCTTCACCCCTCATCTGGCTGCGGCCGGCGCCGACCAGCCGCAGGTTCCATCGAGAGGCGATCCGGCCCAGCGCAGGCATGATCTTGCGCTCGGCCAGGTCGCCCGAGGCGCCGAAGACGACGATGTCGACGCCTGGCAACGTCGGCTCTGCCTGCCCTTCGCGCTGGCCGCCGGGCCGGCTCATAAGGCCGACGTTAATCGCTCTGACCGTTCACTGTCGCTGGGATTTCCGGCTCGGCGGCTCAGCTGTCGGGATTGCCCGAGTCGCCCGGTAACTCCCGCCACCGCGAGTCCTCGAGGAGCGACTCGCAGGCGCGCCGCGACACGAGCCCAAGCCAGCGTCCGCTGGAGTCGGTGACGATGGCCAGCTCGAAGGCACCCTCCTTCATGCTCTCAACCATCTCCTGGCACGGCAGGTCGGGCCGGTAGGTGCTCGGGCCTTCCTCCATCAGGCTGGCGACGGTGGAGCCTTCTGATGCGGCATAGGCTGTTTCACGCCGGACCCGGCCCAGCACGATGCCCTGGTCGTTCAGAACCCCACACCAGGTCCAGCCGCCGGCGGTCATGCGCGCGAGCGCTGTCGAGGCCGGATCATCCAGTGCGCAGGTCGGCGCATCCCGCCGCATCGCGGTCGCGATCTTCAGGACAGACGCCTGATGGCCCTCGACGGGCAGGTCGAAGGCCATCCAGTCGAGCTTGCCGCCCTCGTAGTCATAGACGGTGGCGAAGCCAAGGCTCTCGAGCCGCCACGCGGCTCTGGGGCTTATGTCTCACTGAAAGTCGTAGCAGTAGGTGATGACCGGTCGCGCGCGGTCGAGCTCGCCCGCCCGGTGGCCCAGCTCCTCGAGCGGGATGTTTTTGGCGCCAGCAAGGTGCAGCGCGAGGTATTCCTCGGCGGGCATCACGTCCACCAGCTGAGCCCCCGCCACAATCAGCCGGCGCACGTCGTCGCGGGTCGCTCGCTGAGGCATGGTCAGGCGCTCCCCCGCGCATCCAGGCTCGGCAGCTGAGGCAGGATCTCCTTGGCGTAGAAGTTGAGGAAGCCTTCCTGGTCGGGACCGACCTGGTGGATGTACACGTGGTCGAAGCCCGCCTCCACGTATTTGCGGATCTGCCCAAGGTGACGCTCGGGGTCCGGCCCGACCGCGGCTTTCGACGTCACGTCCTCGGGGCGTAGGGTGCTGACCGCCGCTTCGAAATCACGGGGCGTCGGCAGCTCGTCGTTGAGGTCGCCTCCGATCCCGAGGATCGGCCACCACCTCATCAGCGTTTCGGTGCCCGCCTCCTCGCTGGGCGCCCAGCAGACCGTCATCTGCCCATAACGGGGCTTGGAGTTCCCGCCCTCGCGCACGAACGCGTCGACGGTGCTCGGGCGGGGCGCGGTCGAGATCAGGCCGTCGGCCGAGCGACCGGCCAGCTCGGCGGTCTGCTCGCCGACCGCAGCCACATAGATCTGCGGCAGCGGCTGGGGCAGAGTGTAGATCCGGGCGCGGTCGACCTCGTAGTAGGCGCCGTCAAAGCTGCGGACTCCACCCTCCCAGAGGTGGCGTATGAGCTCGATCGCTTCCTCGAGCATGGTGGCCCGGATCGACGGGCGCGGCCAGCGGTCGCCGACGATGTGCTCGTTCAGGTTCTCGCCGGTTCCAAGTCCGAGGAAGAAACGCCCCTCGAACATTTCCTGGCTGGTGGCTGCCGCTTGGGCGACTATCGCCGGGTGGATCCGTACCAGAGGACAGGTGACTCCGGTGCCGACGCGCAGCTGACTCGTCACGTGAGCGATCCCGCCCAGGGTCGTCCAGACGAAGGGCGATTGGCCCTGCTGGTCGAGCCAGGGATGGAAGTGATCCGAGATCAGTGCGAACGAGAAGCCCGCCTCTTCGGCGCGGGCCGCCTGGCGGACCAGTTCGCGCGGCCCGTGCTCCTCACTGGAGAGGCTGAACCCCAACTCGACCATCAAATCTGACAGTACGCGGCGCCCCAGTAGCGGGCCGCCCTTATCCGCGACGCGCGGTCGCCACCCGGTCTAAACGTTCGCGGATCGCCCGTCGGGCACGCTCAAACCCGAGGGGTCCGCCATCGACGTTGTGATGCCCGTTGGCGGCGACCAACAGGCTGTTCAGCTCCCAGGCCAGCTGCTCGGGGTCGACGTCGCGGTCGATTTCCCTGGCCGCCTGGGCTTCTCGGACCGCCCGCGCCAGGCTCGCCGACCAGTAGCGCTTGCGCTCCACGATCGCGTCCCGCACCGGCCCCGGCCGGCTGTCGAACTCGGCGATGGCGGCCTCGAAGAAGCAGCCGCCCGGGAACACCTCGCGTTCGATGTAGGACAGGAAGGCTTCGCACATGGCCCACACGCGGCCGACGCCTGCCGGCGGTGCGAGTCCGGGCCTCAGAACCTCGTCCGTGAAGATGCCGGAGGCCTCATCGACGGTCGCCAGCTGGAGCTCTTCCTTGGAACCGAAGTGGGCGAAGAGACCGCTCTTGCTGATACCCAGGTCGGACGCGAGCCGCTGCAGGGAGACTGCCTCCAGGCCTTCAGCCGAAGCCAGCCGCGCGGCGTGGCTGAGGATCGCCTGTCGGGTCCGCGCGCCGCGCAGCCGGCGCCGGTCGGCGGTCGGCGGCTCGTCCGCAACCTGCATGAGTGCGATGCTAGCACGACCGTTCGTACACCCTTGAAATTGAACGACCGATCGTGCTACTTGTCTAGGGACGCAACTAGCACGGGGTGGATCGGTGTTCTCGAAAGAAGGAGGTGTGGCGAGGTGGTGGCGATCGAGACGACCTCAGCGCTCGGGTATCCGGTGCTCGCGCGCCTCGATTTGGGCGACGGGGACCTCCTGCGGCGGTTCTTCCATCGACTCTCGGCGGACACGATTTACCGCCGTTTCCTGAGTCCGCTGGCGCGGCCTGAGCAGATCGGGCTGGAACGGTTCCTCGACATCGACCACCGTGACCGCGAAGTAATCGCGGCCGTGGTCGGCGGGGAGATCATCGGGTTCGCCAATTACGCACGCCTGCCGGAGTCGGACACCGCCGAGGTCGCTGTGGTCGTGGCCGACGCTTGGCAGCGCAAGGGTCTCGCAACCCGGCTGCTCTCGGCGCTCGCCGATTCGGCGCATGCCTCGGGCGTCCGCCGGTTTTCATTGACCATGCAGGCCGACAACCGCCCGGCCCTTTCCCTGCTCCGGAGGTTCGCCACCGAACCCAAGCTCGCGCTCTCGCAGGGCGTCTATGAAACGACGATCGATTTCGGCCGCTGGGAGATTCGATGACACCAACCCCACGAAACGCGAGCGTTTCGCGGGGGCCCCTTTTAGAGGGGAATAGCCGCAGGTTCTTCCCCCGCTTTTCGCTCGTAGGATCGATCGAGTAGGCCGCGTCGACGTCGCGCCGGCGGGGTGAGTCCGCGGATTGCGATGGTGGATGGCGATGGCAGAGCGGATGGAAGTCGACGTAACCGTCGAGATCCCAACGGGCAGTCGCAACAAGTACGAGTGGGACGATGAGGTCGGGAGGATCCGGCTGGATCGGACGCTTTACACCGCGACCTACTATCCGGCCGACTATGGATTCATAAGTGAGACCCTGGGCGGGGACGGTGATCCGCTGGATTGCCTGGTGCTCGTGCCGGAGCCGACCTTTCCGGGCTGCCTGGTCACTTCCCATCCGATTGGGGTGTTCTGGATGGAAGACGAGAAGGGCCCCGACGCGAAGATCCTGGCGGTTCCGGCGGGCGATACTCGGTCGGGCGTCGAGGACATCAAAGACCTCCCTGAGCACACCCTCCTCGAGATCAGCCACTTCTTCGACATCTATAAGGATCTGGAGCCGGGTAAGACGAGCACAGTGCACGGGTGGGAAGGTCACGCAGAGGCTGAGCGCGAGATCGAGGCTTCGCGTGAGCGCTACCGAGCGAACGCCGGCGCCTCGGTCAATGCCTGACTGAACCGCGGCCTCAGATTCTTCATCCAGGAGGCATTGCTCATGCAGATGCTGATCTGGCGCCGATCGCTGCTCGCGAGCGGGGCATTCGAAGAAGAGCAGACGAGTCTCGAGGTCACATGGCGGCCCGACCTCGACGTCTTCGAACTGCCGGACGAGTACCTACTCTGTCTGTCGCTACCCGGGGTCGCCGCCAGCGATGTGGACGTGACCCTGCACGGTGCCACCGTGGTGGTCTCGGGGGAGCGCAAGCTCCCAGTCTCAGCCGGAGCCGTCGCCCACCTGATCGAGTCGAGCGCCGGCCGCTTCGAACGTCGAGTCCGGCTGCCGGCGGATGTCGACGTTGGAAACCTGCGGATGGAGATGTCCGATGGCCAGCTCCGCTTGCGAGTTCCGAAGGCAGCGCCCCGCTCGGTAAGGGTTTCCGCGCGGAAGAGAGGCTGAGATGGCGGACAACATCATCATCCCGACGACCTCGCCCGACGAGGCGGTCATGGCAGCCCTGGCGCTGCCGAACGTAGTCGTGCTGCCCGGGCTGGCGGCTCCGCTGCAGCTCGAGAGTCGCCCCGCGATCGCAGCGATCGAAAACTCCGCTCCCCAAAACCTTCCTCTAGCGCTCTTCTGGTCCCGCCAGCCAGACGACCTGGACCAGATCGCGGAGATGGGTGTGGGGGCTCAAATCCTGCGCTTGGTCAGGCTCCCCAACGGAGCCGTCCAGCTCGTCGTCCAGGGCGTGGGGCGCATTCGCAAGCTGAGCGTCGTTTCGAAGGAGCCGGCGCCAAAGGTCCTCGTCCAGCAAGTCCAGCCGCCCCGGGTTCCGATTACAGGGAATCCGCTCCGGGAGGCGGTGCTCAACAGTCTGCGAGCGGTCGCCGCGCTGTCGCAGATTCCCCCGGAAGCCGTGACGCTGGCAACCAACGCCCAGGACGCCGGCGAGCTGGCCGACATCGTCGCCGCGTTGCTCGACCTGACGCCGGAGCAGCGGCAGCAGGTCCTCGAGCAGCTCGAGCCGATCCCCCGCCTCGAGCTCGTCCTCCAGTTCTCCGAGGAGAAGAGGCGCTACCTGGAGGTCTCCCAGCAGATTCAGCGGGAGGTGGGGGAGAAGGCGGGCCGGCAGCAGCGGGAGTACATCCTGCGCGAGCAGTTGAGGGCGATCCAGCGCGAGCTGGGTGAGCTCGACCCCCAGCAGACAGAGATCGCGCAGCTGCGCGAGCAGGCGGAAGCCAAAGGGCTGCCGGAGGAGGTGAAGGCCGAGGTCGACCGCGAGCTGTCCAGGCTGGAGAGCATCAACCCCGCCTCGCCGGAGTACGCGGTCATTCGAACCCGGCTCGACTGGATCCTCAACCTGCCCTGGTCGGATCCCGCGCCGGATCCGATCGACCTCGAGAGGGCCCGCGAGGTGCTGGACGCCGACCACTACGGGCTCGAAAAGGTCAAGGAGCGGATCATCGACTACCTGGCCGTGGCCAAGCTCCGCGGCGGCGGTCGCGGCCCGATCCTCTGCTTGGTCGGCCCGCCTGGCGTCGGCAAGACCTCATTGGGGATGTCGATCGCGCGCGCACTGCAGAGGCCTTTTGTGCGTGCGTCCCTGGGCGGGGTGCGGGACGAAGCCGATATTCGCGGTCATCGCCGCACCTACGTGGGCGCGCTGCCCGGCCGGATCGTTCAGGGCATGCGGCGCGCCGGCGCGCGCAACCCTGTCTTCATGCTCGACGAGGTCGACAAGCTGTCGAGCGGCTTTCAGGGGGACCCGGCGGCCGCTCTGCTCGAGGTCTTAGACCCCGCCCAGAACAACTCTTTCGTCGACGCCTACCTGGACGTGCCCTACGACCTCTCGCGGGTCTTCTTCATCTGCACGGCCAACGTGCTGGATACGGTCCCGGCGCCTCTCCGTGACCGCCTCGAGGTGATCGAGCTGTCCGGTTACACCGACAAAGAAAAGCTGATGATCGCGCGCCGGCACCTGCTGCCAAAGCAGATGGCCGAGCACGGCATACCGGAAGGCGGGATCAGCGTCGACGACGACACGCTGCTCTTCCTGATTCGGGGCTGGACGCGAGAGGCCGGCGTCCGCCAGCTGGAGCGGGAGCTGGCCGCGGTTTGCCGAAGGGTGGCCCGGATGCGCGCGGCGGGGGGACCGGAGACGGTCACCGTCGCTCCGGCGACACTCGAGGAGTGGTTGGGTCCGCGGCGCTTCGAGGACACCCAGATCGAAGAGGAGCAATCGATCGGCGCCGCCACCGGCATGGCCTGGACGCCGGTGGGCGGTGATGTGCTGACGGTCGAGGCGAGCGTTGTCCCGGGAAGCGGCCAGCTCACGCTTACCGGCCAGCTCGGCGAAGTCATGCAGGAGTCGGCGCGGGCCGCGATCACGTACACGCGGAATCGCTCGCAGGAGTTGGGTCTGGCATCCGATTTCTTCAACAAGCACGACATCCACATCCACGTCCCGGCCGGTGCCGTCCCCAAAGATGGCCCTTCCGCCGGCGTCACGCTGGCTACCGCGCTGGTCTCGGCTGCGACCCGGGTCCCTGTCGACCGCCGCTGGGCGCTGACCGGAGAGATCACGCTCCGCGGTCTCGTGCTCCCGGTGGGCGGTATTAAGGAGAAGGTCCTGGCGGCCCACCGGGCCGGCGTCCGCGGCGTTGTGCTCCCGAGCCGGAACCAACGCGACTCCGTAGAGGTGCCGGAGGAGGTGCGCTCGGAGATCGAGTGGCGCTGGGTCGACCACATGGACCAGGTTCTGGAGACCGTCCTGGTCGACGAGTCGGGGCGATTTCAGGTCTCCTCGCGAGCTGCGGAAGCACGCCGGACACAGGAGCGACTAGCGGCCCGTCCCCGATAGCAGCGACAACGCCGATAGTCGACAAAGCCGACATGAGTGCTAGCACTCAATTTGAGTGGTGCGGCATTCGTAAGTCGGCGCTTTATCGCCGGACCGTCCGCGAATGGCAGCGGGAGCCGCTGACAATCCCGCCGCGTGCTGCTCCGAGCGACGGTCACCCTCTCCGAGCGCCAGGTCAGCCTCGCGTACCGGCGCTGCGGCGCCGGGGCCCCCGTCGTCCTGCTCCACGGACTGGGCGCCTCGTCCACGGCGTGGCACTACCAGGCGGAGCGTCTCGCCGCTTCTCACGAGGTCTTCAGCGTCGACCTGCCCGGCTTTGGCGGGTCACCGGCCCTGCATCCCGCTGATGGCGAGGTGGCAGCCGAAGCCCTGGCCGCGTTTGTCCAGGAGGTGGTGGGGGCGCCGGCCGCTCTGGTCGGGCATTCGATGGGCGGGGCGGTCGCTCTGCTGACCGCGGTCCGGCGCCCGGACGTCGTGCGTTCTCTCGTGCTCGTCTCGGCGGCCGGCCTCGGCCGCGACCTGCCCCTCTTCCTCCGGATGCTCTGTCTGCCGGGGGCCGCGGCGGTGGTCGCCAGCGCCGGCCCGCTCTTGCTGCGGGTGCTCGAGCGCTCGCCGGCCATGCGGCAGCACTTCACAGGTCGAGCCGACGGCGAGGTCTTGAACCCCGTGCTCCTGGAGGCCTTCCAGCGCTATCGCAGCCGGGACGCCATTCGCGAGTTCGTGGCTGGCCTTCGGGCGGGCGCCGACTTCCGCGGCCAGCAGCTTCGGTACATGCTCCAGGACCGCCTGGGCGCCCTCGATGTCCCGCTGCTGGTGGTGTGGGGCAAGGACGACCGAGTTCTGCCTCTGAGTCATGGCCGTGACGCGGTCCGGGCAGCCGGCGTACGAGCTCGACTCGCTATCCTGGACTGCGGCCATTCTCCGATGCTGGAGGCGGCCGCTGCGCTGACCGACCTCCTCCATGAATTCCTTACCCCAACGCCGGCGGCGACCGCGGTTGCCTGACGGTATCCGCCGGCTTTTGGGCCGCCGCCGCTATCAGGTGGCGCTCAACGTGGCCTTCGGGCTCGGGCTCCTCGCGTTGCTGGCCCACTCCGTGCCGATTGCGGACATCGCCCGCCATCTCCGGCCGCCGCACGCCGAGCTGCTGCTTGCTTTGGTCGCTGTGGTCCTGCTCAGCCAGCTGGCCCGGGCGGCTCGGTGGCGGTGGTTGGTCCAGCCTCTGACGCAAGTCAAGCTGCGCGACGCTCTCTGGGTGAACGCCACCACGCAGCTCTTCAACTACATCATCCCGGTACGTGCCGGCGAGGCAATCAGGCTGGTCTGGCTGTCCCGGCGACGCGGTGTGGGCGCGGCCACGGCCGCTGGCGTCTTGGTGATCGACCACACGCTGGACCTGCTCGCGGTGATCGGGGTTCTGGCCGTAGGCTTCGGTCTGCGACTGGCCGCACTGCAGCCCCGGCTGCCCACCGCGACGACCCTCGGGTTCGCCCTGGTCGGAGCTGTGATCATGCTCGCCGCCATCGCCGGCGTCGCCATCGCGGGCCCCGCGCTGGCGCATTCGCGGTTGACGCCGGCCTGGCTGCGTGAGCGGATCTGCCACCACGCCGTCGGCTTTCGGGAAGGTGCTTTGGTGGTCAGATGCGGGCGCCGCCTGCCTGCGCTGCTCATCACCTCAGCGGTCGCGGTGGTGTTCGACGGGTTTGCCTTCGCGCTCCTCTTCAAGGCGCTAGGCCTTGCCGTGCCCATCGTGTCGGCGATCATCACCCAGGTGGCGCTCCTCTACGCGTATCTGCTGCCCGCGGCACCGGGATACGTCGGAAGCCTGGAGGCCGGCGGGACGTTCCTGCTCGCGAACGGGCTCGGGCTGGACCGAGGGGCGGCGGCGGCGGCGATGGTGGTCTGGCACGGACTTGGTGCGGCCGTCGTCATCGGCCTCGGTCTGCTCGCTGTCCACCAGCTGCGCCGGTCAGGCCAGTTCATCTTCTCGCTCAAGGCCGAGGCGACGGGTACAGGGCCGCAGCCGCCGCCCAGACTTACATAGACTCTCTATGTAGTGTCTGACTCCCTTGCCGCCGACCTGGGCGACTCGGTCAGCCGGCTCCAGGCCCGGATCCGCCGCCGCTTGGGCACCCAGCGCCTCGGTCTCTCCGCGGTGAGGACGCTCATCACGCTGGCCAGAGAGGGGCCGAAGCGGCTCACCGAGCTGGCGGCGATCGAGCAGGTGACCCAGCCGTCGATGTCTGTGCTCGTCGCCCGGCTGGTCGGGGAGGGCTTGGTCGAGCGTTCGGCGGACGCCACCGACGGACGCATCGTCATCGTGTCCATCAGCGAAGACGGTCGCGGTGCACTGCAGGCGATCCTCAAGCGCAGGGACGAGCTGCTGGCGGCGGCGCTCGACGAACTGACCGCATCCGAGCGGACCTCGCTGCGAGAGGCGGTCCCAGCGATCGTGCGCCTGCTCGAAGTTCTGGAGGAAAGAACACCCGTTGGCGACCGAAGCTAGTCCCCCCGGAATCCTTCGCCAGCCGCGCGCGGTTTGGGCGGTCGCCTTCGCCTGTGTCATCGCGTTCATGGGCCTGGGCCTGGTCGACCCGATTCTTCCGGGACTGGCCAAGGACCTCCACGCCACTCCCTCGCAGGTGGAGCTGCTGTTCAGCAGCTACACGCTCTGCATGGGCGTCGCCATGCTGGTTACGAGCACGATCTCGAGCTGGCTCGGTGCCAAGAGGACGCTGCTCGCCGGCCTGATCCTGATCATCCTCTTCAGCGCCGCCGCCGGCTCCTCGGGGTCGATCGGAGCGATTGTCGGCTTCCGCGCCGGTTGGGGGCTGGGCAACGCCCTCTTCATCGCTACCGCTCTGGCCGTGATCGTTGGCGCCGCCAGCGGCGGCATCCGCGCCGCCATCGTTCTCTACGAGGCAGCGATCGGAGTGGGGATTGCGACCGGCCCGATCGTGGGCGGCATTCTGGGCGGCATCAGCTGGCGGGGGCCGTTCTACGGGGTGGCGGTGCTGATGGCGGTCGCCCTGCTCGCGACCTGGTTCTCGCTGCCTGCCAGTCCGCCGCCTCAGCGCCGCGTCTCGGTGGTGGAACCGCTGACCGCGCTCCGCCACCGCGGACTGCTCACGGTCGGACTCACGGCGCTTTGCTACAACTTCGGGTTCTTCACCCTTCTCGCCTATTCGCCTTTCCCGATGGGGCTCGACGCCCACGGTCTCGGCATCGTCTTCTTCGGTTGGGGAGTGGGGGTGGCCATCACCTCGGTCTTTCTAGCTCCGAAGCTGCAAACCCGGTTCGGGACGGCGCCAACGATGTACGTCGTGCTGACGTCGATCGCTCTCATCCTGCTGATCGCCGGCATCTTCACCACGAACCGCACGGTGCTCATCGTCGACGTCGTCGCCTCGGGGCTCTTCCTCGGGGTAAACAACACGCTGATCACGCAAGCGGTGATGAAGGTCTCGGACGTCGAGCGTCCGGTGGCGTCCGCGGGCTACAGCTTCGTCCGCTTCATCGGCGGTGCCATAGCGCCCTACCTGGCCGGCCGCCTCGCCGAGGCCTACTCGCCCCACGTTCCCTTTCTCTTCGGGGCCGTCGCCGTCGGCGTCGCTGTGCTGGTGCTCGTCACTGGCCGCGGCTACCTGGCCGCGGTTGATGCCCCCGAGACCCCGGAGGAGCACGACGAGGTCGTGATCGAGGAGCTGGAGGCGGCTGCAGGGACGGTGCCCCTCGACCCGCACCTCTCCGGCAGCCGGTAGCCGGCCCGGCGCACCTACCGCCGGAGGTGAGCCGTCGGGCGCCCGATGCCCAATGCAACCGCGCTCACGATCAGCCAGACCAACCCAAGGGCGCAGCCGGCGAGGACGTCCGACAGGTAGTGGACGCCGAGGTAGAGCCGCGACCAGCAGACCACCGCGATGATGAGAACCGCGGCCGATCCGGCCAGGAGAGGCGCTCGGCGCCGGCCCGACAGCGCCGCCACCCAGACCAAGGCCAGGTAGACGGCCGTCGAATTGGCCGCGTGACCGGAGGGGAAGTCCGGCGACTGGACCACGGTCAGATGACCGAAGGAGGGGCGTGCCCGTTCGACGATCAGCTTGACGGCCTGGACCATCAGGGCGGCGCCCGACCCGGAGACGATCAGGAAGATCGCCAGGGCGCGGTCTCGGTTGGCTTCGGCGAAGATTGCAGCGGCCGCCACCACGGGCACCAGCACCCATCCAGAGCCGAGGTAGGTGATCACCAGCGCGAACAGGTTGAGGGGAGGGCTGCGATGAGCGACGAACCACTCGAGCACGGCCCAATCGGTCCACGGGAGACTGGATTTGACCGTGAATCCGAAGCCCGAGAAGACGGCGACGATCACCACCACGCCGGCCAGCAGCGATCCCCATCGAACCAGCGTCAACCCCGGGCCGGCCGGCATCACCCAATTGTCGGCGCGGTTCCTCGGAAGTTGAGGGCGCCGGGGAGCCATACAATGCAGAGCGCGACTGGCAGGCCGATAGTGCGGGAGTTGATCAGGGGATGAGCACGGTACGGGTACTGGTCGGGACGCGCAAAGGCGCCTTCATCCTGACTTCGGATGGAAAGCGCGAGCAGTGGCAGGTCGAAGGCCCGCATTTCGCCGGCTGGGAGGTCTACCACGTCAAGGGCTCCCCGGCCGACCCGAACCGCCTCTACGCCTCCCAATCCATGGGCTGGTTCGGACAGGTGCTCCAGCGCTCCGACGACGGCGGCCAGAGCTGGGAAGCCGTCGGCAACCAGTTTCAGTACGACGGCGAGGCAGGCAATCACAAGTGGTACGACGGCTCGCCGCACCCGTGGGAGTTTGCCCGGGTCTGGCACCTCGAACCCTCGCTGAGCGACCCAGACCTGATCTACGCGGGGGTTGAGGACGCGGCCTTGTTCCGCTCCGCGGACGGCGGTCAGACCTGGAGCGAGCTGTCCGGGCTGCGGAAGCATCCAACTGGATCGTCCTGGCAGCCCGGCGCCGGCGGCCTCTGCCTGCACACGATCGTCCTCGACCCGGCCACCTCCGGGCGGATGTTCGCGGCCATTTCAGCGGCGGGCGCCTTCCGCAGCGACGATGCCGGCGAGACCTGGCGCCCGATAAACAAGGGACTTCACTCGGACGGAATTCCTGATCCCGACGCGGAGGTCGGGCACTGCGTCCACCGCATCGCGATGCACCCATCGCGCCCGAACACGCTCTTCATGCAGAAGCACTGGGACGTCATGCGGAGCGACGACGCCGGCGAGTCATGGCATGAGATCAGCGGCAACCTGCCGACCGACTTCGGATTTGCGATCGACGTCAACGCGAACGAGCCGGACACGGTCTATGTGGTGCCGATCACCAGCGACTCTCACCACTTCCCGCCCGACGGCAAGCTTCGGGTCTACCGCAGCCGGACGGGGGGCGACGAGTGGGAAGCGCTCACCGAGGGGCTGCCGCAGAGCAACTGCTACGTCAACGTCCTGCGGGACGCAATGGCGATCGACGCCCTCGACACCTGTGGTGTGTATTTCGGTACCACGGGCGGCCAGGTGTACGCATCGGCCGACGCCGGCGACAGCTGGAAGCCGATCGTCCGGGACCTGCCGGCGGTTCTGTCGGTGGAAGTGCAGACGCTGGCGTGATCCGCGTCATCCTCCCACCCCAGCTGCGGACGCTGGCCGGGGTCGGCAGGGAGGTGGAGGTTGAGGTCGAAGGCGAGGTCACGCAGCGCTCGCTGCTGGATGCCCTGGAAGCCGCCCATCCCATGCTGCGCGGAACCATCCGCGACAACCTCACCCAGAGGCGCCGGCCGCTCCTGCGCTTTTTCGCCTGTGAACAGGACCTCTCGGACGAGGCGCCCGACACGCCGCTGCCGGACCCGGTGGTCACCGGCCGTGAGCCCTACATGATCGTCGGAGCGATGTCCGGCGGCTGAACCGGTTGCGCACCGGACAGCCTTCCGCGGTTCTAACGGCTCGATTCCGACGTCGATACAATCGGGCTTTTGGCGCAAGTTACTTGCGAATGGAGGACTCTTGAAACCACACGACTGCCCGGCTTGCGGCAGGACCATCGAAGACTCACCCCGCTGGCTCTGCGAGCGCTGCAGCGATCGCTGGGAACTGGCCATCATGGCTCAGACGGATCCCCGGCGGGCAGCGGCGGACCGCGCCGAGTCCCGTGCCATCAAGGCTTTCGGCGACCGGAAATCGTCTTAGCACCGCGGAGGAGGCGCCGGCCCTAACCAGCCGGCGCCTCTCCGGATCCCAGTGCGCTATGGGTGAAGGATGACCTTTGTGTAGCCCTCGATGCGCTTGTCGAACTTCTCGTACGCCTGCGGTGCCTGGTCGAGTGGCAGCTCGTGGGAGACGACGAAGCTGGGCTTGGCCCGGCCGGCGATGATCAAGTCTCGCAGGTAGCGGTTGTACCGCTTGACGTTGCACTGGCCGGTGCCCATCCGGAGTCCCTTCTCGAAGAGCTTGCCGATAGCGACCGACAGCATCCCCTGCTTCGCGCTCTCATCCGGGCCTCCCGGATCGCTGGGCACGTAGAGACCGGGAACGCCGAGGGCGCCCGTTGGGCGCACGGTCTGGATCAGGGCGTTCAGCACCACCGCCGGCTCTTCCCGCTCGCCTCTGGGGACCACAGCCTGGTAGCCGACCGCGTCGACTCCCTTCTGCGCGCCAAGGCCGTCGGTCTGCTCCTTGACCTGGGTGGCCGGGTCGCCCTCGTCGAAGTTGATCGGGATGGCGCCGATGTCTCGCGCCTTGGCCAGCCGCTCCGGCACCCGGTCAATCGCAAAGACCTTGGCAGCTCCCCGGAGCAGGGCGGAGTAGGCTGCCATCAGGCCCACAGGACCCGCTCCATATACGGCGACCGATTCACCTGGGCGGACGTCGGCGAGCTCGCAGCCGTGATAGCCCGTTGGGAAAATGTCCGCCAGGAGGACGAAGTCGGCCTCCATCTCGTTTCCGGGTGGCAGCTTCAGGCAGTTGAAGTCGGCGTAGGGTACGCGGAGCCTTTCCGCCTGCCCGCCGGTATACGGACCCATGGCGACGTAGCCGTAAGCGCCGCCAGCAAAGCCTGGATTAACTGTGAGGCAGAATCCGGTGTAGCCGCGCTCGCAGTTCTCGCAGAAGCCGCAGGCGACGTTGAAGGGCATGACCACGCGATCGCCTTGCCGCAAGCTGGTTACGCCTTCGCCCACCTGCTCGATGATCCCGAGGTTTTCGTGGCCGAAGACGATGCCGGGCTTGGCCGCCGTCCGGCCCTCATACATGTGGAGGTCGGATCCGCAGATGGCTGTCGACGTGACCCGGACGATGACATCGTTAGGGTGCTGGATCTGAGGATCGGGCACGTTCTCGACAGCCACGTTGAAGGGTGCTTCGTATACGACCGCTCGCATCGATCCCTCCTGATTCAGGTCGAGGAACAGTGAGATTCGCAGTCGTGGGGTGCAGCGGGGAGGCAAGGCGGCGAGCGGATGTTGGCGCGAGCGTCCGATCTCGAAACGTCCCGAAGGGTGAGAAACCTCATGTCGGACCCGACAGGAGCCAGTCTAGGAGGCGTTCCTGAAGCTGACTAGGCTTGCGCCCTGGTCGCCTCCTCGAGGATCTGAATCGGGTGGACGGCTGGCAGCCCGCTGAGCTCAGCCAGGTGCCAGCGGCAGGTCTCGCTGTCACAGGCGATCTGTTCCACGTCCGCCCGAGCGGCCAGGTTGGCGATCGGCCGGCCGATCGATTGCGCGATGTCGAACTTCTCCAGCTTCAGCCCATAGGTGCCGGCGATCCCACAGCACTCGACACCGCTCTCGCTGAGCTCCAGTCCACCCAGCTCGGACAGGACCTCGGGGACCGGGACGCCGACCCCGTGCGAGCGCAGCTGGCACGGCGGGTGATAGAGGACGCGGTGCGCGTAGAGGCCTTGAGGCCGGTCGACATGCCCCGTCCAAACGCTCTCCCGCAGGAATTCGAAGACGTCATGAATGGCTGCCGCGACCTCATGCAGTTCGGGCGTGTCGATGCCCAGCACCTCGTGGTATTCCCGTCTGATCGCGTATGTGCAGCTGGTCGAGGTCCCCACGATCTTGAGCCCCGCGCGCGCCGCCGGCAGCAGCTTCCTGATGTTGGCGTCCGCGTACCGCCGAGCGATTTTGAAATCGCCGTTGCTGATAAATGGCAGCCCGCAGCAGTTCTGGTCCGGCAGCTCGACGCCGACTCCCAACCGGCCGACGGCCTGGACCGTGGCCACACCCACCATCGGCTCGTAATAGTTCGTGGAGCAGCCGTGGAAGTAGGCAACCCTGATCCAGGGCTGGGCCGGCTGCTCCAGCCGTGGGAAACGAGCGCGGAAGGTCGGGCGGCTGAACGAGGGAATCGGGGCGTCGCGGTGGATCTTCAGCACCTTCTCGATCCCGACGCGTAGAGGCCGGGCACGCAGGGGAACGTTGGAGAGAGGTGCGAACGGGGATCCCAGGCGGCCGAGGAGCTCCGAGCTGCTGAGCAGGCGGTTGCGGAGCGGAATATGGCCCCGCGCTTCGTAGACTCGAGCTCGCGCCCTCGAGTTGAGCTCGGCAACCTTCACTCCGGAGGGGCACGCCCGGGTGCAGGCGCCGCATCCACTGCAGTAATCGACCCACTGCTCGATGGGTTCGCCGATCCGGAAGCGCTGAGCTTGCGGCCCGCAGTACTTGGGCCCCGGGAAGAGGTCGGTGGCCGGCATGACCGGGCACGCGGAGTTGCAGACGTTGCACTTGATGCAGCGATCGGCCGACAGCTCGACAGCGTCGAGCAAGAGCTGGCTCACGCTGCCTGTCCTGCCAGCATTCCACTCGAGCAGGCGATGCCGTCGGCCGACTTCTCGGCCGCGCGGTCGGCGCCCGCGAGCAGGCCTCCGGTGACGCGAACGTTTTCGTAGATCGGCTCGCCATCGCTCCTGACCGGCCGCAGCGACGAGTCGACCCGGACTCCCAGAGGAGCGATCGGTTGGCCCGATTCGTCGAGCAGCGGCCGCTGAAACCACTCCTCTGCTTTTTCGGCCGGCAGCGCTAGTTCGAGGCCGGCCACCGTCTCCACCGGGCCGTTCAATGAGATGCGAATGCCACCGCTGGCCAGGCCGCCGCTGGCCAGGACCAGCCGGTCGACGGGGACCTGGACTGGCGAGGTCTCGGAAACCACCTGGATCGCCTCCACCCGGCGTCCCGAGCCGATGGCGCGTACCCACGAACCGATCCAGGTCCGCCCGCCCGCCCTCTTCAGCGCTTGCTCGAGCGCGTTGCGAAGGCGCAGCCCCGGCACTGAGGGGGGCAGAGTGGCCGCCTCGACCACGCGCAGGCCGAGCCGCGACTCGAGGTCGGCTGCGCACTCGGCCGGCGCCTCGAACCCGAGCACGGCTGGAAAGACAGCGGTTGTGGCGCTCCCCAGGTGGCCTCGCAGGGGCCCCGCCAGACGCTCGCGGAAGCGCGGCTGGTCGAAAAGGCGGGCCAGAGCGACGGAGTCCAGGTGGCGCCGGTGGAGGTCGGCGAAGTCAATCGCGACCGCGCGTGCGTCGACGTCGAGATCGCGGTCGGCGGCCGACGCCCTGAGGACGGTCGCGAGCAGCTCGGGATGGAAGTCGCGGAATCCGCGCAGGCCGATCGCCGCGACCGAGGCGCTCGCACCGTCGAACGCCATCGCGCCCTGGACCAGGCAGCTGGGGCGCAAGGTGCCGGCGGACGTCAGGACCAGCTGGTTGCTGCCAAAGTCGCCCCGCATCGACGCTCCCGCCGCCTGCATCGCCTGGCGCACCAGGTCCAGGGCCGGCTCGAGGGCTTGCCCGAGGACGCTGTAGGGATGCCCGGGCCGGGTGGCCAGGAAGTCCGAGAGCTCATCACGTGGTGACTCGACTCGCCGGATTCCGTTGTAGCCGAGAACGTCCACGCCGCCCGACCGGAACTCCGTCGTCCCATACCCCTTGCCGATGACGAGGGTCCGCGCACCCGCCTGGGCAGCGGTAACGCCCGCTACGAGCCCGGCCAGCCCGAGCCCCACGACCACCACGTCGTACGGGCTCTTAGGTGGCATGCTCAAGATCGAGGACCTCCCGGTAGACGATCTCGGTCAGCCGCTGCTGCCGAGCCTGGTCGCCCCAGAGGATCGGCCGATTGCCCTTGAGGCGCTCCTCCAGGAAGTCTCGCACTGGCGCCAGCGCTTCCAGGCCGGGCCTTGGCCGCCGCTCCTGGAGGAGCGCGCCGGCGCGAAGGGTGCAGAACGTAGCCTGGCACGGTCCCATACCCACCCGCAGGCCGCGCAGCAGGTCGTCGAGGCGCTCGGCGTCGGTGTCGCCGATGAACTCGTCGACCATTTGACGGGTCACCATCTCGCACTCGCAGAGCACGTCGTCATCGCGCCCCCCACGCTCGACCTCGTTGTCCTGGAAGCGCACCCCGAGCCAGAGCGGCCGGTGCTCGGCCGGCCTGGGGAGCTCCTCCTCGGCTGTCCGGGACCGGGTGTCGACGCCGAGCTTCGCACAGACGGCATCGGCCGTCTCCTCGGCCATCAAGCGGTACGTGGTCAGCTTGCCGCCGACGATCGAGACCATGTTCTTGACGCCGTGCGACCCGTGATCGACGACGGTGTGCGCGCGCGACAGCTCCCGCGAGGCTTGGCCCGCGTGGCCAGGGTCATAGAGCGGCCGTGCTCCCGCGAACACCCGGAGTACCCGCTGATCGAGGAGGCCGGGCACCAGCTCGGCACTGGCCCGCATCACCTCGAGCACCTCTTCCCGGGCGATCTCGTAATCGTCGTAGGTGTCGGCAGTGCGGTCGGTCGTGCCCGCGATACAGACGGACCCGACGGGAACGATGATGTCGCCATCCGCGGGCGCGCGGCAGCGGTTGAGCACGCGGTGCGAGAGCCGCTGATTCATGATCACCATGACTCCCCAGCCGGGCTCCATCTTGAGTTCGATCCCGGCCAGCCGCCCGACCAGGCCCGACCAGGCGCCGGCCGCACTGGCCAGGACGCCTATGTAGCAGCGTTTGCGCTCGCCGTCGGGCAGGTGCTCGAGCTCGACCCAGCGCACCATCTCGTCCTCGACGTGGACCTCCGCCAGCCGCGTGTAGTGGGCCACGTGCGCGCCGTGCTCGACTGCCGAGCGCAGGTTGGCCGCGACCAGCTCAAACGACTGGATGCTCGCGTCGGGGACGCTGAAGACCCGCTCGGTCAGCGGGTTCAGCATCGGCTCCTCGCGCGCCGCCACGTCGCGCGGCACCTCCTCGACCTCGATCCCGGCCTTCTGGCATCCCTCCAGGAACGCCGGCGGATAGTCGTCCGGGTCGCCCCGCAGCCAGCAGAAGTAGCCGCCCGTGCTCTCCACCGAGTCGCGTGCGATCCGCTGCAGGATCCGGTTCTCTTTTATGCAGTCGACCGCGGACACCGGGTCGCGCACGACGTAGCGAGCGCCCGAGTGCAGCAGGCCGTGGAAGCGACCCGTGGTCCCGCTTGCGAAATCGCCCTTGTCGATGACCAGGCAGCGGACTCCGCGCATCGCGAGGTCACGCGCCAGGCCGCTGCCGGTGGCTCCGGCGCCGACGATGAGGGCGTCGTAGTGATCGTGCTCTGCGATCACGGTTTGCGGCTCATCCGAGGTCCCCTCCGCCGCCCGCACGCGGGCGATTCCTCCCCGCCAGGCGGGGAGGAGACTAGGGGGCCCGCGCCACAGGCGCGGGCCCAAACAATGTCTACTTCTCGACCCAGTCCCGCGTCCGTTCGATCGCCTTCTTCCAGTAGTGGTAGCCGCTCTCCCGCTGGTCCTCGGACCAGCGGGGCTCGAAGGTCCGATCGACCTGCCAGTTCTGCCGGAGCTGGTCGAGGTTCTCCCAGAAGCCAGTGGCCAGGCCGGCGGCGTAGGCGGCGCCCAGCGCCGTCGTCTCGTTGACCGTTGGTCGCACCACGGGCAGGCCGAGGATGTCGGCCTGCAGCTGCATCAGGAAGTTGTTCTTGGTCGCGCCGCCGTCGACCT
>CAZHAC010000005.1:0-32819 GCA_964529765.1 uncultured Actinomycetes bacterium
TCGAGCTCACGGTGGCGGTGTCGATACTCATGATCGGGAGAAAGAGCGTTGGAAACGTGTGCGTGACCGTCGCCGTCACGGTCGCCACGGCGTGAGGATCGGTGGCGTCGTTGCCACCGGAATCCTTGAACTTCCATCCGCCCGGGTCCGGGATGTCACTGCTTGGGATCCCGTTGTAGTTGGTGACGGCCGCCCCGATGTGCTTGGCGTCGGCGAACGTGTAGCCATAGTTGTCGGCGTTGATGATCGCGGTGGCGGCCGCCAGCGCCGCGCCGTCGGCCGCGTTCTGCGACTCGCGCTGCTGGGTCTCGATTTCCCCACCGTCGACGCTGAGACCGACGAAGGCGACCAGCACCAGCGACATCGCCGCCACCAGGACGGTCACGGAGCCCGACTGCTGCAGGCGTCGACGACGGGTCACGACTGAATCACGAACGAGGCCTTTGACTGGACAGTGAACGTCTGGCTGAAAAAGGTTGCGAAGATCGGGGTCAGGACGGGATAGTCGTAGTTCACGACCACCTGAACAACGTTGTTGACGGCTATGCACTGCGCTTCGGTGTAGCCGCCGGCGGCGACGAAGCCATCGTTCGTACTCCCGTTGTCCTGCGACTGGTCGTATCTGCCGCAGTACGTGGTGGTCGTGGATCCTTGGGTCCAGTAGTAGTACTGGATGATCAGGTGGTTCTTGTCGTTGAGCAGCTGGCGCGTGTCGCCCGCGTAGAGGACCTGCCCTGGAATCGTGTTCTCGGCCGGGTTGGACAGGTTGGTCCAGCCGTGTTTCACGTCGCCCGAGTGCAGCGACGCCCATCTCGCGCCGACACGCGCCGCGTTGGCGACCTCCAGCCGGTTCGAGTAGGACATGCCGAAATCGATGGCTCCGGCAAGCAGCAGCAGCAGGAACATCGAGCTGATCGCGAACTCGACGAGCGCCTGGCCGCGCTGGGCGGGCGCGACTTGGAAAAGGCAAGGTCTCACGCTGGACGAGGAGAATAGCCGCCGGGACCCTCGATTAAGCCCCTTTAAGGGGTGACGCGCTGTCTATGAGGGTGCCTTGTGATTGGCGCTATCAAGACAGCGATATCGGAAAAACAAAGGGGTTTCGGGCGTTCAAGGCGTAAATCCACGCTTCAGGGGAGCGAAACGCGTGTTCGAACCCTAGAATGACCCGCCGTTGGTTTACCTCGGCGCGGCCATCCTGGCTGCCGGTCTGTTCGTCACGGTCTGGGGTCTTGGACGTCGAGCCCCAGCAAACTTCGATCCTCTCAGCGCCCGGCTGAAGATGTACGACACCGAAGGGCTGACCGAGCGCGAGCTGGAGCTGCAGACGACGAGCTTCTCCGATCGCGTGCTGGTTCCCCTGGTGCAGACCGCCGGTGGCTGGCTGGCCGCGCGGACGCCCGAGAATCAGCGACGCGCGATCCAGAGCAAGCTGGACCTCGCCGGCCGGCCTGCCGGCCTAGGCGCTGAAGAATTCCTGGCTCTTCGGATCGGCGCGGGAGTCGGGCTCTTCCTGGGCGGACTGTTTCTCGGCGTCATCCTGGGCAATCCGATGGTCGAGGCGATCGGCGCCGCCGTTGGCGGCGGCCTGGGTTACTACGCGCCCACCTTGTGGGTCAACCAAAAGGTTGGGAACCGCCAGAAGGAGATCCAGAAGGCACTTCCGGACTGCATGGACCTGCTGACGATCTCGGTCGAGGCCGGACTCGCTTTTGACGCCGCCATCCAGCGTGTCGTCGAGAAGTTCAACAACGCGCTCGCCGAGGAGTTTCGGACGATGATCACGGAGGTCCAGCTCGGTCGCCCGCGCTTCGAGGCGCTGGATGCGATGGGCCGGCGCTGCGGCGTCGAGGACCTCCACAACTTCATCCAGGCGGTCATCCAGTCCGAGCAGATGGGTGTCGGCCTGGCTCGGATCCTGAGGCTGCAGTCGGAGGAAATGCGCCGCAAGCGCCGGCAGCGTGCGCAGGAGAAAGCGGCCCAAGCGACCCTAAAGATGATGCTGCCGATGGTCGGCTGCATCTTCCCCACCCTCTGGGTCGTCCTGCTCGGCCCGGCGATCATCATCATCATCAATCGAGGTGGCACCTGATGCTCCCTGCATTCATGAGGGGTGCGTCAACCCCGGCTCGCCTTAGAATCCGGCGCTCATGTCGATAAACGCACGGCCGCAGCCGAGTGCTGCGCAAGCCTCGAAGCCAAAGTCGGGCCGGCCCTACACGCTGCTTGGCCTGGTCCTGGCCGTGCTCGGGTTCGGCATGGTTCTGCTGTTCACCAACCTGACCGGGGGCAAGGGCCCGAGTGCCGGGCCTACCGCTCAGACCGCGGTCGTTGTGGCCGCCCGCGATATCGCGATCCGCACGCCCCTGGGCCCGGATGACATCAAGGTGGTCAAGTTCACCACGACGGACGTGCCACCGCAGGCGCTGACCAAAGCCGACGACATCAAGGGCTTGGTGGCCGGAGTTGCAATCCTCAAAGGCCAACCCCTGACCTCAAATCTTCTCGTGAAGTCGGGCGACGCCATCGTCGGGCCGCAGCCCGCTTACCTACAGATCCCCTCTGGCTGGGTCGCGCTGACCATCCCCACCGGCGAGCAGCAGGGCGTCGGCGGCTACATCAGCGCCGGGGACTACATCTCGATCGTGGCCACGGTTGGCGGCCGGAGCGGATCCAACGTGCGAACGCTGTACACCAACGTCCATGTGCTGCGGATCGGGCCGGCACTGACCACCGACACCGGCCAGGCGCAGGCGCCCAAGGCGGGCGGCATCACCAGCAGCCTGACCATCGTGGTCACCCAGTGCCAGGCTGAGTACCTGAACTGGTTCATCTCCAACGCCTCGATCAAATACACGCTCGAGTCCTATAAGGACTACAAGCCGCAGGACACCTCCGTCGACGCCAGCTGCCCGACTGTGACAGCGGCCAAGGGCGTGACCAAAGATGACATCAATGGACGCTGGCCCGGGATCTTCAACTAGCCGGCGACGGCGCGTCCGACTCCCACAGCGGCCGGGTCATCTCATACCAGTGAACGTCGCGACTGCCCGGGCGATAGTGGGTATGGGCGATCTGATAGCCGAGCTTTTCGTAGAACGTCAGATTGCCCGGCAGCTCGGCCCGGACGCCGAGCCGGATCCCTTGGAAGCCGCGCTCGGCGGCGTATCCATGGAGCCAGCGCATCAGCTCGCGTCCGATTCCTAGACCCTGGCGGGCGGGATCGACGGCGACCCGGCGAACATTCAGAAGCTTCGGCTCGACGACGAATCGCAGCGCGCCCGCGGGCACTCCCTGGAGCCACCCCAGGATGCCGCCGTGCGCGGCGAGATCGCGACGAACGTCGTCCTCGGTCTCCCGGATTGCACTCGAGGGCGGCGCCAGCCAGCGATAGCCGCCAAACGCCGCCTGAGTCAGTTCGTGAACCTCGCGGGCCGACTCGGGCCCCGCGAGGACAATGCTAAGACCCTTCAGTGGGGTCTTTTGCCCCGAGCGCGGCCGTAAGCGCCGCCTCCGAAATCCGCCCCTCGAGCACGGGACGACCATCTTCAGCGAGGAGAACCGGCACCCGGAAGTCATAGAGCCGGAGCAGCTCAGGGTCGGTGTCGACGTAGACGACCTCGTACGCCGCGCCAAAGCGATCGAGGCCTTCCCTGGCTTCGTCGCACAGGTGGCACCCCTGGCGCGTCACCAGCTTCAAAAGCATCCCATGCAGGGTACCCGCTTACGCTGCCGGGACCTTCAGCTGTTCCCCAGCGTGAATCGCGGGACTTGAAAGACCATTGGCGTCCAGGATCTCCCGCACCTTCTCTCGGGGATCGGCGGACGGATAGCGGGCGCTGGCGATCGACCAGAGCGTGTCCCCGGGCTCGACCGTCACCGTGGTGTAGCCGTCCACCGCACTACCGCGAGCGACCTGCGCCATCGCGAAAACCGTGAAGACGAATACCGCGAGTCCCATCGCCACTCGGCGCCCATATAGCTTCCAGGTGGGAATCGGGCGCCTGCGGCGGAGGCGGTCTGAGTCAAAGGCGTATGCGTACATCTGTTCGGCACCAAGATTAGGCGAACGCCCGTTCGACGTCAAGCTACGTCGAACATAAGTTTGCGCGAACGTCTGATCGGTGCTAGGATCGAGCCACTCTGGGGGCCTCCCCAGGCGCCCACGCTCAGCAACGAGGTACCACGACTTGACACAAGAACTGACCGACCGGCAGGCGAGAATCCTCGAGTACATCGCCCACGTCACGAAGACGCGCAACTATCCGCCAAGCGTTCGCGAGATCGGCGAGGCCGTCGGCTTGTCTTCGAGCTCCACCGTCCACAACCACTTGAATCAGCTCGAGCGGCGCGGCCTGATCCGGCGCGACCCGAGCAAGTCGCGCACCGTGCAGCTGGTTCAGGATGCGCGCGAAGAAGAGGCGCGGCGCAACGTGGTGTCGATCCCGCTGGTCGGCAATGTCGCCGCCGGCACGCCCATCCTGGCCGAACAGAACATTGAAGACCACATCGCCCTCTCCGGAGACCTCGCTCAGGAGGGCTGGTTCTTCCTCAAGGTGCGCGGCGACTCGATGATCAACGCGGGCATCCTCGACGGCGACATGGTGCTCGTGCGACCGCAGCCGGTAGCCGACAATGGCCAGATCGTGGTCGCCATGGTCGAGGGCGAGGCCACCTGCAAGCGCCTGGCGCGGCGCAGCGGCACCGTCGAGCTGCTACCCGAGAACGAAGCCTACGAGCCGATCGTGGCTCCCGACGCGCAGATCGTGGGCTTGGTGAAGGGAGTCTTCCGAGTCCTCAACTAGGTAGAGACTCCGAACTCCCGCAGCGCATCGTTCAGGCTCACGCGAGTGTCCTGCTTCTCGCTGCGCCAGCCGATGATGAGCCCGGTCGCGACCCCGAACTCGCCTGCGGGATATGTCTTCATACGCACGCCGGGGATAACCACGGCGTTGGCGGGCACACGGCCCCGGTGCTGCACGGGTTCCGCGCCGGTCACGTCGACCACCGGCGTGGAAGCCGTCAACACGACGTTGGCGCCCAGGATCGCCCGCGCACCGACGATCACGCCTTCCGTGACGATCGCTCGCGACCCGATGAAGGCGTCGTCCTCCACGATCACCGGACGTGCGTTCGGCGGCTCGAGGACCCCGCCGATGCCGACGCCGCCGGCGAGGTGGACACGAGCGCCGATCTGGGCGCAGGAGCCGACGGTGGCCCAGGTGTCGACCATCGTGCCCGAGCCAACCCAGGCCCCGATGTTCACGTAGCTCGGCATCATGATCACGTCCGGTGACAGATAGGCTCCATAACGGGCGACGCCCGGGGGCACTACGCGCACCAGCGCCCGCTCGTGGTCGTGCTTGAGAGGGATCTTGTCCCGGTACTCAAAGGGACCGATCTCGATCGTCTCCATGCGCTGGAGCCGGAAGTAGAGCAGGATCGCCTTCTTGACCCAGTCGTTGACCACCCACTCCCCACCGCTGGGCTCGGCGCTTCGTACCTCGCCGCGGTCGAGCAGCGCGATCGTCTCCTCTACCGCCTCCCGCACCTCGGGCCGCTCGAGCGCCGGCTGACCCACTTCGAAGGCATCATCGATTACCGCGGCCAGCTGGCCGTGGACCGCGCTCACAGGATGCTCTCGAGCAGGGCGACCGCTCGCCGGCAGTCTTCGGTCGTCGGAACCAGGGCGAGCCGGAAGTAGCCCTCACCGGCGTCGCCGAAGAACGACCCGGGTGCAACGACGACGCCGACGTCGAGGAGGCGCGCGGCGAAGGATTCGGACGTCTCGCCGGCCGGCACTTCGCCCCACAGGTAGAAGGTCGCCTCGGAGCCGGCTATCCGGATGCCCTTACGCCTGAAGAAGTCGACGAAAACCTCCCGCTTCTCCGCGTACACCCGGCGCATGGCCTCGACGTGGTCCTCTCGGCCCCAGGCCGCGATCGAGGCGCGCTGAATAAATTCTGGGATGGCGGTGCCGGCCAGCGGCCGGTACAGCTTCAGGGCCGCGATCACCTCGGGAGCACCGGCGATGAAGCCAACCCGGTAGCCGGTCATCGAGGATCGCTTGCTCTGAGTATTGACGGCGACGACATGTGAGCGGTCCACGACCTGGAGCGCCGAGGCAGGCGGGCCGTCGAAGTAGATCTCCGAATAGGCCTCGTCGCTGGCCAGCAGGAAGTTGTGGCGGGTGGCGAGTGACGCCAGCTTTTCCAGGAAGGCGACGGGAGCGACGGCGCCGGTCGGGTTGTTCGGGTAGTTGATCCAGAACAAAGCCACTTCATCCCACGTGCTCTCGGGAATGGCGTCGAGATCGGGCAGGAAGCCGTTGCTTTCCAGCAGCGGGAGGCGCAGCACCCGCCCGCCGGCGATCTGCGCACCCCGTTCTGGGATCGGGTAGCCGGGTTCAGTAACCGCCACGATGTTCTTGTTCGACCTCGGATCCATCACCACCTGGGGCAAGCTGAATACGACTTCCTTGCTGCCCAGAGTCGGGACCACCTCACGCTGCGGGTCGAGCCGCACGCCGTAGCGAGCGCCGATCCAGGCGGCGATCGCCTCCCGGTGCTCCGGCAGGCCTTCGGCCTTCGGGTAGCTCGAGCGTTCGCTGACGCTCTCGATGAGCGCGTCGCGGATGAGGGCGTCCGTCGGCTCATGGGGATCGCCGACACTGAAATCGATCAGGCGGAGCCCGTGAGCGAGGGCCGCCCGCTTCTTCTCGTCGAGCTGTAGGAAGGGGTACGCCCGCATCTCGGTGAGGGCGGGATTGATCGTGATCGTCATTTCGCCGCCAGCCAGCGCTTGAGCACTTCCAGGCTCTCGACCATGGCGGCGACCTCGACCTGCTCGTCGCACCGGTGCGCGAACGCTGGGTCGCCCGGGCCGTAGTTGACGGCGTCCAATCCCACCCGGGCGAACTCGGCGACCGGGGTCCAGGCTTGTTTTGGCTGGACCTCCATCCCCCCCACCTCGCGGAGCCGTGCCAGGAGCGGGTTCGCCATTGCGACCGGGGCGCCCGGGGCATTGCTCACGATGGTGAGCCTAGCATCGGCGCCGATCAGCTCTCGGAGTCGCGCCTCGGCTTGCTCAGGAGTGCGATCCGGCGCGTAGCGATAGTTGATTCCGCAGGTGACGAGGTCGGGAATCACGTTATTGGCGACCCCGCCCTGGATGGTGGTCACGCTGGCCACCTCCCGAAAGGTGAGGCCATCGAGCACGACCTCCTCGACTCTCATGCCCGCGATCGTCTGCAGACCGTGTACGGCTTCATGAATGGCATTGCGCCCGAGCCAGGGGCGAGCCGAGTGCGCGGCCACGCCTTCGAAGCGGAGCTGTGCGATCACGTTGCCCAGGCAGCCGGCATGAAGCTGATTCGCGGTGGGCTCCATCATCACGATCAACGCCGCCTGCTTGACCATCGGACAGGCGGCGAACACATGCGGCAGGACGCTTTCGCTGAGCGCCAGCTCCTCATGGCCGAAGACCAGGAAGGCGACGTCATGGGTGAGCCGGCTCGAACCGCCGGCCAGGCAGCGCGCGAGCTCCAGCATCACGGCCAGCGACGCCTTCATGTCGCTGGCGCCCAGGCCATACACGATGTCGCCGGCCATCCGGCCGGGCAGATTGCCCTGCACCGGCACCGTGTCGGAGTGGCCGGCGAGGACAACCAGTTCGTCGCGCTGCCGTTCGGGACCGAAGACCAGCCAGTCGGAAGCGTGGCCATATACCCGCATCCCGAGGCGGCGCGCCTCACCGAGCATCCAGGCCGTGATCTGCTGCTCGTGGCGGCTGACCGACTCGATATTGACCAGGTGCAGCAGCGTGTTGGCGAGGCCCTCGCTCAACGTGCCCCCGTTCTTGAATTCGCCCCAGACACTTCCAGCGAGAAGGGTTGGAACCGGTGGAGCGATGCGCGCGGGGCGCGGCCCCAGACGTAAGTACCGGAGTCGGTGAACTCGGAGCCCTCGACTTCGCCGAGCTGGCGGAGCTCGTGGAGAACGGTTTCGCGGCCATAGGGCACCAGGAGACGGACGCGAACCATCTCGCGCGCAGCGACGCGCTCCAGCTCCTGCATCAAACGGTCGAGACCGGCGCCGGTGAGCGCCGAGATCGGCACCACGGTTTCGTAGCGCTCGCGCAGCTCCGCCAGCACGCGGCGCATGCCGGCGTGACCCAGGAGATCGATCTTGTTGACCGCGACGACTCGCGGCTTGCGGCCCGCCCCCAGTTCCTCCAGCACCTCGTCCACGGTGCGTGCGTGCTCCACCGCCGCAGTCGCCACCGCGTCGACCACATGGAGCACGACGTCGGCGTACGTCACCTCCTCGAGGGTGGCGCGAAACGACGCCACCAGGTCGGTGGGAAGCTTCTGGATGAAACCCACGGTGTCGGTGAGCAGGAGCTCGCGACCCGAGCGCATTCGCACGCGGCGAGTGGTCGGGTCGAGCGTCGCGAAGAGCTTGTTCTCCGCGCGCACCCCCGCCGCCGTCAGCTTGTTGAGGAGCGTCGACTTGCCGGCGTTGGTGTAGCCCACGATGGCGACCGTCTCCAGCTCGGAGCCGTGCCGCCCCTGGCGCTGCTGGTCGCGCTGCCGGCGCACCTCCTCGAGCTCCTGCTCCAGATCGCGCAGCCGCTTCCGGATGCGGCGGCGCTCGACCTCGATCTGCTGCTCACCGGGTCCACCGCGGGCGCCGATCCCGCCGACCTGCCGGTTGTAGCTCCAGGCCCCGATCAGCCGGGGCAGCGTGTGGTGGAGCTGAGCCGACTCCACCTGGAGCCTGCCCTCACGCGTCCGCGCGTGCTGGGCGAAGATGTCGAGGATCAGCTCGGTCCGATCGACGACCTTTACGCCGAGCTCCTGCTCGAGGTTGCGCTGCTGGCGAGGGCTGAGGTCTTCGTTGCAGATCACGAGGTCGTACTTGAGCTCGCCACGACGCTCCTTGATCTCGCTGATCTTGCCGCGGCCGACGAAGGTGGCCGGCTCGACCTCGGTGCGGCGCTGGACCTCGCTGGCCACGACGACGGCGCCGGCGGTGGTGGTCAGCTCGGCCAGCTCCCGCATCTGCTCGTCGAGCGCGGCAGGCTCGGTGCCGGGCAGGAGCACGCCGAGCAGGAAGGCCCGCTCCGGGGCGGGCTGCGTGTTGATCAGTGGGCGCTCTCCACCAACTCCAGCATAGCTGGGACGGGGTCAGGCTCGGCCCCCAGCCAGGAGGTGTCCAGGTGCCGTTTGAACCAGTTGAGCTGCCGCTTTGCGTAGCGCCGATTGCTCCGCAGCATCCGTTCTGGGAGCTCTGTGTCGCCGATCAATCCGTCGATGTGCGCAACCGCCTCCGCGTAGCCGATGCCGGTCAGGACCGGGTGCTCGCGGGGCACGCCCGCCTCCAGGGCGGCGCGCGTCTCCGCCACCAGCCCACGTCCAACCTGCTCCGCGCAGCGCTTTCGGAGCCGGCGCTCGATGACCTCCATGGGGGCCTCTAGACCGATCCGCAGCGGCTTCCATGGGGGCGGCTGGCGGCGCCTTCTTGCATCGAGCGGGGGCCCGACCGCTTCCAGGATCTCGATTGCGCGGACGGTTCGGGCCGGGTTGAGGAGGTCGACATCGGCGTCCGGGTCGAGCTGCCGCAACAAATCCGCGAGCTCGCTGGCGCTCAGGCGCGCCAGCTCGACTCGACGCGCTGGGTTGGGCGGGACTGCAGCCAGGTCGTAGCCCTCGGTCAAGGCGTCGACCCAGAGCATGGTTCCGCCTTCGACGACGGGCGTCCGGCCAGCTGCCAGCGCAGCATCGATCGCGGGCCGCGCCACACGCAACCAGTCGGCCACGTTCACCACGGCGTCGACCGGATCGACCAGCTCGATGCCGTGGTAAATCACTTCCGCTCGGTATTCGCCTGGAGGGTGGTTGGTCGCGATGTGCAGTCGCCGATAGGCCTGCCGCGAATCGGCGACCACGACCTCACCATCGAGACGCCGCGCCAGCTCAAAGGCGGCTCGTGTCTTGCCGATGCCAGTTGGACCGACGACGACGGCCACCACGCGCTTTGCGCTCAAACCCGGGGTTGGTGCACCGGTCACTTAAGGAAGTCTTCGCCGAGATGATCCGCTTTGATTGCAGACGCGCTCTTGCGGGCCAGCTCGGCTCTCCCTCCTACGTCCGTAGGTCGGTCATCCCAGGCCATCCGGCAGAGGAGCGATTGGAACCATCGCTGGAGACGAGGCGGTCCAGCCTGACCACCGGGATCTTCCGCTGGGTCTTCCGCTCGTATGCGGAATAACCCGGGTTTGCCTTTACCGCGATCGCATAGAGGCGATCTCGCTCACCAGGGTCGGAAACGGCCTCGGCGTGGTACGGGCTCGCCCGGTTTCCGATCCGGACCATCACGTCGGGATCGGCGACCAGGTTCAAATACCAGGCGGGATTTTGGGCGGCACCTCCCTTGGAGGCAATCACGTAAATGGCCGTTCCGTCCTCGAAGTAGGGCAGCATCGTCGTGATCTCCCGTCCCGACCTGCGACCTTTGGTCGTCAGCTGCAGTATCGGCACTCCCAGCAGCCGCCTGCCAACGCCGACCCTGTACAGGGGACGGTGGACAGCACTGAGGGCCTTCCAGGCGAGATTTCCCAATCGCACGCCCATAAAACGTAAACCGGTGAGGGAGTATTCACCGGGACGGGATGACGTCGATGACGACCGAGCCCGCGCCTTCTCTCGGCACGGCGCTGGGACAGCCTAGTAGTTCCTCCGGAAATGCCGGCGCAGTTCCTGGGCCGACAGCTCGATTCGGGTCGGCCGCCCGTGTGGGCAGGTCAGGGAGTCGGGCTCTCGCTCCAGCTCTTCCAGCAGGCGCCGCTGTTCGCTGAGGTCCAGGCGGTCCCCGAAGCGAACTGCCGAGTGGCAGGCGAGAGACGCCGCGACCTTCAGAACCCGGTCGTCGGCCCGAGCGCCGGTCATCGTCTCCAGGAGGTCCACCAGCGCCTCCTCAACACGCGCCACGGGTGTCTCAACCGGCGCCGCCAGCACCCGCAGCGAACCAGGGCCGAACTCCTCGACCTCGAAGCCCAGGCGCCGGAGCTCAGAGCCGGCATCGTGGGCCGCAGCAGCGGCACGCGGCGACACCTCGACCACGACCGGGACCAGCAGAGGCTGGCTGATCACGTCGGCGCCGGCGAGCCGGGCCAGGAAGCGGTTGTAGAGGATCCGCTCGTGTGCCGCGTGCTGATCGACCACGACCACGCCCTCGGCCGACTCGGCGACCAGATAACCGTCCAGGACCTGCCCCAGAGGCCGTAGCAGGGGCTCGGGGGCGGGCAGAGCGAGCGAAGGTCGTGGCGGTGGCAAAGGGACTGGGGTCTCGTGGAGAGTGAGCTGGCGGAGCACGGGCGGCGGCTGCACCCGCAGGGTGGGGCCGAGCTCGATCGTGTAAGGGCGGCTGCCGGAGAGCGCCGCGCGCACGGCCCGCTGGATGCCGGCGAAGGCTGCGCGTTCGTCGCGGAACCGCACCTCGCGCTTGGCCGGATGAACGTTGACGTCGACCGCCGCCGGGTCGATCGCCATATCGAGCACAGCCACCGGGTAGCGTCCCTTCTCGAGCGATCCCAGGTACGCCTCCTCGAGAGCGTACTGGAGCGACCGCGACGCGATCGGACGGCCGTTTACCGCGAGCACGATCGCATCCCGGTTGCCGCGGCTGAGCCGGGGCTGAGAGACGAGGCCGCGAATACCCTCTGCCTCGACCTCGAGCAGGGCCCGCTCAGTTTCGGACCCATATACGGCCCCCGCCGCTCGGCAGGCGTCGCCGTCTCCGGGGGTGTTCAGTACGGTGCGGCCGTCGACCGCCAGCTGGAAGCGGACACCTGGATGAAGCAGGGCGTAGGCGCGAACCATCTGCACGGCGGCGGACGTCTCGGTGGCGTCTGTCTTCAGGAACTTGAGGCGCGCAGGGGTGTTCGCGAACAGGTCGCGGACCTCCATCACGGTGCCGGGTACCGGAGGGGCGCTGCCCTCCTCGACCACCTCCCCGGCTCGCACCCGGATCAGTCCACCGTTGGACCGGCAAACGACCTCGGCGACCGCGCCGATGCTGGCGAGTGCCTCCCCGCGAAAACCGAGCGTGGAGATCGCGGAAAGATCGGCGAGACCGGAGAGCTTGCTGGTGGCGTGCCGCGTGAAGGCCAGCCGGAGCTGATCGGGAGGAATTCCGGAGCCGTCGTCAGCCAGCCGGATCAGAGTTCGCCCCGCTCCCCGGATCTCGATCGTGATCCTGGTAGCGCCCGCGTCGAGCCCGTTCTCGAGCAGCTCTTTGACGACCGATGCCGGTCGCTCTACGACCTCGCCGGCGGCAATCGCGTCGGCAACCTCGGGGGCAAGGACGTGGATCACGGCGGAAGCAGGAATGGACACCGGGCGGTAGCGTACGCTGCCGCCCGGCGTCTTTGATCAGGACGGGCCGCCTCGGGACAGCTGGTCGAACAGCGCCCGGTAGCGGCGCATCGCCAGTCGCATCTGCTCGGTATCGGCCGTCGCGCCGGCGTCGTGCCTAATCGAGGCCATGAACCGGTCCACGGCCGCCTCGAGTGCGGATCGAGCCGCCTCTACCGCGCCACTCGGGTCGTCGATGAAGCGGGCCTGCGCTTCGTCGAAACGGGCTCGGAAATCGTCGAGCGATGAATCTGCCGGCCGCCGGCCCGCCTCATCTCCAGCTGGATGCTCGCCCGCCGGGCGCTCAGCCGCCGGGCGCTCGGACTCTTCGGACCTGGCGCCCGCCTGCGGCGGCTCTTCGATGTATCGCATCTCTTCTTGTTCCTTCATCAGGCCACCTCCCGGCGCCGGGCAGAGCTGCCCGAGTCCGATCTCAGCAGATCTTCGATCGCGGAGCGGTAGTGCTGCATCGCGCGACGCAGCGTCTCCGTTCCCGAATCACCGTCTCCCAGGCGCGCCAGCCCGCGGGCTTCGCGCAGCCTCTGCGGCGGCCGATCGTCGCGCCCGCCGCGTTCTCGGTAGACCGCCACCACCAGCTGGTCCGCCTCGATCACCGCCTGCCGCGGGTCATCGACGAACTGGGCCTCGATGACGCGCCACGACTCTCCGTAGCGCTCGCGGGCGCTGTCCGACAATGGGCGCAGCCGCGATCGCGTGCTGATTGCCGCGACAACCGCCAACACGAGCACCGCCAGGATCGCGACCACGACGATAATCCACACAGTTGTACTCATAAGTTCAGATAGCACCTCCGCACAGTAATGTGGGTATCGATACGTACTGTGCTACCAGGAGTCTCAACCCGGCGTCGATACTGACTCGTACCGGGGAGGCGCGGCGGCCTTAACTCAGCCTTCCTCGCAGCTCGTAGAGCTTCTGCAGCGCCTCCAGCGGGCTCAGCTGGTCGAGGTCGAGCTGCGCCAGCTGCTGCCGGATCGGGTCCGGAGCTGCGTCCAGAGGTAGGCCCAGCTGCTGCTCCGGGGGCTCCAACGGCCGCTGCCGCTCCAACTCACCGAGGACCTGGCGCGCTCTTGCGATCAGGGCCGGCGGTAGGCCGGCCAGAGCCGCCACGTGGATGCCGTAGGAGCGGTCGGCACCGCCGGGGACCACCGTGTGCAGGAAGCGGACACGGTCGCCTTCCTCGACCACCTCGACGCGCTGGTTGGCGACGCGGGGTAGCCGGTCGGCGAGTGCCGTGAGCTCGTGGTAGTGGGTGGCGAAGAGCGTCCGGCAGCCGACTCGGTCGTGGATGTGCTCGACGACCGCCTGTGCGATCGAGACGCCGTCATAGGTCGAGGTCCCCCTCCCCACCTCGTCGAAGACGACCAGCGACTCGCGCGTCGCGTTGTTGAGGATGTTCGCCGTTTCGGTCATCTCGACCATGAAGGTCGACATGCCGGAAGCGAGGTCGTCGTGTGCGCCCACCCGGGTGAAGACGCGGTCGGCGAGACCGATCGCGGCCGAGGCGGCGGGCACGAAGGACCCGCACTGGGCGAGCAGCACGATCAGGGCGGCCTGCCTCAAGTAGGTCGATTTGCCCGCCATGTTCGGCCCTGTCAGCACGACCACTTGCTGGCCGTCCGGGTCGAGCTCAAGGTCATTGGGAACGAAGGAGCCGGCGGGCAGCGATGCTTCGACCACCGGGTGGCGCCCACCGACGACGCGGAGCCCGAGACCGGCTGAGACCTGGGGCCGCGTCCAGGCGAGGTCGGCAGCGATTTCGGCGAGAGCCCCCAGCGCATCGAGTTCGCCCACCGCTTGAGCCGCGCCGAGGAGGCCGGCTGCCTGCGCCGCCACTTCCTCGCAGAGCCCGCGCAGCAGCTCCTGTTCGCGGGCGAGGCTGTCCTGCTGGGCCGAGAGCACGACGGCCTCCCGCTCCTTCATCTCCGGCGTGATGTATCGTTCGGCGCCGGTCAGCGTCTGCTTTCGGATGTAGTCCGCCGGCACGGCCCCAGCGTTCGAGTGGCTGACCTCGAGGTAGTAGCCGAAAACCCGGTTGTAGCCCACCTTGAGGGTCCTGATCCCGGTTCGTGCCCGCTCCTTCTCCTCGAGTGCCGCGATGTAGTCACGGGCGGAGCGCGACGCCTCGCGGATGGCGTCCAGCTCGCGGTCGTATCCAGCGCGGATGGAACCAGGCTCGCGGGGCGAGGCCGGAGGATCGTCGACCAGGGCTCGCGTCAGTTGCTCCGCCAGCTCGGGCGCTTCCTGGAGGCCGGAGCTCAAGCGCCGGAGCTCGAGCGCCTCGGCGGCGGCCGTCGCGGCTGAAACGCCGGGGAGCGCTTCCAGCGACCGCCTCAACGCCACCAGCTCGCGAGGCGAGGAGAGTGCCTGGGCCGCGCGCGTCACCAGGCGTTCGAGGTCTCCGACCGCCAGCAGGGCTTCCCGCAGACGCGCTCGGAGGCCGGCCGATTGGACGAGCTCGTCAACGCCAGCCAGACGAAGCTCGATCGACTCCACCTCACGCAGGGGTGCCCAGAGCCAGGCGCGTAGGCGGCGGGCACCCACCGGCGTCACCGTTCGGTCGACGAGCTTGAGCAGTGTCGAAAGCTCGAGGTTGCGAACCGTGGCCGCGTCCAGCTGCATGGCGGCGTCCGGCGAATAGGTGCGGACGCGGAGGAGCCCAGGTTCGATCCGGACCTGGTTCTGGCGCAGGTGCTCGAGAACCACGCCGGCCGCCCCGAGCGCCAGCGGCGCCTCCTCGGCCCCGATGGCCGCCGGATGGGCGATCCCCAGCAGCTCGCGCAAGCGGTGCCGGCCGCGCTCGGGGTCGAACCGGTATCCGTCCAGCGCTGGCGGTGACAGCAGCTCAGCGGGCGCCAGCCGGTCGAGCTCGGCGGGCAGTCGCTCGGCAGGCAGCTGACAGAGCAGAAGCTCACCCGCGCTCAGCTCGCAGGCGGCAATGCCGGCCTCCGGACCTTGGGTCCAGGCCGCGACCAGGTAGTTGGAGCGGCCAGGCTCGAGATACGCTTCTTCCAGGACGGTGCCCGGAGTGAGCACGCGAGTCACCTCCCGGCGCACGATCCCTTTCCCCGTCGGGGCTTCGACCTGGTCGCAGATCACGACCGACTTGCCAGCCCGCAGCAGCTTGCCGACATAGGACTGCCAGGCGTGGTGGGGCACACCGGCCATCGGCGCGCGGCCTGACTTGCCCATAGGGCGGCTGGTCAGCGTCACGCCCATGATCGGGGCCGCCTCCTGGGCGTCCTCGAAAAAGAGCTCGAAGAAGTCGCCCATCCGGAAAAGCAGGATGGCGTTGGGGTGCTTGGCCTTCGCCTCGCGGTACTGCTTGAGGGCTGGGGTCTCCCCGCCGGCGGTCACCGGACGGAGGCTATCGGAAGCGACCCCTTTATGCTGGCCGGCCGGCCGGCCAGCTGGCCGGCATTCGACTCTTCCACCACCACCTGAACCAGCTCGCCAGGTTCGATGGCGACGCCCTTGACGATCACGCGCTTGCCCTGCCGGTTTCGCCCGTAGGGGCGCCCGAGCTCGTCGCGCCCGTCGACGAGCACTTCCACTGTCCTTCCCTCCCAGCGCTTCATGCGGCGGGCGGCGATCTGTCTCTGCAGCGCCAGCGCCTCGTTGATTCGGCGGCGCTTTTCTTCCGCCGGGACGTCGTCGACCATCCGCTCCGCCGCGAAGGTTCCCGGCCGCGGCGAGTACTGCGCCAGGTGGACGACGTCGAACTCCATCTCCTCCATCACCCGCAGAGTGTTCTCGAAGGCCTCTTGAGTCTCGCCAGGGAAGCCGACGATGACGTCGGTGTAGAGCCCGAGGTCGGGCATCAGCTCGCGAGCGCGCTCGATGATCGCCCGATAGTGGCGAACCTGATACCCGCGCGCCATGCGCTTCAGCACTTGGTCGTCGCCCGACTGGATGGGCAGCTGGAGCTCGTTGGCGATCACTCGTGAGCGTGCCATTACATCGAGCAGTTCCATCTCCAGGTCCTGAGGATGGGACGTCATGAAGCGGAGGCGCTTGAGACCAGGGATCCGCTCAACAGCGCTGACCAGAGCCGCCAGGCCGCCGGCGCCGTCCGGGTCGCGATAGTCGTCCACGTTCTGGCCGAGAAGAATCACCTCGCGAGCGCCTTCCTCCACCGCCCGCTCGCACTGGGCGATCACCGCCGCCAGCGGCCGGTGCCGCTCCCGGCCACGCACCTTCGGGACGATGCAGAAGGTGCAGTTGTGGTCGCAGCCTTCGATCACGTTGATGTAGTGGCTGATGCCCGTGCGGCCGGCCACTGGCAGCGCTTCGCCGTGAGAGAAGTCGTAGCGGGCGTCGAGATCGGCCACGAACTCGTCGTACTCGCCAATCGGCACCACTCGGTCGAGCTGCGGGAAGCGTTCGCGGAGCGTCTCGCCTTCCTTCCGGACGATGCAGCCGGTCAACGCGATCGTGCGCTCAGGGGTCTTCCACTCGCGCAGCTCGTGCAGCCGCGAGTAGACCTTGTCCTCGGATGCCTGGCGCACGACACAGGTGTTCAGGACGGCGATGTCGGCGCGGTCGAGGTCGCGCTCCTCGACGTAGCCGGCGGCGAGCAGCCGGCGCGCGAGAGACTCGGAATCGGCGACATTCATCTGGCACCCGATGGTCCAGATGTGGAAGGACCGGGGCCTGCTCTGCCCTTGTGTCAGCGGACCTCTACCAGCAGCCTGATGCCCGTCCGCTCCTCGCCGTCGATCGAGATGTCGATGAACGACGGGATGCAAACGAGCTCGATTCCACCGGGCGCCACGTAGCCGCGTGAAATTGCGATCGCCTTGATGGCCTGGTTGATCGCCCCGGCGCCGATGGCCTGAACTTCGACACGCTGCTGCTGTCTGATGACGCCGGCGATCGCACCGGCGACCGCGACTGGTTTAGAAGATGCCGAGACCTTCAGCACTTCCACCGGCTGCCTGCCCTCCCCCGTCAACACTGGAACTACCCCCGTCATGTCAGTACTTGATCGTTGCGCTGGATCGATGTGGCCCTACCGGTGAGTCTGTCAATGGTAACCAGCACAGAATTGAATGTCACAGGTCCGTCTGCAACCTCCCAGCGATGGGGTATTCCCGTCAGGAACCGCTTGAGCACCGCCTCTTTGTCCACGCCGATGACTCCGTCACGCGGACCCACCATGCCGACATCGGTGACATAGGCGGTTCCGCGGAGCAGGAGGCGCTGATCGGCGGTGGCGACGTGCGTGTGTGTCCCGACGACGGCGCTGGCGCGCCCGTCCAGATACCAGCCCATCGCGACCTTCTCGCTGGTCGCCTCACCATGCATGTCGCAGAACACGATCCGAACGTCCGGGTTAGCTTCCAGTATGGCGTCGGCGGCTCGAAACGGATCATCGATGTCATTCATGAAAAGCCGGCCCATCAGGTTCATTACAAGCACCCGCTCGCCGTCTGCCTCCAGGGTCAGGAAGCCCCGCCCAGGTGCGCCCGGAGGGTAGTTGTGCGGGCGTAGCACGTAGTCCAGCCCGCTGATCTCGTTCACGAACTGCTTTTGGTCCCAGACGTGATTGCCGGTCGTAACGACCTGCGCACCGGCCTCGTGCAGATCCTCGGCGATCGCCGCTGTGAGTCCGAAGCCGCCGGCCGCGTTCTCGCCGTTGACGATCGTCAAGTGGGGAGCCAGCCGCGCCCGCAGTCGCGGCAGGTGATGCTTCACGGCGTCGCGGCCCGGCCGACCGACGACGTCGGCCACGAAAAGCACTCGAAAATCGCCGTCTGAACCTATTGTTTGCACTGCTGTAGAGGGTACGGTCCACGGCAAACGAAAAAAGGGGAGGCCTGGAGGCCTCCCCTTTGGTTATTTGGCGTACTCGACGGCTCGGGTCTCGCGGACGACGGTCACCCGGATCTGACCCGGGTAGCTCATCTCGCTCTCGATCCGTTTCGCGATGTCGCGCGCCATCAGTTGGGCGCTGGCGTCGTCGATCTGATCGGGCCGGACGAGGATGCGAACCTCGCGACCGGCTTGAATGGCGTAGGACTGCTGGACGCCCTGGAATGAGTTGGCGATCTCCTCCAGCTTCTCCAGCCGCTTGATGTATGCCTCCAATGTCTCCCGGCGGGCGCCCGGCCGGGCGGCCGAGATGGCGTCGGCGGCGATCAGGAGGAAGGCCTCCACGGTGTGAGGCTCCTCGTCGTAGTGGTGAGCGCGCACGGCATGGACCACGGGGGCTTGCACGCCATGGCGCTGCAGCAAGTCCGCTCCGATCACCGCATGAGAGCCCTCAACCTCATGGTCGATGGCCTTGCCGATGTCATGGAGCAAGCCGCTCAGCTTCGCGATCCGGACGTCGGCACCGATCTCGGCGGCCATCATCGCCGCCAGGTGCGCGACCTCCTTAGAGTGGTTGAGGACCTGCTGGCCGTAGCTGGTGCGGAAGCGCAGGATGCCGAGGTGGCGGACGATCTCTGGATGTAAGCCCTGGAACCCAAGCTCCAGGACGGCGCCCTCACCTTCGTCCTTGACCCGCTGGTTGACCTCCTGCCTCGCCTTCGCCACCACCTCCTCGATCCGGGCGGGGTGGATCCGGCCATCCACGATGAGCTTGTTGAGCGCGGTCCGCGCTACCTCGCGGCGGACCGGGTCGAAGCCGCTGATGATGACGGCCTCGGGAGTGTCGTCGATGATGAGGTCGATTCCGGTCGCCTGCTGGAGGGCGCGGATGTTGCGTCCCTCGCGACCGATGATCCGGCCTTTGATCTCCTCGTTCGGCAGCGGCAGAACGGAGACCGACGTTTCGGCAGTTTGGTCGGCGGCGATGCGCTGGATCACTTCGGTGACTATGGCCCGACCGCGGCGCTCGCTTTCCTCACGGGCGGCGAGCTCGGCGTCTCGCACTTTGCGCGCGACGTCGTTGCGGAGGTCCTGTTCAACCTGCGCCATGACGATGCCCTGCGCCTCCTGGCGCGACATCTGGGCGATGCGTTCCAGCTCGCGGAGCTGGGCGCTGTAGGTCGCCTCGAGCTGTGCCCGGATCTCTTCCAGGCCTCGCTCTCGGACACTGAAGTTCTCTTCGCGGCGGTTGAGTTCCTCGGTCCGCCGCTCCAGGTTCTCCTCCTTCTGGAGCAGGCGTCGCTCGACCTGCTGGGCCTGGACCCTGGTCTCACGCGCTTCCTGCTCAGCGGAGGTCCGGATCCGGACCGCCTCCTCCTTGGCCTCGAGCAGCCTTTCCTTCGCGGCGGCCTCGACGTCCAGCATCCGTTGCTGGTTCTGGGTGTCGAGCTTGCGCAGCTCGTCTCCACTCCGTCGCTGGTCGATCGAACGCGTGACCAGGTAAGAGAGCCCTGCCGCGAGGACTGCAGCGACCGCCACCAATAGCACGACGAAAAGTGGCTGCATTGGTTTGGTTCACCTCGCGATATTCGGTTTTCAAGGTGCTGAACCATGGCGCCCGACAGCCGAGTCGGGCGATGTTCAATCCTTGGTGTGTCCCGCCCCCGATGTCCGGGTGCGGCAACACTCCATTATCGTCCCCGCGTCAAGGCGAATCAAACGAGATCCGGCCCAAGCCTGGATCGTCAGTCGAGGTCGGCTTGCCCCTCGCCCACGATCTCGGCCACCGCCGAGCGCGCAACCTCGAAGTCGAAGCCGCGCCGGACGAGCGCCGCCGCGGCCTTCTTCTGCTCGACGGCGCTGGCCGGCGGCCGCAGCACCCGCCTTGCCAGCGCCACCGCTGATGCGCGCTGAGAGCTCTCGTCGATCTCGGTCAGCGCCGCCTCCGCGTCCTCGCGAGAGACGCCCTTCGCCCGCAACTCGGCGGCGATCGCCCGGGCACCGCGCCGGCGCGCACGGGAGATCACGACCGCCCGTGCGAAGGCCGCATCGTCCAGGTAGCCGAGCTCAACCAGGCGCGCCAACGCACTGGCGACCTCTTCCGGCTCGTGTGCCCGGCGCGCGAGCTTCAACTCGAGCTCGCGGCGCGAGTGCGGGCGGAGGGTGAGGAGGGTGAGGGCGGCGTCCAAGGTAGTCGCCGCCTCCGCACCCCCTCGGGCGCTACGCGCCACCTCCCCGCTCCAGGGGGAGGTGGCTTTTGTCCTACTCGTCCTCAGAGCCGCCGGTCCTCACCGCCTGTGCGGTTCGCAGCGGCGCCGCCTGGCCAGCCGCTTTCGCCCGGACCGCCGCCTCGATCTCGCCCGCGAGCGTCGGGTTCTCGCGCAGGAAGTTGCGCACATTCTCGCGACCCTGGCCGAGCCGCATATCGCCGTAAGACATCCAGGTCCCGCTCTTCTCGACGATCCCAAATTCGACGGAGGCGTCAATCAGCGCGCCCTCCCTGGAGATCCCCTCGTTGAAGAGGATGTCGAACTCGGCGGTCCGGAACGGCGGGGCGACCTTGTTCTTGACCACCTTGACCTTGGCGCGGGCGCCGATCGAGTCGAGGCCGCTCTTGATCGTCTCCACCTTGCGGATGTCGAGCCGCACCGACGAGTAGAACTTGAGGGCCCGGCCGCCAGGCTGGGTCTCGGGGTTGCCGAACATGATCCCGACCTTCTCTCGCAGCTGGTTGAGGAAGATCACCGTGCAGTTCGACTTCGAGATGGCGGCAGTCAGCTTGCGGAGGGCCTGGGACATCAGCCGGGCCTGGAGGCCGACATGGGAGTCGCCCATCTCGCCCTCGATCTCGGCTTTGGGAACCAGAGCGGCCACCGAGTCGATGACGATGACGTCGACCGCGCCGCTGCGGACCAGCACCTCGACGATCTCGAGCGCCTGCTCACCGGTGTCGGGCTGCGAGATCAGCAGGTCGTCGATGTTGACGCCGATCCGCGAGGCGTAGATCGGGTCGAGCGCGTGCTCCGCATCCACGAAGGCGGCCACACCGCCCGCCTTCTGCGCCTCGGCGACGACGTGGAGGGCGAGCGTCGTCTTGCCGGCTGACTCGGGTCCGTAGATCTCCACTACACGGCCGCGCGGAACCCCGCCGACGCCGAGAGCAAGGTCGAGCGGAAGCGCGCCGGTGGGGATGAAGCCGATCTCACGATGGGCCGCAGCCTCGCCGAGCTTCATGATCGCGCCCTTGCCGTAGCTGCGCTCGATCTGCGAGATCGCAGTGCTGAGCGCCTTGTCCTTTTCCATTTCAGATGCCCTCCTTGTGCTTCGACGTCAGTCTCGATCCATGCTGTGACAGGGTCAAATCGCTTAACAACGAACTCGCGCCGGTCACAGGACACGGCCCCCGAGTGGCTCGTAAAGTCTATCGAACAAGCGTTCGCACGTCAATGCCCGACCGCCCTGGGGAGCGTCTCCAGCGCCGCCAGCGCCAGTTTGATCGCCTCTTGCGCCGCCCGGCGGCGATTCTGTTCGCGGGTGCCGTCGAAGACGAACCGGCGGCCCTCGCTGGTCCCGGCCGCCGACAGCCAGGCGTAGGTCAGGCCGACCGGCTTGCTGGTTCCGTCGGCGGTCGGACCCGCGATACCGGTTACCGAAAGCCCGAGGTCGGTGCCCATCCGCTTGCGCACGCCGTCGGCCATGGCTCGCGCCACCTCCTCGGAGACGGCGCCGTGGCGCTCGAGCAGCTCTTCGGGCACGCCCAGCTGGGCGACCTTCACCTCGTTCGAGTAGGCGATCACCCCGCCCAGGAAGTAGCGCGAGCTGCCGGGAACCGTGGTGATCAGCGCTCCCACCATCCCCGCAGTACACGACTCGGCGACCGCGATCGTGAGGCCTTGGGCGCTGAGGGCGGCTCCGAGCGAGATGGCGTCGCCGTCAGGCTCCGAAACCGGCCCGCCCGCTTCGATCCGCTGCACGGCCGGCTGCGGGCGGAGGATCACGTTGCGAAAGCGCCACAGGTAGTCGATGCCGCTCAGGACGGTGAACACGACGGCGAGCCATATCGCCACCTGGGCCGGGACCTGAAGCGAGGGATAAGGCCGGGCCAGGATGAGCAGGAAAACGGCGCCGACCTGAGTGATCGTCTTCGTCTTGCCCCAGGGAGTGGCCGCGATCACCCGGCCCTGAGTAGCGCTCAGCGAGCGCAGGACGGTGATCACCATCTCGCGTGCGAAGATCACGACCACGATCCAGGCCGCCAGCTCGCGCTCCTGGACGAGCACGATCAGAACTGACAGGATCCACAGCTTGTCCGCGAGCGGGTCGAGGAACTTGCCGAGTTCGGTCACCTGCCCGCGCCGGCGCGCCAGCTGGCCGTCGGCGGTGTCGGTCAGCGAGGAGAGCAGGAAGACCGCCGCCGCCCACTGGTCGTGGTAAGGGAAGCGAGCGAGGATCAGGACCATCAGCACCGGGATGGCCGCCAGCCGGCTGATGGTCAGGAGATTGGGTAGGTTGGGCACGCTACCCCTAAGTGTCGGCCGAATAGACCTTGTTGAGGACGCCAAGCTCGTGGTACTCGCCGCCGGCGACCGAAACCAGAAGCGACGGCTTGCCCGCGCTCAGGGTGATCGTCTGACCCACGAACGTAAGCTCGCCACCGGGGCTCATGAGCGACGCGTAGGAGTTCTTGCCGTCGACAGTCACGCGCAGCCAGGTGGTTTCGCTTGCCTTGACCGCTAAGAAGACCTGCCCGGCCGGCGCCGCAGCGGCTGTGGCCGAGGGGGCCGGAGAGGCCGCGGGGTTGATCGAGGGCAGGGGCTGGGGGCTCGCGATCGGCGGCGCAGCCAGCGCCGGCGTCGCGGTCGGTGTGGCGCCCAGGTAGGTCTGCGCCGAATCAACCTCCCGCCAGGCATAGGCGCCGAAGAGGAGCGCTGCCAGTGTGATGCCGGCGCCGGCGAGCAGAGGCCGGGTCAGGACGAGCCGCGCCGGGGGGTGGACGGGTGTTAGGGGGCCGAGTGAGAGCCGGCGGCGGGCGGCGTCAGGGGCCGGCAGGCCAGGCGCGGCCGGCGGCTGCTCAGCGAGCAGGTCGTCGGGATCCAGGTCGAGGTACTCCGCGTAGGTGCGCAGGTAGCCGCGTGCATAGACGGGACCGGGGAGCGCGTCGAGGTCGCCGGCCTCGAGAGCCTGCAGGTGGTGGCGCCGGATGCGCGTGGCGGCTGCCACCTGGTCAAGCGATTGCCCGCGATGGCGCCGAGCCGCGGCGAGCCGCGTACCGGCGCTGACGCCGGTCGCGATGCTCCCGCCGCCCTCCTCCACGACGTGGAGAACGGCGGGACCCATCACTCCTGGCCCAGCCGTTCGAGCAGCTCGTCCACGTCGGGCAGGGTCATCAGGACCTCACGCGACTTGCTGCCCTGGTAGCCACCGATCACGCGGTGCTCGGCGAGCTGGTCGACGATGCGACCCGCGCGCGAGTAGCCGACATTGAACTTGCGCTGAACCAGCGAGACCGAGGCCGCTCCCTCCGCCGCCACCGCCCGGGCTGCGCGTGCGAAGAGCGGGTCGAGGCGGCGGCCTCCCCCCTCCCCGCCTTCCTCGACACCGGAGGGTGCGGAATCCAGGATCTCCTCCATGTAGCGGGGCTCTCCTTGGGCCTTCCAGAAGGCGACCAGGGACTCCACCTCACGGTCGTTCACGAAGGCGCCCTGGATACGGGTCGGCTTGCCGGCATCGACGGGCTGGTAGAGCATGTCGCCACGGCCCAGCAGCTTCTCGGCGCCGCCGGCGTCGAGGATGACCCGGCTGTCGACCTGGGAGCCGACCGCGAACGCGATCCGGGAGGGGATGTTGGCCTTGATTAGCCCGGTGATGATGTCCGTCGACGGCCGTTGGGTGGCGATCACCAGGTGGATGCCGACCGCCCGCGCCAGCTGGGCGATCCGGCAGATCAGCTCTTCGACCTCGCCGGCGGCGACCATCATGAGGTCCGCCAGCTCGTCGATCACGATCACGACGTAGGGCATCTTGCGGGCGTGCTGGGCGACCGCCCGATCGTTGTAAGAGGCGATGTTGCGCACGCCCTCGTGGCTGAGGAGCTTGTACCGCCTCTCCATCTCGGCGACCGCCCAGCGGAGCGCGGCAGCCGCCTGGTGGGACTCCACGATCACCGGCACCGCCAGGTGCGGAAGGTTGTTGTAGCCCGAGAGCTCGACCCGCTTGGGGTCGATCATGACCAGGCGCAGGTCTCCCGGCGTGCACTGCAGCAGCAGCGACGAGATCAAGACGTTGATGCAGACCGACTTTCCCTGGCCGGTGGCGCCGGCGATGAGAAGGTGCGGCATGCGGGCGAGATCGCCCGAGATCGAGGTGCCGCTGACGTCATTGCCAAGCGCGATCGCGAGCTTGTGCCCGGCTCGGAAGGCGGGCGCCTCCACCACTTCGCGGAGGGAAACCAGGCTCGCCGACTTGTTCGGGATCTCGATGCCGACCGCGGACTTGCCCGGAATCGGCGCTTCGATGCGCAGGGGCGACGCCGCGAGCGCGAGCTCGAGGTCGTGCTGCAGGGCGGTGATCTTCTTGACCGCCACCCCGGCCGCCGGCTGCAGCTCGTACTGGGTGACAGCGGGGCCGGGGTTGACGCCGATCACCTTGGCGGCGACGCCGAACGTGGTCAGCGTTTGCTCGATGATGCGAACGTTGCGCCGGATCTCGTCCTGCATGCGCTCCTTGCGCACGGTGACGCTGTCGAGCAGGCTGACCGACGGCAATCTCCATTCGATCTCCGGCAGCTCGTCCTCGATATTCGCGGTGACGCGCATGACCGGGGGGCCGACGTCGCCGGTGTCGGGGTCGCCGGCGTCGACGGGCGGCGGCGATGCCGGCCGGTCCGGCGCCGGCGGGGGCGGAGGCGGCGGAGAGCGTCGAGCAGGCTGCGGTTCTGGCACCTCGTTCTCCTCGGTCACCCAGGCCGGCAGCTCGAGCTGGCCATCGCCAGCCGGCTTGGCCACCGGCTTGGGAGTGGGCGCGGCGTCGGGTTTAGACGCGCGCGCTCCCGGCCTGACCAAAGTCTCGATCCGCTTGCGCTCTGCGTAGCCCAGGCGGGCGGTTTCGACGACGCCCATTGCCAGCGCCCCGGGGCTGAAGTGGAAGGCCACGATCAGGCCGATGACCAGGGCGGCGACCAGGAGGATGGCCGCCCCCCAAGGCCCGGCCAGGCCGCCCAGGAAGCCCTCGATCGAGGAACCCAGGCTGCCACCCGCGTTTTGGAAGTTGAGAAGGCCGAGCACGGCCAGGCCGGCGACGGCGACGGCGACCATATCGGTCCGGCGCAGTCGTGGCGGCTCGGGCCAGATGAAGAGGAGGCCGACGGCGAGGCCGGCGGCGACCGGGAGCGGCCATCCGTAGCCGAAGCCATGGTCGAGCGCCTGCTTGAGCTCGCGGAGGAGGGAGCCGTTCTGGCCGAACAGCTCGGCTACCAGGGCGAGCAGCGCGGCGCCGATCAGGACCACGCCAGCGGCCTCACGCGCCTGCTGGGGCGTGAGCAGCGGCTTGCGCGGAGTTCTCCGCGAGCCGCGCCGCGCGGCCGGACGGCGCGCGGTGGCGCCGCTTCGAGGTGCTCTGGTGGTGCTGCGAGGCATCTTGGGTATGGGACGTGTGCTGGACGAGTGAAGAAGCCGCGAGAGCCGTGCCCTCGCGGCGATTATATGGGCGCGCGGTGGTGCTGACCAATGGCGGTTGACCCCTTCGGGCGTGCCGAGGAGCGCTTCCGAGAGCTCCAGGACGAACGCCGGGCTCACCGGCTCGCGGTGCGCGCGTTTCGCGTCGCCGTTCGTGAGCTGGCGGTCCAGGACGGCGAAGGCCGGACCTGGATGCTGGGTCCGGAGGATGGCACGTGGTACCGACGTGACCCCGATCGCTGGGTCGCGGCGGAGCCTCCGCGGCGGCTCGTGTGCCCGCATTGCGGCCATCACAACCTGCCCAGGCACTCGTTTTGCGTGGACTGCGGCGGGCGCCTCGACCGGCCGGCCTAGGAGGGACGCAACCGCGTGCGAAGGCGGGTTTGAGGGTTGCCCGAAGTACGAATCCGCGGGTGTTCGGTGTCGATCGGGGTCAGGCGCGGAGCGAGCGGACGGCCGCTTCCGCGCGCTGGTCGTCGCCCGCGGACCAATCCGCCGAGGGCCCGACGACGTCCGCGCGCACCGGGCCGCCGCCCGCGCTTATGTACATCCGTTCGAAGTACCAGATCGATCCATCGGCCCTGGTCACCTTCAGGATCGCCTCGGCGGCCCTCCGCCCTCCCACCGTCAGGGGCGTGATCTGCCGTGCCCATTCGATCCGGGCGCCAGGTGGCGGGGTCTGGATCAGCTGCGCGAAATCGGAGGTCAGCAAGCTCTGAGGGTCGGTAGGGTCGACGGCTCCGTTCAGCGCCGGCCGTGAGACCACGATCGTGCTCGACTGCAGCGCGGCCGACAGCAGGTTGCCCTGGGCGGCCGCCACGCGGGGGCCGTCCTGCGGCCATTTGGCCATCACCAGCAGCTGGCCCTGGTCGCCCGCCGTCCAGTCCGCCGGTGCCGTATACCCCAACTTCAGCATCGTGTCCTGGACCGCCGGCTTAGACGCTGGAGACGCGGAGGCGCCGCCCCGCACGAGCGCACTGACACCGTTCGAGAGGCTGGCGCTGTAGGGCGAGACACCGAAGGCAATCCCCCCGGCAAGTGGGACCAGCGCCGCCAGCAGCCAGAGCCGCCAGACGGCGGCCCGCCGAACGCCGCGCACCAGCTCGTATCCACAGAAGCCGCAGTAGCGGTCGAAGGGTCCCGCGACCCCCTGGCAGGATCCGCAGCGGCGCAGGGGGAGCATGCAGGCGATGCAGTAGTCGGTCATGATCGCCGGCGAGTCGCACCGCGGGCAGAGCGAGGGTGCGGTGAGCGCCGCCGGCGGCAGCTTCATGGCCGCCGGGATTGTAAAGCGACTGCTTCTAGATCTCGGTTACGACCGGCACCACCATCGGCCGGCGACCGGTCCGCTTCCAGACCAGGCGCGAGATGGCATCGTGGATCGCCTCCTGGACGATCGTGGTCTCTGGGGGTTCGCCGGCCAGGCGTTCCACGGCTTCCAGCACCTGCCCGCGGGCATCGCGCATCAGGTCTTCTGAGGTCTCCCGTTCGATGAAGCCGCGCGAGATCAGCTCCGGTCCCGCCCGGAGCATGCCGTTCTCGCGGTCCACCGCGACGGTGACCACCACCATGCCGTCCGAGGCCAGGTGGCGGCGGTCGCGGAGCACGACCTGCTCGACATCGCCGATGCCGAGGCCGTCGACGAAGACGAAGCCGGCGTTGATGTCCTCCCCCACCTCCATCGTCTGCGGGGTGAGGTCGACGGCGCGCCCATCCTCGACGACCAGGATGCGGTCGTCCGGCACCCCGGCCGCCCGCGCCAGCTCCGCGTGCTTGATCAGCTGCCGGTACTCGCCGTGCACGGGAATGAAGAAGTGCGGATTGACCGCTTCCAGGACCTCGCGCAGCTCATCCTGGAAAGCGTGGCCTGACACATGGACCTGATCGCTGTCCGAGTAGAGGACACGCGCGCCATGCCGGTAGAGATTGTTGATGGTGTTGTTGACCAGGCGTTCGTTGCCGGGAATCGGCCGCGCTGAGAGGACCACCAGGTCGCCGGGCTGCACGTTCACGACCGGGTGCTGGCGGGCGGCGAAGCGAGAGAGCGCGGAGAGCGGCTCGCCCTGGCTGCCGGCGGCGAGAAGGACGCAGCGCGGGTCGCGCTGGGCCTGGTCGATCGGGATCACGGTATCGTTGGCGAACTCGAGGATGCCCAGGTCCTGCGCAGTCTTAACGGCGTTCGAAATCGAGCGGCCGACGACCGCGACATGCCGGCCGCGCTGTTCGGCGAGCGAGATCACTTGCTGGATGCGGTGGATGTTGGAGGCGAAGGTGCTGATGACGATCCGGCCTTCGGCCTCCTCGAAGATCCGCTCGAAGACGGGGATCAGGGAGCGCTCCTTGCCGCTGTGGCCGGGCCGTTCGGCGTTCGTCGAGTCGGCGAGTAGCAGGAGCACGCCCTCGGCACCCAGGCGCCGGAAGCGGTCGAGATCGGTGGTCGAGCCGTACATCGGATCCTCGTCGAGCTTGAAATCGCTGGTGTAGACGATGCGGCCGACCGGGGTGTCGATGGCAAGCGCCAGCGCTTCCGGAATCGAGTGGCAGACGGGCACACCCTCCACCCGGAAGGGCCCGACCTGGACGCGATCGCCGGCTCTGATCTCGCGCAGATCCGCCTCGCGCAGAGTGCGGTGCTCCCTCAGCCGGTGGCGGGCAAGGCCCAGAGTGAGCCGGGTTCCGAACACCGGCGGGCTGAGCGGACCGCCGTGGCTGGGGTAGCGGTCGCCCCAGAGCCGCCGGAGCACGAAGGGGAGCGCGCCGATGTGGTCCTCATGGCCGTGGCTCAGGAAGATGGCGGCCACCCGGCGGCCCTCCTCGAGCAGGTAAGAGACGTCGGGGATGACGAGATCGACGCCGGGCATGTCCTCGTGAGGGAACATGAGGCCGGCGTCGACGACCAGCACCTCGCCCTCCCACTCCAGCGCCCACATGTTCAAGCCGACCTCGCCGAGGCCGCCCAGAGGCAGGTAGCGGAGCTTGGAGGCGGTCACTGGAGCAGGGACATCTGTTCAGAGTCGGCCGGCTTGCCGCCCGCCGCTGTCTCACCGTCTCCGGCCTGGCTGGACGGAGCAAGGAGGTCATCCAGGTAGCCGCGGACATTGTCGAAGTCCTGCTCGAGATCCCGCACCAGGGAGCCGTTGTGAAGGGCGGCCGCCGGGTGGTAGCAGGGCATGAAGGCGACCCCGCCCCTGAGCACGATCTGGCCATGGACCCGGCTGATCGGACCATGACCGGGCAGCATGCGCTCGAGCGCGTGACGGCCGAGCACGATCACTGCCTTGGGTTTTACCAGCCTGTACTGCAGGCGGAGAAAAGGCAGGCACGCCTCGGCTTCGTGCGGCATCGGGTCCCGGTTCTGCGGCGGCCGGCACTTGAGGATGTTCGTGATGTAGACCGACTCCCGCGAGAGGCCGATCCGGTCCAGCAGCCGGTCGAGCAGCTTGCCGGCGGCGCCCACGAAGGGTTTGCCCTGGACGTCCTCGTTGAAGCCCGGGGCCTCGCCGACGATCATCACGTCGGAAGGGCAGGGGCCCGTGCCGGGGACGGCATGCGTCCGGGTCGCGTGCAAGCCGCACGCCGTGCAGGCCCGAACCCGGGCGTGGAGGGCCTCGAGATCGGGCCCGCCGTCGGCAGCGCTAAGCGACCTTCACCCTCGCTTTGAACGTGATCAGGTCGCCAGCCGCCTCAACCACCGTCATCACTCGGTTCAGGTCGCCTTCCGGCAGTGGCGTCAGCGGGAGCCGGAAGGGCCCGGCCGGGAATCCGAGCGCGTTCAGAGCCGACTTGAGCGGCACCGGATTGCTGGAAACCGTCATCAAAGCGTTGATCACCGGGGCCAGCCGCAGGTGCAATTGCTGCGCGGTCTGTGTGTCGCCCTTCAGGTAGGCGTCGATAATCGCCTTCACCGCGCTGCCGGCGAGGTGCGAGACCACGCAGATAACGCCATAGCCGCCGACCGCCAGCAAGGGCAGCGTGAAACCGTCGTCGCCGGCCCACATCCGAAAGCCGTCCGGCTTGCCGGCGGCAATCAGGCTCATCTGGTCCATCGACCCGCTCGCCTCCTTGACGCCGATGATCCCCGGCAGCTCGGCGCAGCGAAGCGTGGTCTGGACCGTCATGTTGATCCCGGTCCGTCCCTGAATGTTGTACATGATCGTCGGGCCCGCCCCGGAGATCGCTTTGAAGTGCTGGTAGATGCCCTCCTGGGGCGGCTTGTTGTAGTAGGGCACGACGGCGAGCAGCGCGTCCGCCCCGGCTTGCACGGCCTTTTCGGCCAGCTCGACCGAGTGCCGCGTCTCGTTCGTGCCGACGCCGGCGACTACGCTCTTGCCCGGAATCGCTTCCCGTACGCGCCGGACGAGGTCGATCTTTTCCTCGTCGGACAGCGCCGGCGCCTCGCCGGTGGTCCCGAAAACGACGACGCCGTCGGAGCCGTCCTCGCAAAGCTGAGCCGCCAGCCGCTGGGTGGCGTCCCAGTTGATCGAGCCGTCCTCGTTGAACGGCGTCACCATCGCTGTCAGCAGGCGTCCGATGTCGGTTGCCATGGTCAGATCACCCCCATCTCGGCGGCGGATTCGGCTACCTGGACAGCGTTCAGAGCTGCCCCCTTGCGCAGGTTGTCGGCGACCAGCCAGAGCGCGATGCCGTTCGCCGTCGAATGGTCCCTGCGGATGCGGCCGACGTAGACCTCGTCGGTGCCGGCGACGTCGGCCGGCGTCGGATAGACCTGGTCGGTGGGATCGTCCTGGACGATCACACCCGGGCTGCCCGCGAGCAGCGCGCGCACCTCTTCGGGCGCGAGGTGCTCGGTGGTCTCCAGGAACACCGCCTCGCCATGACCCACTGGCACGGGCACGCGCACGCAGGTCGCGGTCACCGGAAGGGAGGGCGCGTGGAGAATCTTGCGCGACTCGTTCTGGATCTTGGTCTCCTCTTCGTTGAAGCCCTCTTCTTCCATCTTCCAGCCACCTGGCACCACGTTGTAGGCGAGCTGGCGCGGATACACGCTGACCTGGGCCGGCTCCCCACCCGCAATCGCGCGCGTCTGCTGCTCCAGCTCCTCGACCAACGCCTTGCCGGCGCCGGAGGCCGATTGGTAAGTCGCCACCAAAACCCGCTCGAGTCCGGCCCGCGAGCGGATCGCGTTGAGCACCACCGTCAGCGGAATCGTGCAGCAGTTGGGATTGGCGATGATGCCTTCGTTGTCCCGGATGTCCTCGGGGTTCACCTCCGGGACGACCAGCGGCACATTGTCCGCCATCCGCCAGGCGCTCGAGTTGTCGACCACCAGCGCACCCGATTCGGCCGCAATCGGGCCGAAGTGGCGGGCAACCTCGCCACTGGCCATGAAGAGAGCCAGGTCGACGCCCTCGAAGGCGCCCTCGTCGAGGAGCTCGATCGCGACGGCAGAGCCGTCGAACGGGACCGTGCCGCCCGCCGACCGTTCAGAGGCGAGAGCCTTGACCCGCTTGGCCTCCACACCCCGCTCGGAAAGGACGCGCAGGCAGGCCTGGCCCACCATGCCCGTCGCGCCGACAACGGCAATGTTGAGGTCGCGGATGGGGCTGGACATGCGCTCAAGTGTATTAGACGGGGGAAGAACCTACGGTTCCTCCCCCGGACCCTACCTCCCTTTGGCTCGGCCCGACGTCTACAACGTTTGGATCACGGACTCAATCGGCCCAGCAAAGCCGGGCCTACGCGCTACGCCTCGATAAATCGAGGAACGGTCTACGCTTGCGGGCCCGCCCAACAGGGCTCGGGGCGTTAGTCCAGGCCGAGCAGGGCGTCCAGGCCGCGGTAGAACCGCTTGTCCTCAATCACCCGGCGTAGTGCCAGCAGGACCCCGGGCGCGTAAGCCTCCCGCGAAGTAGTCCGGTGTGTGATCGTCATCGTCTGGCCGGGCAGACCGAAGATGATCTCCTGATCGGCGACCAGGCCGGGCAGACGCACGGAATGCACGGCGACGCCGGAGGACTCCGCGCCGCGCGCGCCCTCCAGCAGAAGCTTCTCTGTCCGCGAGTAGTTGAATGGCGCCGCGCCCCGTGCCTCCGCGAGCCGGCGGACGGTCGCGGTCGCGGTGCCGCTGGGAGCGTCCACCTTGGCGGCGTTGTGCATCTCGATCACCTCGACGGCATCGAAGTAGGGCGCCGCCTTCCCGGCCAGCCACATCATGATCACAGCGCCGACGGCGAAGTTGGGGGCGACGATGCCGCCGACACCGTTCTCCTGGCAGGCGCGCTCGAGCTGCTCGACCGCCTCGGGCCCGATCCCCGAGGTCCCGATCACCGGCGCCACGCCGTGCTCCGCAGCGGTCAGAGCGTGCTCGAGCCCGACCGATGGGTGCGTGAAGTCGACGAGGGCGTTGGGCCGGCGATCTTCGAGGGCAGCCGCCAGGTCCTCCCCGCGCCCCACACCACCGAGGTAGTCGATGTCGGGCTCGGCTTCGAGCGCGGGTGCGAGCGCGACGCCAACCTTCCCTCCGTGGCCTGCCATGAGCACTCGGATCACAGCCGCAATCTAAACCCAATCGCCCGAGAGAAAGGACCCGGACAAACGGCCCGGGCCCTTCGCGCTCAGCGGTTAGTCGTCGGCCTGTGACTCGCCGCCCTGGTGGGCAGGCTCGCGCGGGCGGTCGCCTCGGTCGCCACGGCCATTGCGGCCGCCCCGACCTCCACGGTCGCGACCGCCGCGGCCATCGCGGCCGCCTCGGCGCTCCTCGCGCTGCTCGGGCGGCCGGGAGAGGGCCTCCGCCATGACGTCGAGGTCGATCCTCTCCTCGATCGGCTCGCCCTTGGCGGTCAGCTCGTCGATCGCCGCTTGACGGGACAGGTTGAGCCGCCCCTGGCTGTCGATCTCGACCGCCTTGACCACGATCTCGTCGCCCACGTTGACGA
>CAZHAC010000006.1:0-29044 GCA_964529765.1 uncultured Actinomycetes bacterium
GAGCCCAACTCTCTTCGTTCGGAGGACGACTGCCTGGCCAGCGGCTATCCGATCAAGCGCAGTAACGACTTCGAGAATTGACCGGTGGCCTAGCCGCCCGGGTGGCGGCCCAGATCACCGATTCAGCTGGGCAGGGCGATCAGGGGGCAGAGTTCGTTCAGCGGACTTGGCAGCTGCTTGACGACGCCGGCGGCCGGATCGGCGCAGGCCGGCGATGGCGTCGGGGTTGGCGTTTTCTGAGCTGCTCCGGCCCCTGAGGCGGGCGGCGAGGCGGTTACAACCGGACGGGGTGGCATCGCAGCCAGAACCACCAGGCCTTCGCTCGGAACCGGCTCGGAAACCGGGGTGGAAGCAGGTGGCGCCGGCGGGGCCGGAGGCAGCGCCGCCTGGGCGGGCGCCGTGGGTCGTGGTCGGGGCGACATCTGGCCACTGACGGGGCCCGGCGGCGCGGCGACCCCAGCCAGGATCAAGACGGTCAGGGCGCCGGTGGCGGTCACTCCGGAAGCCACTCCGGAGCCGAGGCCGGCAAGGCGGGTCCCGAGCGGGGCCAGCGGGGCCAAAAGAGGTATCTCGGCGAGCAGGGCGCTGAGTCCGATGGCCTGCCAGAGCCTCCCTAGCGAGATGTTCAGGAACGCTCGCACCACCATCGGGTCGAAGTCGCTGCCCGACATCCGCACCAGCTCCTCGCGGGCCGCCGCCACGCTCATCGGCGCCTTGTACGGTCGGGCGGCGGTCATGGTCTCGTAGCTGTCGGCGACGGCGACGATCCGGCCGCCCAGCGAGATCGCCTGCCCTCTGAGCTGATTCGGATAGCCGCTCCCGTCGAAGCGCTCGTGGTGGTCGAGCACGGCGTCCGCCCAATGACTGAGCCATTCCCGGAGAGGAAGAATCAGCCGGTAGCCCTCTACCGGATGGCGATGCAGCACCTCCCACTCGCCGGCGTCAGGGCGGTCCGGCTTGTTGAGAATCTCCGCCGGCACGCTGAGCTTGCCGATGTCGTGCAGCAGGGCCGCCCAGCGCAGCCGGTCGGCGTCGGGCTGAGCCAGGTGCATCTGCCGGGCCAGAAGATCGGTGAACATCCGCACCCGTTCTGAATGGCCGCGCGTCCGACGGTCGTGGACGCTCAAGGCCGCCGTCAGCTCGAGGATGGCCTGCGCCCGCCGGCTCGGCTCGAAGTCCGGCCCCGTTTCCTGCACGCGGCGGAGCTCGCGCTCGAGCTGGTGCGGATTCGCCTGCCGGCGGAGCAGCGCGAAGCGCGAGGGGGCGGCGTCCGGAAAGAGCAAGGTGAGATTGAGAAGGGCCGCCAGCGGAAGCAGCCGGTTCAGCAGCCGGGCGCAAACCACCCAGACAGCAATCGCAGACCCGATGAACAACGCCCACCAGATCGCGGCTCCGGCGCCGCCCCTAGGGAGGGGCAGGCGGCGGCTGATCATCACCGACGCGGCCACGGCGGCGATCGCCGGTCCGAAAGCCACCAGTAGGCGGACCGCCGCGCTGAGGACCGGGCGGCCCTGCCAGCGCACGTTCATCTGGCTCAACCGGGCATCCAGCTCGAGTGCCGAGATTCGCGCACGCGGCCGTTGCGCCCCGGGTCCCGGTTCCAAGAAGTGAGCTCGCCGGCGAGGCTGGAGGCAGCCCTGGCCATCGCCGAATGTGCGGCAACCGAGACCAGGTCGCCCTGCGAGGTGGCGTTCAGCACTGCACGGTCATGTTCGACCTCGAAGACGGTTTCGACCCCGAGCATCTCTCGCACCACGTTGGTGTCCAGCACCTTCGCCGCTGCCGGGTGATTGACGACGACGCGGATGCGGTGAACCAACGGGGCCAGTGCCGTCCGGAGGGTGGCGACGTCCCGCAGCGCGGGTAAATCCGGCGTCATCACCACCAGGATGTCGTCCGAACGGTCAAGCGCTGTACGCACAAGCCACTGGAGCGTCGATCCGATGTCGACGACCACGAACGCGAACTCGCGCCGCAAGACCTGAATTGCCTGAGCCACCGCGTCCGCCGTTACCAGGTCAGATTCCTCCGGGCGGAGGACCCCGGCGAGCAGACCGAACCCCGACGGATGAGCGCCGACTGCGCTCAAGAGAACGTCTTCCCGATGCTCGGCTGGTGCCTGCTGGACACGGGCGAGGCTGGAAGTCGGCAGCGACCGGGTCAGGAACGCGCAGTGATTGAAGGGCAGCGAGAGATCGACGAGCACGACGTTGCGCGGGTTGTCGCGCGCCAGCGCTCGGGCCAGGCTGACCGCGAGTGTGGTGGAGCCGGCGCCCCCGCGAGGTGAGTGGACGGAAACCACGCGAGCGTTCCTCTGCACCGAGAGCCGGCCCTGAATCCCTGCCACGGCGCTGGCCAGGTTCCGGCGCCGCTCGCGCAGGCCACGCAGCTGCCTGGCCACCTCGCCGTAGTTCGCCAGCACCTCTAGGAGAACCGGGCGTGGCACCGCGACCAGTGCGCTGTCCTCGACGGCGGTCGCCGTACACGTCGTCTTCGGATCCGTGGTGGCCGAGCCCGAGCCGATCAGGTCGCCGGGGCCGATGAAGGCGATCGGAAGGCTGTGGCCGTCGAATTCGCTGGCGATCGTGATCGCGCCTTCCTGGATGAGTAACAGATCATGGAGCTCGTCGCCGGCGCGAAACACGGTGTCGCCCTGTCGCACCTGGACCAGCGATGCCGCTCGGGCCAGCCGGCGCTGGTCGCCGGCCGGGATTCCGCTCAGGATCGGCGCCCACGCGAGGGCGACCAGGCTCCGGGCTGCCTGGTCGGCCGGCATCGGAGCTCCCGACGCCCCGAGCCTGATGGTCATCTCGGCCTGCTCCTTTGTGTTCTTCAAGCGGCGGGGGAACCTGTGGTTGCTAGCGGCTTTGTCTCATATGGTGACAGCACGATCGACGCCGAATGGAGTCAGGCTGCGTAGCCTTTTCCTCCCCCCGCTCCGGGGACGCGGGGACGGGCTTGGGTTGGCGGCACTCATTCATCTCCGGTTCATCCGTGAGGAGGAGCATTCGTGGTGGGCACCTCCCTTGCCCGCCCTTCGGGGGTCGCGCCTCCTTGCTTCCAGAGGCCGACCCCTTTCTTTTTGCCCCTCTTCTTTTTGCCCCTCTTCTTTTTGCCCCTACACCAGCTGCCCGCCCGCGCTCGAAGTCAGGCGGGCGGTGGCGACGAGGAGGGTGAAGACCACGAGGATGTGGGCTGCCGTGCACCACTCGCAGAGCGCTCCGAGCCGCAGCTCCGCATAGACGAGGTAGAGGACGACCGCGAGCCCCGCCAGGCCCCAGGCGAAGTGAGCAACGCTGGCCGCCCGAGCCCAGCGAGGGCGGTAGGAGGCGACGGCCAGACCCAGGCTGACGGCGAACCACAGCAGGCCGGCCGCGCTCACCGGGATCGATGTGCCCGCGATCACGCCGTAGGCGCTCCGAGTCACCAGGTCGCAGTTCACGATTGCGGTCTGGACACAGGCGAGAGGCGCGCTCGAGTAGTGAGCGAAGGTGAGGTAGACGCTGTCGCCCATCCCGGCGACCGCTGCCACGGCGAGGGCAACCGCCCCCAGGTTGCTAGGAGAGCTGTCCCTCAAGCGTCTTGATCTGGGTGGCGCTGCAGGCCGCACCCGCGCTGTCGTTGGTCGACTTGCAGATGGCTGCCGTGATCCAGTTGGCGTTGCCGAGCACCTGTTTGGCGACCGGCGAGTTGGGGTTCTGAAGCGCTTGAGCGATCTGGGTCCAGCTCATGCCTTGAAGCACATCCGGCAAATAGCCGGCCCCGACCTCGTAGTAGCGGTTGCCAACGTCCACGAAGGGGATTGAGCCCTGCGGATCGTAGGTCTGCATCACCGCCTGCTGCGCGGCGGTCGGCGTCTGCAGGGGCTGCCGGTTCCGATCCGCGGTCTCAACGCTCTGAAAGTCGAGCGTCGAACTCTGATACGTGGCGTTGGCGAAGGTCAGCGTGGGCGTGTTCGGATAGACGTCCGAGCTCGAGGATTGCGTCAGCTGCAGACCGCTGAAGGTCCCGAATCGGGAGAGTGCGATGGCCAGGCTCCAGCGCTCAGCGGCGCAGTAGGGACACCATTCGGCGCCGATGTAGAGCACGGCCGGATGCCCTGAGGTACCGGTCAGCGGCTGGGCTCCCTGTGTTGCCTTGAACGGGTTGGCGACGCCCCCGGAGCCGACGGAGGTCGACTGCGTGAGGTCGAGGTTGGTGATGGTATTTACGACCGTCGCGGAGGTGTTCGAGCCGGGGCTCGGCGACGCCGAAGGAGTCGAGCGCGCATAGAGGAAGACCCCAAGGAGGGCGGCGGCGATGAGGGCTCCGATCGTGACGACCGGCCAGTAGGTGGGCCAGAAGCGTTTGCCCCGCGTCGGGCGCGGCCGCTTGCGAGCCGTCTCAGGCGGCTGCCGGCCGCGCTGCGAGTTGCTCAAGACGTCATTATCCAAGCGCTCGCGTCACGGCCGCTGGCACTCGACCGAGCCTTGCGAGACCTGGCGGCGCTCGGATGCGGTCAGGCGAGCCTGTCGCCGTCGCGCGACCGAGCCGAGGGCGGTCCGGATCTCTGGGATGCAGAGCTCCTTCGGGAGGTAGGCGCTGGCGCCCGAAGCCAAGGCGAGGGCAACGCGGTCATCTGCCAGTTTGGCACTGACGAGAAGCACCTCCGGCGGGCTCTTGAGCTGCCTGAGGAGCGTCGTCGTCACCGCAATGTCCCCGTCGGGCAGACCGGCGTCGAGCACGACCACGTCGGGCTGCTCATCTCTTGCCATGCGAATCGTTCCGAGGAACGTCCACGCCACTCCAGTAACCTCGACGCCGGCTTCCTGAGTCAGGAACCGCCGGAGGCTGTCTGAGAAGCGCAGATCGTCGTTGGCGATCAGGACCGTCAGCGGAGACTGATCGATTGCTTCGATGTGGTGGCGGGCGTTTTTCATGACCCGCGAATACTGGGGACGCAAGGTTAACCGACGATGAACCCTCTCCTCAGTTGACGCGGGCGCTGCGGCGTTAATCCCGGCCACCGGCCCGTGGCTGCGACTGTGACGACTGGGGCTGCGATTCGGCCAGGCGAACGGAGCTCGGCAGGGCGGGCGCGGGCGTCGAGGGCGAGGTGCCAGGAAGGAAGTAGGCCTGCTGTCCGTCGACCTCCTGGGCTGTGACGCCGGCGGGAGCCGTGTACCACTCGTTGCCTTTGCCCATCGTGTCGAGCGCCGACTGCATGAAGCGGTGCCAGGCCGGCGCCGCCACGTAGATGGCGTCCGAGCCGTTGGTCATCGGCTGGAAGTTGGCATTCCCCATCCAGACTGCCGCCGCCAGCGACGGTGTATAGCCCACGGTCCAGCCATCGGTGAAGTTGTCGGTGGTTCCAGTCTTGGCGGCGACGGTTCGCCCTTTCAACGTGAGATCAGAGCCGTGGCCGAACGTCATCGCCCGGTTGGCGTCGTTGGACATGATCTGGCTCATGATGTAGGCGACGTTCTGGTCGAGGACCTGCTTGTCGTATGCCGGTGGGGTGCCCTGGAGGACCTTGCCGGAGCCATCCTTGATCTCCAGCACCCCGAGGTTCTGGTGGAGCACGCCCTGCGCGGCCAGCACGGAGATGCCGGTTGCCATTTGCAGGGGCGTCTCGCCGTATCCGCCCAGCGTCAGCGAGGGTCCAAACGAATCCGGCGAGGCGGAGTTGGTGTAGGTGCCGTTAGCGGTCTGGAGATAGGGGGGAGCCCCCATATCGGACGCCAGCTGGGCGACGGCAGGGACACCGTCGACCATCTCGACCTGCACGGCGGGTACGTTGAGCGAGTTACCCAGGCACTGCTGCAGCTGGCAGGTGCCGTGGTAGCGGCCGTCGTAGTTGGCCGGGGAATACGGCGAGGCGCCGGGTATCGCGACCTGGATCGGCGCGTCGCGGATGGGCGTCACCATCGTGTAGCGGCGGCTTTCGATGGCGCGCGTGTACGTGAAGACCTTGAAGGAGGACCCTGGGTTGCGAGGCGGCCAGGTGGCGAGGTTGTACTGGCCGCCGGGGGCCTGCGGGCCGGCCGACCCGACCATCGCCAGCACCTGCCCGGTTCGCGGATCGACCGCCACCAGCGCGCCATCGGTCACGTGCCGCCAGCCCACGTTGGCGACCGTGTCGGTGATCGCCTGCTGAGCCAGCTGCTGGAGCTTCCAGTCGAGGGTCGTCGTGACCTGCAAGCCACCTTCCGTCGGCGCGTTCGGGCCGTACTTTGCGGCCAGCTGGGTAGAGATCCAGCCGACGAAGCCGGGTGCCAGGTTCGGGCTCGAGGCATGGAACATGTGGTTGGGCGGGCTTATGTCCTCCCCGTAAGCCGCGTCCGCCTCCGCCTGGCTGATCGCATGGTTGCGGACCATGGCGTCGAGCACGACGCGCTGGCGGGCCTTGGTTCCCGCCCAGTTCGTGAACGGGTCGTACACGTTGGCGTTGTCGGGGATGCCCGCCAGCAAGGAGGACTGGGCCAGGTCGAGCTGAGAGGTGTCGGTGTGGAAGTAGTTCTTCGCGGCGGCCTCCGCCCCGTAGGCCGAGTTTCCGTAGTAGATCGTGTTCAGGTACATCTCCAGGATCTGGTTCTTGGAGTAGGCGCCCGAAACCTCCATCGCCATGACGGCCTCCTTCACCTTGCGGGTGAGGCTGTCCTGGCCGCCCACGACCCGCAGCTTGACGAGCTGCTGAGTGATCGTCGAACCACCCTGTACCAGCCGGTGCTGCTGGAGGTCGACGACGGCCGCTCGAAGGATGCTGAAGGCGTTGACGCCCGACTCGCTCCAGAATCCGGAGTCTTCGACGTCCACGGTGGCAGCCGGCAGAAGCTTGCCCATGTTCGACAGCGGCTGCTCGTAGTGCTGGAAGCCAGGAGTGTGCAGGTCCGCGAGCACGACGGTGCCGGTCCGGTCGTAGATCAGGGTGTCGCTGGGGAGACCCCGCTGGGCGACCGTGGAGGGCGTGGGAACCGACAAGATGCCCGCCGTGGCGTTCGCATAGACCTGGGTGGCCCCGACGAGTCCGCCCAATATCAGCAGCAGGGCGATCGCGATCTTGGCGGCCACCGCCGTCTGGCGCCGGCGGCGGTGGCGGCTGGCGCGGCGCCGCGGCTGGTTCGCGATCAAAGAGCCATGCCGGCTCGGTGAGGCGAGCGCGCTGAATGGGAGGCTGTGAGAAAGGGTGCCATGCCGGTTCGATGCTACTCAGGCCCGGGTCTCGGCTGTGTGGGCCAGCCCGGAACCCTCGGCTCTCAACATGAACCGAACATGAAAGGTCGTCAGCCCTCGACCACCTTCGGCGGAGTCGCGCCCGAGCCCTGCGGGGCCGATGGCCGCGGGCGCGGAAGCCGGACCACAAAGCGGGCACCGCCCAGCTCGCTCGGCGTTTCGGCGAGCGAGATCTGCCCGCCGTGAAGCTCGGCGATGCGCTTACTAAGGGCGAGTCCAAGGCCGGCATGGCCCTGGCCGCGGCGTCTGGCCCTATCGACGCGGTAGAAGCGCTCGAAGATTCTCTCCCTTGCCTCTGGGGGCACCCCAGGGCCGCTGTCCGACACCGCGACCTCCCATTGGTCGCCCACCGTTTTCGCGCTCAGCTCGACCTGTCCCCCCTGCGGCGTGTAACGGATCGCGTTGTTGACCAGGTTGTCGAGGAGGCGCCGTATCAAGTCACGATCGCCTCGCAGCTCACCGTCCGCCGGGATCACCGTTCGCAGCTCGATAGAACGCTCGACCGCCACGGCGCCCCAGCGGGCGGCGGTCTCCTCGAGCAGGTCGGGCAGGTCGAAGACGTCATCGGCGATGTCAAGCTGCCCGGCATCGGCCCGCGCCAGGAGAAGCAGCTGATCGAGCGTACGGCTCATGCTCAAGAGCTCTTCGAGCGCTGCCTGGAGCGTAGATCTCAACTCCTCCGGCCTTCGTGGCTGCCTGAGGGCGATCTCCACCTGAGCGCGGATCACCGCCAGGGGAGCACGCAGCTCGTGGGCGGCGTCGGCGGTGAACTGCCGCAAGGTCTGGAAGCCGTCATCGAGGCGGCCGAGCATGGCGTTGAAGGTCCGAGCCAGCTCGCCCAGCTCGTCGCCTTCCGGAAGATCGATGCTGATTCGCCGCTGGAGATCATGGTCACTGATGTGGCGCGCGGTCGCCGCCATCGCGCGAACCGGTCTCAGCGCGCGCCCCGACAGCCAGTAGGCGAGAACGCAGGCGACGATCCCGAGAGTCCCGGCGATGGCGGCCAGGAGTATCGCGCTCGTCGCCAAGGTGTCGTGGACGTCCTGTGTCGGCCGACCGAGAACCAGGCCACCGGTCTGCCCGGCGAAGCTGACCCGGCAAACCATTACCCGGTATTCGATCTGGCCGGCGTGGGCGGTCCAGATGGTTGGATTTTCCGGAAAGCCTGACCTTGGGATCTGCGCTCCAGCAAAGCTCCAGTCGCCGGCGTTGGCGGTTACGGGCCTTAGGTCCGGCCCGAACAGGTAGGTGTCGATTTGGACATCGCGCCGTGGCGTCGAGGGCAGCGCGATCGCCGCGGTCGAGTCGGACTGGGGAAGGGCAGCCACGATCGCATCCTTCTGGCTGTCCAGACGATCGTCCACCCTCCCGTACTCGCGCTGATTCAACACCCACCAGGCCGCGAAACCGGCAAGCGCGGCCGCGAGCAGGAAGACCGACGCGTAGGTGAGCGTCAGCCGGACGCGGGTGCGCTTGAAGAAGTCTTGCATCGCGGGTTCCGGCGAAAGCGATAACCGCCGTTACGAACGGTCTCGATTGGCCGCTCCACGCCGGCCGACTCCAGCTTCCGCCTCAGGCGGGCGACGTAGACGTCGACCAGGTTGGATTCGCTCGTGAAGTCATAGCCCCAGGTGTGGTCGGCGATTTGACTCCGGGACAGGAGCCGGCCCGCGTTCAAGATCAGGTATTCGAGGATTCGGAGCTCCTTTGCCGTCAGCTTGAGGCGCTGACCGGCGACCCTGACCTCTTGAGCGGTGGTGTCGAGAACCACGTCGCCCAGCTCGATCACCGAGCTCCGCTGAGCGAGGTGGCGCCGAGCCAGGGCTCGAATCCGAGCCACCAGCTCCTCAAATGCGAAGGGCTTGACCAGGTAATCATCGGCTCCCGCGTTCAAGCCGCGGACGCGGTCGGCAAGCGCGTCTCGGGCGGTGAGCAAGAGCACGGGCGTCGCCACGCGATGGCGCCGCAGCTCCGCGCAGACGGCGATTCCGTCGGGTTCGGGAATCATCACGTCCAGCGAGATGACGTCGAACTCGGAGCTGAGGGCCGCCGCCAGCGCCTCCTCGCCCGTGGTGACGGCTTCGACGTCAATGCCTTCCTCGCCGAGTCCCTGGCGCAGGACCTGCAGCATCTGCTCGTCGTCCTCCGCCAGCAGGATGCGCACGCCTACACCCTTGTCGTCCCCGTCCGCGCGGAAGTGTTCGCCACCTCTCAACCCAGTGTGCACCGCCGGTTGACCAGTGAAGAGCATCGCCTCACGCCTGATGGCGCGAGGCGACGACAAATAGCGCGAGGCTATGCCTGCTGGTTCCCGGCCCGCCGCGAGTGCGGCGGCTCGTGCCCCAACGCGAGATCGAGGCGGTCGTCGAACCGCCAGTTGGATTCAGCTGACCACACCGCCGACAGGATGTCCTCGAGCTGGGTGGCCAGATCGGTCACGTGCGGTTTGCTCGTTGGTTCCATAGTCGCCAACCATGGGAGGCGCCCATGAAACCGCAATGAAACCGCTGCGAAAAACTCCTCCCGGCCGCAGGAGCGCTTGCCAGCCCGGCAGCTGGCCGGACGTCAGGCCGGCTGGTCGAGGCGGCGGCTCGAACCTAGCGCGCGCGGCTCCTGCCGGACGGCAAGGTCGAGGCGGTCGTCGAACCGCCAGTTCGATTCGGCTGACCACACCGCCGCCAGGATGTCCTCGAACTGACTGGCCAGATCGTTTCCGTCGTGATTGCTGGTTGGTTGCATCGTTGTTACTTCCATGTGTAGATGGGCTGTCAGATGCGGGTCAGGCTAAGAGGCTGGGGAGACCGCAACCACGTGCGATTGCACCGAGAAAAGGCCATGTGACTCGTGCGAGAAAGACGTGGGGCTGACCATGCGGTCAGCCCCACACAAGCGGAGGGGTTGGTTTCCCATCAAGGCGGTTGTCAACCATTCCGGCGTGATCCGCACCCCAAGTAACTGCCCTCTAGGATGGCCGTTCGTTGGCCGCCGCAACAACGTGTCGGCCACATCACTTGCGCCGGCCCGGAATCGGTAGATGTGACCCAGCGCCTCAGCGCAGCCGCGTCCGCGCCCCGCCTACCGATGCAGAGCGCTACGAAGCGGCGTCGATGCTGTCGCGCCCGAGTGAGCCGTAGCGGCGCATCACACCCCGCACCCAGTCCCTCGTCTGGCCGGTTTCGCGCGCCAAACGGTCGAGGCCCCAGCCGCGGGAGCGGCGGTCGGCGTAGTAGTCGGCGAAGCAGGCGAAGCCCTGGCCGCGAGCGATCTCGCGCTCGAGCTGTAGGCGAGCGCGAGCTGGGCTCGTAAGCGAAGGTTTGATCAGGTAGACGGACGGGTCTTTGTCGGGCTGATCGTCGATTGGCCAGGGCATGTGTCTCGGGAAGAGGTTCCCCGAGCCGCTTCCGAACGCCAATATGCGCCTGGACCGGTAAGAAGCCGGCGATCTTCGTGCGAGGTGCACGTGGGAGAACACCACAACGCGCCGGCACTTAGAAGCGCCGGCGCGGGCTGTTCTGAGTTCGCTTAGCGGACTTGCGGAGCTACCGTGGCGAGCATTCGCGGGTGGTAGCGGGCGAGGGCGCTTTCGTACTCCACGAGGAGCTCGTCAGCCGCGTCCATCGCGTCGCGCAGAGACCCACCCTCGACCTCGTAGGTCAGTTCGTAGCGGTCGTTTCGGCCGTCGACCGTCTTCAGATCGACGAAGCCAGGCAGGCGGGGAAGCGAGCGAACGTCAGGGTCGGAATTCGACACCGGGCGGTCGGTATCGAACGGAACCGTCACGACGTATGTCATGACGTGAACGTAGCACGAAAGTGGGATTCCGAAAATTGTGCGGATCACACGTTGTAATTCGGTGGAACCCGACGTCGGAGGTCCAGGTTGGGCCACTTTTCGGGTAAAGAACGGGGCGGATGGGAGCGACTAAGCGCCGCTGATGAAGAGGACGACCGCGCCGAGTCCCTGATCGAAAGCCATCGGCGGGTCGAATGCTCCCGACCGAGTGATCGGGTAGAGCGGGACGCGGTCGAACGGCAGTTGCTTCCAGGATGTGGAGTCCCAACTCCAGATAGCCGCCCGGCAGGCGGTGCGATCACAGGCCGAGGCGTCTTGCTGAACCATGAGCAGCGCTTGCCGCGCAGCGTCGTAAGCGATCGCGCCGCCACCGAACCGTGGCTGTGGGTGCGACTGCCAGGAGGCGCCATCCCACGTCCAGGTGAATCGCTTGCCGACATACACGAGCCGCGCGCGCGCCGCGTCGTAGACGAGGTGACCGTCACCCCGGGCATCCGCCGGGTCGATCGAAGTCTGGACCTGGGTCCAGGCATTGTGGTCCCACGTCCAAGTACTTCCAGGCACCGCAACAACGAGCAGGCCACGGCCATCGTCGTAGCCGGCTGTGAATGTCGAGGCTCCGGATGCCGAACCTGGCACCGGCACGCGAGGTCCGCCTTTCATGGCGACCGGCGCCCAGTCCTCGCCGTTCCAGCTCCAGGCGCGGCTGGCGCCGTTTACATAGACGACTCGGCCGAGGCGGCTGTCGAACACCATCGCCCCCGGCCCGGCCTCGCTCGGTGCCGTCTTCGGCGAGCGCGCCGTCCAGTGCCTGCCGTCCCAGGTCCAGGTTTGGTTGGCGGCGTTCGCGCAGCCGCCGGTAAAGCCCATGACGAGCTTTCCGCAGCCGTGGTCCCAGAGCACGAGTAGGCCGAGCTGAGGGTCGTAGGCCATGTCGGCGTGGTTGCTGTAGGGACCTGCGCCGTCTAAGGGAAGGCGCGAATAGCCGGCGCCATCGTAGGTCCACACGCTGGCCGGCGCCACGCTGCCGTTGTAGACCGCCGTGGAGGTCTGGCCGTGGCGAACCGACAACCAGGTGGCGACGACGGTCGCCACGATGAGCGCTCCGGCCACCGCTGACAGGGCCACCCGTGCGCCCCGACCAAGAGCCGACCAGCCGGGTGGGGCGCCGGCTCCGGCAATCGGCGTCGGCCACATGCGCCGCACTCTAGGCGTCGACGCCATGCCTGTCGGCGTGTCGAAACGCCGGTGCCGCGGGCGTGGGAGTTGTGCGAAGGAACCAAGGCGCGCGGCTGTGCGTATGTACGGCCCCACCGTAGGAGATGGGGTTTCGGCACTCCTAGGCTCCGCTCTGACGCGCTGCCAGAACGACTGCGCGAATTATCTGCTCGGACTGGGAGGAGGAATGCCTTGAGTTTTGCGGTTTTCATGGATGGTTTGGTTCCGGCGCCTGATTGGCTGAACTCCGGGCACACCGCGTGGCAGCTGGTTGCCGGAACGCTCGTCGGTCTTATGAGCGTGCCCGGTCTGGCCATTCTTTATTCCGGCCTCATGAAGCGCAAGTGGGCCCTCAACTCCGCCCTGATGGTGCTCTACGCGTTCGGCGCGACGCTGGTCGTGTGGAGCTTCTGGGCCTACAAGATGTCCTTCGGATCGCCGCTGGTCGACGCCCTGCACTTCGTTGGGGTTCCCGGCACCATCCTTTCGCCGGGCGACCTCCAGAACCGAGCGCAGATCCCGCTCCTGCAGGGCGCGATTCCTGACCTTCAGTTCCCGATGTCTGCGCTGGCCTACTTCCAGTTCGTCTTCGCGGCAATCACCGTCATTCTTCTTGCGGGCTCGATACTCGGCCGCACCAACTTCAAGGCCTGGATGCTGTTCGTTCCCCTCTGGATCACGATCGTCTATTCGGTCAACGCATTCAGCATCTGGGGCGGTGGCTGGATCGGCGCCTTCCCGGGCTGGCTGAGCAACGTCGCCGGCGCTGGCGCGCTCGACTTCTCCGGTGGCTACGTGATCCATGTCGCGGCCGGGATCTCGGGCTTGGTGGCGGCGTCAGTCATCGGCCCGCGCCTGATCACCGACCGTGAGAACAACCGGCCGAGCAACCTGATCGCGGTCATCACTGGCGCCGGCCTGCTCTGGCTGGGCTGGAACGGCTTCAACGGCGGCGACCCGTACTTCGCCGGCGCCGACGCCTCGGCGGCCATCTTGAACACGAACCTGTGCGCGGCCGTCGCCATGATCACCTGGATGTTCCTCGACGTCTTCGTCGTGGGGCGGGCGACCGTCGGCGGCATGGTCAACGGCATGGTGGCCGGCCTTGTGGGCATCACCCCCGCTGCCGGTTACGTGGACGGCTACGGGGCTTTCGCGATCGGCATCGCGGCCGGGGTGATCCCGTTCCTGACCTTCAACTACCTCGTCAGGGTGCCGCCCTTCAACAAGATCGACGACACCCTGGGCGTCATGCACACGCACCTGGTGGCGGGAGCCGTCGGCGGCCTCATGGTCGGTCTGCTCGCCGACCCCAATGTGATCGTCTACCCCGGGACCGGGAAGACAGCGGCCGTCTCTTCGGCCGGCCTTTTCTTTGGCAACCCGAAGCAGCTCGTGGCGCAGATCATCGGCCTGCTCTTCATTCTGGTCTGGGACGGCGTCCTGACCTTCGCGATCCTGAAGCTGATATCGCTCGTGATCCCGCTCAGGCTCTCCGAGCGCCAGCTGGAGGTCGGCGACGAGGCGGTCCACGGCGACGCGGCCTACGAGCTGATGCCCGTGCCGCCAACGACGGCTCCTTCGGGGGCTCCGCATGGCGCTCGGGCACCCAGTCCGTCCTCGGCATAACCAACCCTCGATTCACGACGTATGCGGCCTGGGCTCCCAATCGGGGGTCCAGGCCCTTAGGCGACTACAGCCTGCGAACCCGGATCGTTTCCTCGAGGTCGGCGAGCTCGGTCTCGATCGCGCTCGGCAGGTCACCTTCGACCTCGACCAGCAAGTAGCCGAGGCGGCCGCTGGTGCCCAAGGCCTGGCCGGCCACGTTGACGCCGTGGCTGCCGAGCACAACGTTGACCTTGGCCAGCACACCGGGGACGTTCTGGTGGAGATGAAGCAGGCGGATCGTCCCGGGGCGCCGTTCGAGGCCGACCCAGGGCAGGTTCACGCTCAGCGACGAGGTGCCGTCGATCGCGTAATCGCGCAGTTTGGTGGCCACGAACTGGCCGATGTCGTACTGCGCCTCTACCGTTGAGCCGCCGATGTGCGGCGTCAGGATCACGTTTGGGAGTCCGCGCAGCTCGGAGTCGAAAGGGTCGCCCTGGCGCAGCGGTTCATCCGCGAAGACGTCGATCGCGGCGCCGGCCAGGTGGCTGCTGAGAAGGTGGTCGCGGAGCGCGATGTGGTCGACGACGAAGCCGCGGGAGAGGTTGAGAAAGATCGCGCCCCGCCGCATCTGGCTGAACTGGACCTCGCCGAACAAGCCCTGGTTCCCGCTCCGGCCGTCGACGTGGAGCGTGACGACGTCGGACTCGGCGAGGAGTTCCGAGAGCGTCGCGCAGCGCCTGGCGTTGCCCAGCGCCAGGCGATCGGCGAGGTCGTAGAAGACCACGCGCATGCCCAGGTTCTCGGCCAGGACTGACAGCTGGCTGCCGATTTTTCCGTAGCCGACGATGCCGAGCGTCCGGCCGCGGACCTCGTGGCTGCCCGCGGTCGACTTGTCCCAGATGCCGGCCTGCATCGCCCGGTCTTTCTCCGGCAGCCGGCGGGTGAGCGCGATGATCTCGGCGAGCGCCAGCTCGACCACACTGCGGGTGTTGGAAAAAGGCGCGTTGAAAACCGCGATGCCGCTGTCCGAGCAGTCTTCTACGGCGATCTGGTTGGTTCCGATCCCAAAGGCGCCGACAGCCAGGAGGTCGCCGGCCGCGGCCACGACGTTCTTGGTCACCTCGGTCTTCGAGCGGATACCGAGTACCTGAACTCCCGGCAGGCGGGCGATGAGGTCGGCTTCACCCAGTGCGCCGTCGACCGTCTCGACGTCGAAGCCGGCGTCGGTGAGGATGCTCACCCCGACCTGGTCGATCTTTTCCAGCAGAAGTGCCTTGGGTCTCACGTTCGAATCTACCTGGGGGATGAGCGATACCCCAACCGAGGTGAAAGAGCTCTCAAAAGAGCTCTCAGTCTAGGAGGGACAGCCTCGGCGACGACGAGTGCGCGCTAGTGGCCGGCTGGTTGCTCGACAGCGACCAGAGCCTCCCCGATCGCGTCGGGGTCGATCGGCGCCATGATCACGAGCACGCCCAGGCTCAGAGTCGCCCGTGCTCGGCCCGGGTCGATTCGCTTCGGCAACGCCACGACGCTCTTCCAGGCGCCCACCCGCCACTCGTGGCGGTGGTAGTGCTGGCTCTCCTGCGGGTATTTGCAGCGGGCGTCGATCCGTATCTCCTCCGGGGTGACCGCGATTTCGGTGTGCTGAGGATGCGCGCCCGGGATGGGCGTTGCGACAGTCAACTCGCCATTGCCTTCGTAGACGTTTACCGGGGGCGCTTCGGTCCCGAGCGTGGTATCTGCCATAACCCTGCTAGACGTTGACCTCCTCCCACGTGGAGACGTCTGTCCAGCGGACCCCCGCCTCACTGTCGAGTTGCTTGCCCTTCATCTCCGCGAAGCGATCGAACGTGGGCTTGTCGGGCCAGCGCTGAACCATCATCCATTCCTCGGGATGGCTCCGATTGCGGTGCACCCAGAGCCCGGTGCAGCCCGAACCCTCGATCTCGCCGCGTCGTGTGCGAACGGTGTTCAGGAACTTGTCCCAGTCGGTCCCCTGGGTTCGAAAGACGATCTCGACCGGCATCGTCACCTCCTCGGACGGCGGTCCGGCGCCGTCCTTGCTTCCTCCAGTCTGCAAGGCGGCCACGGGGTGCGCAACACCCGCCCGCCGCCAGAAGGTCCGGGTTCGCAACCCGAATCGGCACCAGGCAGGGTGCTGCTCCGGAGCTGGCTCTCGATTCGGGCCTGGAAGGGGTCGCACGTACAATCCCGCTACGTGTCCTGCTTCGGAGGTTCGCCCGGAAAATTGTGGGAGGCGCGCGCCAGCGCGCCGTTCTGGGCGGCTAGCCGACAGGAACGGGTGGAACGAGGAGGAGCGCAGCAGCGCTGCGTGACGACGAAGGGCCGGGCCCCTGTTCCGTACGGATCGCCGTCCAGAGCCGCAATTTGCCAGCGAACTTTCGGAGCAGTACACGTATGAAGCGGCTGGCGGTGATCTTCGGCGGTCAATCCGTCGAGCACGAAGTGTCGGTGATCACCGCTCTTCAGGCGATGGAAGCTCTCGACAAGTCAGAGGTGGAAGCGGTTCCCGTTTACATCTCGAAGGGCGGAGACTGGCTTACCGGCGACCCGCTTCGCAACATCGCCAACTACGAGGACCTGGACCGGCTCCTGCGACTCTGCAACCCGGTGGAGATCGCGGCTTCGCCACGCCGGCCCGCGCTCCGCTACCTCGCCTCCGCGTGGCAGCGCTGGTCCAGCTCCGGCAGCCTGCGCCGGGATCTGCCGATCGACGTGGCGCTGCCAGTTACGCACGGCGGCGCCGGCGAGGACGGCAGCCTGCAGGGCTTGCTCAGGATGGCCGGCCTGCCGCACACCTGCTCGGACGTCGAAGCCTGTGCGATCGCTATGAACAAGGTCCGCGCGAAAACGGTCCTTCGGGCGGCGGGCATCCCGGTGCTGGACGACGTCCACGGCCCTGCCGCCGACTTCATGTCCGCGGACAGCGAGGCGGTCAGGGCGGCCGAGAGCCGCATCGGCTATCCGATGGTCATAAAGCCGGCCAACCTGGGATCGAGCATCGCCGTGAGCCGGGTTGGCAATCGGGAGGAGCTCGCACTGGCAGCCGCAACCGTCGCCACTTACGACCACACCGCGCTCGTCGAGGCGGCCCAGGACTCGGCGATGGAGGTCAACTGCGCGGTGATCGGCGACCATACGGGAGCACTTCGTGCTTCTGCCTGCGAGCAGGTGGAGCGTGGCGAAATCCTGACCTACGAGCTCAAGTACGCCCGGGGAAGCAAGACGGCCACCAAGGCGCCCGAAGCGTCCGGCAGGGTGATACCGGCGCTGCTGCCAGAGCGACTCACGGCAGAGATCCAGGCGACCGCGAGCGCTGCTTTCGACGCCCTCGGATGCTTCGGGGTCGTGCGGGTCGACCTCTTCGTCGACCCGGCCGCGGGTACTCACTACGTCAACGAGGTCAACACGATCCCGGGCTCGCTCAGCTACTACCTCTGGGAGCCGACCGGCGTCACCTACACCGCGCTCCTGCGTGAGCTGGTGGAGATCGCGGTTCAACGGGCGGAGACCGAGCGACGCCTGACGCGAGCTATCGAGCCCTGGCTGCTTTCGAGTCGCGCCCACAGCCCCAAAGCGTTCGGCGCGAAATCGCATCCGGGTTGAGCGGAGCGACCAACGGAGAGCAGCCGCAGGCTGCGCTGCTGAGGACGGGCCAGGGGCCGCCCCTGCTGATGCTGCATGGTTGGGGAGCGCGCGCGGCGACCTTCTCACCCGTGCTGCGGATGCTGACGCCGAACTTCGAAGTCGTGGCGCCCGACTTCCCCGGGTTTGGCGCCACCCCCAATCCGCCGGCCGGCTGGGCGGTCGCGGACTACGCCGAGTGGACGCTGGCGCTGCTCCGCCGGCTCCAGCTGCCGGCGGTGGACGTCATCGCCCACTCCTTCGGCGGCCGAGTGGCGGTCAAGATCGCGGCCCATCACCCCGAGACGATCCGCCACTTGGTTCTGACAGGCGGGGCGGGGATTCCGTCGCGCACGCTGAAGGCCCAGTTTGGAAGGTGGGCGGGCCGGACGGCGCGGGCCGCCGGACCGGCTGCTCAACGCATCCTGCGCCCTTTTATAGAGGGCCTGGCGAGCAGCGACTACCGCGCCGCGACCGGGACCGTTCGCGAGACCTTCCGGCGGGTCGTGGCGGAGGATCTGCGACCGGACATGGGAAAGGTGGCCTGCCCCACGCTCCTCGTCTGGGGCGACAAGGACCGCGAGACGCCGGTCGCTGACGCCCGAGAAATGCACGGCCTGATCAAAGGTTCGCGACTCGAGGTGCTGCCGAGCGGCCACTATGTGTTCGTGGATCAACCCGCCGGCTTTTGCCGGCTGGTCAGTGAGTTCTTCGAGTCATGAGGTCGCCGTTGCTTTTCGTGGCGGCGCTGGTATGGATGCTGGCAGCCGCCCGTCCGGCGCTGGTGGGATTCCGGATCCTCCAGATCGAGGAGTACGAAATCCGGAGGATGCTCCGCTGGGCCGGCCGCACCAACGCCCTTGTCCCGCCCCTCTCAGCAGCGCTGGCCGCGGGCGCGCTCATCCTCAGCTACTTGCTGGCGTCACCTGCTCATTTCGACGCGGTCGTGGCGCTAGGAATCGGCTGGCTCGCCGCTGGCGCGGCCTTCCTGGTTCTCTGGCGTCCGCTCCCGGCCAAGAAGCCTCTCGTCTGGACGGCCAGGATGCGTCGGATGGCCGCGGGCGGAGTCGTGGTCGGTGCGGTGCTCGCGCTCGTGATCGCGATCCTGGTCGCGAACACCACGGCGGTTGCCGGTGCGATCGTCCTCGCAGTCGCGCTGGCGGCGCTACCGGCGGTCGCCCTGGCCGTGGTCGCGGCGGCGACCATCGTCACCCAGCCGCTCGAGCTGTACGTGCAGCGGTCCTACCTGCGGCAGGCGAAGGCGCGGATGTCGGAGGTGCGCCCACTGGTGGTCGCGGTCGCCGGCAGCTTCGGCAAGACGACGACCAAGTCTCTGATTGCCGAGTGCCTGCGCACGTACCAGCCGACGCTGGCCACGCCCAAGAGCTTCAACACGCTGATGGGGATCACGCGCGCGATCAACGAGTCGCTGGAGGCGCAGCACCGCACGTTCGTGGTGGAGATGGACGCCTACGAAAAGGGCGAGATTGCCCGTCTGGCCGGCCTGACCCCACCGGCGCTGTCGGTCGTGACCGGGGTGGGGCCCCAGCATCTCGAGCGGTTCAAGCGGCAGGAGGCGATCGAAGACGCCATCTACGAGGTAATCCAGGCGCTGCCAGATGGCGGGACCGCGGTCGTTTACGTCGGCGATCCGCTCAGCGCGCGCCTGGCTGACCGGGCGCGGGGGGAGGGCCGGCGCGTCGTCACCTATGCGATCGAGGGTGAAGCAGCGGGAGCAGACGTGCTGGCCGCGCAGGTTCGGGCCGTCGACGATGGCTACGACTTCGTATGGCGGTGGGAATCCGAAGAGCTGAGCCAGCCCGTCCATCTGCCGCTTTACGGAATTCACAACGTGGCCAACGCCACCGCGGCGCTGGCCGTCGCCCGCGTCGTAGGGGCCGGAATTGCGCGGGCGGCCGCCGCACTCGCCCACGTGGCCCCGGTCGAGCACCGGCTCTTCCCGATTCGCGCTCAGGGCGACGTGCTGATCATCGACGACTCCTACAACGCCAATCCGGTCGGAGTGAAGAATGCGCTGGCGACGATCGCGGCCATGCCCCGGGCTCCCAAAATCCTGGTCACCCCAGGGATGGTCGAGCTGGGGTCGGTAGAGGAAGAGGAGAACCGGCGGGTTGGCGAATACGCGGCGCAGGTGTGCGATTGGGTGCTCCTGCTCGAGTCGGAGACCAGCAAGAGCGTCCTCGGGGGGCTTCGCCGGGCGGGATTCGATGCGGGACGGGTGAAGGTCCTGGCTTCGCTGGCCGAGGTCAACGCCGAGCTGCGGAAGATCACGCAGCCCGGCGCTGTCGTCCTCTTCTGCAACGACCTGCCCGACCCCTACATCCTCACCCGCTGAAGGGCTAGCGCAATGACCGTCAGCTGTAGGCGATCGCTTCGAAAATCGGGCCGGTCACGTTCGAGCTGTTGAACGACACCTGCATCGCGCGCGGGTTCCAGGGGTCGTTCATCCAGTAGTCGTTGGCGCCCCGGTTGCCGGTCAGAGTGACGAAGTGCGTGCCGCCGCTGATGTACATGCCGACGATGACCGGACCGTTCGAAGCGAGCCAGGACCGAATCCAGCTCGCGGTGGGCTGGTTGTTGATGTTGGCCGGGTGGCCGGGCACGTTGAGCGCGCTGTTGTACATCAGCCCGTCCCGGGTGAAGTTGTTCGGGTTGAGCGCGATGGTGGCCGGTGTCACCGAGCTGTTACCGAAGTGCGTGTTGACCATCGCGACATCGGAGAGCAGGCAGCCGATCTCCCAGACCATGTAGCTGCTGGCTCCCACGTAATCGTTGCCCCAGCGGGCGTCGCGCTGGTTGTAGTAGGTGCCCCAGGCGTTGCCCATGATCTCGGGCGAGATCACCTCGCCGCCGCTCCCGATGCGGCCACTGGTGAACGCCAGGAGGGAGTTCAGCTCCGACTGGTCGACGATGATCTGGTTTCCCAGGTCGTTTGACTGCTGGTCCAGCTGACGCTGCTTGGCCTCCACCTGCGCTTTGGTCGCCGTGATCGCCTGCCGGGTACGATCCTGCAGGGAGTACTCCCGGTCGAGCGCCGCTTTCTGGGCGGCAATCTGTGCCACCACCTTCGCCTGTGCCTGCCGGTCACGCTCGAGCTCGTCGCGCAGCTGCTGGACCTGGTCGCGTGTTTGCTTCAGCTGAGCCGCCAGCACGCGGTCGGCAGCGATCACCCGCTCGGCGTCGGTGATGCGCCGGAAGAACTGTTCGAAGTCAGCAGAGGTGAGGACGAACTCCAGGATCGGTGCGTGCTCCAGCTTGTCCAGCGCCCGCATATGGGCGTTGAAGGCGGCTTGGCGATGGTCGAGCTGCTTCTGGGTTTCCGCCAGCTGGGCGCTGGCGGCGTCCTCCTTGGCCTGGATCTGCCGGAGCTGGGCCTGGTTCTGTTCGAGGCTCGCTTGCGTCGCGCTGAGCTTGGAGCCGATGTCGGCGAGCACAGCCTGGAGCTGGGCGAGGTTGACCTGCAGGGTCGCGATCTGCTGACCATTGGTCGCCATCTGGGCTGTGATCTGGGCCAGCTGCTGCTCCTCGGTCGCGAGCTGCTGCTGGAGCTGGGAGATCTCGTCGGCGTGCGCGGTGACCGGTCCCTGATTGACGAGGACGGGTACGACCAGCAGCCAGGCCGGGAGCAGGCGGGCGACGAGGACGCGGGCGTGGTTCATTGCAGCGATGTATGGCGGGAGTTTCCGCCAATGATGAAACGCCGGCCGCACTTTGGCTACCCGGAAAAGTTCGGCTTGGTGCGCTTTCGTGTTCTAAGCTGGCCGGGATGCACCTGGGCTCGCTGCTGGTGGGCATCGTGATCGGTTTCCTGTCGGGTGCCCTCTTGGTTGGCGCCGGCGGCCGAGCGCGCCGGCGCTCGCGGCGCGATCCGGTTGTGCCCGCGTCTGCGCCCACGCCGCCGCCCGCCCCGGTGGCCTTGGCACCCTCGCCGGCCTCGCCAGCCGCTTCGCCGCCAGCGTTTCGCGTCGACCTGCCGCCGGTCCCCCAGCCGGCACCGGTCCCCCAGCCGGCACCGTTTGTGCGGATCGAGTCGTTAGAGCCGCCCGCGCCGCCGCGTCCCGCGCCGGCGCATCCCGCCCCGCCGCCCAGCGCCGGCGACCTGCTCGAGCGCCACAACCGGCTGATCGCCGACGCCAAGCGCCGTCTCTACCGACCTCGCCGGCGCCGGCCCACCTAGTAACTGGGACAAAAAACCCAGCTAGGTAAGACATCTTCCCCAGACCTGCCTCTATGGGTTAATCTGCCTGTCCACCGGGGGCGCACACCCCGGTGAATCGCAAGTAACGCAGCCACTTCCCGTCTGGAACTACAACCGCATAACCCGTGGCTGCGGTGCTGCTGCAGGGGGTAGATTGCCGATGGCTCGTGTCCGTTCGCTCGTTCTTGTCATCGCGGCCGGCGCCAGCGCGCTAGTCGGGTCGGTTTCGGCCAGCGCGCAAACCGACTCCGTGGTTCAAGCACAGATCCAGCTAAACCAGGCACAGGCCAAGCTCAACGCCCTCAACGATCGGGTCGAGAAGGCGCAGGCGGCGCTCGACGCCGCCAACCACCAGCTCGAAAACGACCGGACGCAGGAGGTCACGGTCGACAAGCAGCTGGCTGACATCGCCCGCTACCAGTACACGCAGCCCGCGCTGCCGATCGTGATCCTTCGCTCAGGCAGTCTTCGCGAAGCCCTCGCCGACGTCTCCCAGTGGCGGGTCGTCGGAGAGCGCCAGCAGGCGCTCCTCAATGAGCGGAAGGCGATCCTTAACCGCGACCAGAAGGCACGCGATCAGATCGCGGCCAACCTGAAGACCGTCCAGGATGCCCAGGCGCAGGCCAAGCAGATCGCGGCCCAGGCACAGGCCAGCTTGAACTCGGCGCAGGCCGAGGAGTACCGGCAGCTGGCGGCGATGGCGGCCGCCACGGCGGCGCCGGCGATGGTGAACGGCAAGTGGCCGAACCACTTTTCGTATGGCTACTGCACCTGGTACGTCGCCAACAAGCGCTACATCCCCTGGTACGGGAACGCGATCGAGTGGTGGCCGAATGCCCAGGCGTACGGATACCCGGAGGGCCAGGTGCCAACCGTCGGAGCGGTCATGGTGACCCGCGAGAGCTCGGCCGGACACGTCGCTTACGTCGAGTCGGTCAACCCCGACGGCTCCTGGACGGTGAGCGAGATGAACTACGCCGGTTGGGGCGTGGTCTCCCGGCGGACGCTCCGGCCCGGCCAGGCGCCGGTGGTCGGCTTCATCTACGACAAGGCGTAGCGGGGGACGGGCTCGGCGGCTGAGGCGCACGAGCCTTGGTCCGCCGTCGGGCCGCGGATGTGTCTTTTGTACTGAGGGGTCGCGTCGGTTAGGCGGGCAGCCCCGGCTCCCGGGCCGCAGCCCACAGGAGGGCGGCCAGAAGGCCCGCTACACACCCTGCCGCAATCAGTCCCGCCTGGACATCGGCCATGGCCGCCAGGGCACCCGTCAGCATGGGGCCGGCGCCTGCTCCGAGCGATGACGCCGAGGCCGAGATCCCGTAGACCGTCCCGTGGGTGGATCTCGGCGCCTCGAGGCCGATCATTGAGTAGAGAGCCGGGCTGACAATCCCGAAGAAGAGACCGCCGGCGCCGACCGCCAGCACGAGCAGCCAGGTCGAACTGGCAATGGCGGCGCCGAACACTGTGAGACCGGCGAGCGCGGCCGCTGCTGCGACCAGTCGCCGGTAGCCGGCCCGCTTGGCCAGCGGCTCGTACGCCAGGGCGGCGAACGTCGTCGCCAGGCCCGCGACCCCGAACGCCAGTCCGGCTATGGTGCCGGCATGGGCGGGGTCCACTCGCATCACCCGAAGGACCGTCAGCGAGCCGGTGGCCGTGGCCGCGAACTGCATGAGTGCCTGGCCACTGACGAGGACGCCGATCGCGAGCAGCGAGGCGCGGGTGAGGCCGGCCAGCCCCTGGGGGCTTGGTAGGGAGGAGCGGCCCACGCGCCGTTCGATCAGCGGCGACTCGTGGACGCCGACCAGGGCTGGCACCAGGGCGAGGATCAGCAGTACGCCCGACGTGGCGTACAACGCGCGCAAACCCACAACACCGGCCATCAGGCCTCCGGCTAGCGGTGCCAGCGCGCCACCCAGGGCGATGGCGCTGGTGAGGACCGAGAGCGCGTGCGCCACGTGACGCCGCGGGGTTTCCCCAGCGACGAGGGCAGTGGCGGCTGCCACCGTGCCTGAGCAAGCGCCCTGAACAATGCAGAGCGCAAAGAGCTGCGCGGGAGTCCGGGCGACCGCCATCAGCCCGATCGAGATCGCGCCACCGGCGATCGCGCGCAGCAGCATCACCTTGCGGCCGCGGTGGTCGGCGATCACGCCCCAGATCGGCGCGGCGACGGCCATGGCAACGCCGACGGCGCCACCGCACAGTCCCGTCCAGAGCGCGAGCTCATGGACGTCGGTGACGCCGAGATCCGCTCGCATGTAGATCGTTAAAAAAGGCGTCGCGAAGCTGAAGGCAAACAGGGAGACGAACTCGACGAACCAGAGCGCAACCAGGTTGCGCCGCCATGGGGACGAGCCCGAAGCGACTCCAGCTGGGGCGCTTTCTTGAACGTGTAGAGCGGTTGCGGGTGCGGCCATGGCGTGTCTCCCAACGCGCCACGGCGGTCAGTCTTGCCCGGACGGCCTCAGGTAAGCGGCCAGCGCCTCAAACTCGGTCTGTTTGCACCGCGCGCTCGATCGCGGTTCGCAGCGTTTCCACGGCGGCGACCGAGAGCGAGAGCAGGTCGCACTCTTTGACGCCCGCCGAAACCGCGAAGACGGTGTCGCCGTCGAAGGGCGTGTGAACGGGGCGGATCGCCATCGCCAGAGCGTCTTGGGCGACGGTCGCGAGCCGCGAGCAGGCCGTCTTATCGAGCGCGGCGTCGGTGGCGACGACCGCGAGCGTGGTGTTGCTGCCGGCGACCACCCGCGCCGGCGGGCCCTCTCTCAGGATCCGCGACCACGAATCGCCCTCCCCAGTAAGCAGGCGCCCGTTTCTGTCCACGACCTCGCCGACCGCATTGACCACGGCGAGGGCGCCGACCGTGACTCCATCTGGAAGCGTCAGGGAGGCAGTCCCGAGCCCACCGGGAGCAGCGCCGCCGAAAAGCTTGGCCACGGTTGCTCCGGTACCAGCGCCCAGCGGCCCCGAAACGGCGGCCTCGCCCCGCGCCGCCTCCTCGCAGGCGGCGTAGCCCTGCTCGGGACCCGGGAAGGCATCCGGCGAACCGATCGCGAGGTCGAAGATCACGGCCGCGGGCACGATCGGCACCCGTACCGGCCCGACTTCGACCCCGATCCGATGTTCGGCCAGCCAGCGCATGACGCCGTCGGCGGCACCCAGGCCGAACGCCGAACCGCCGGTGAGGAGGATTGCGTGGACGCGGTTGACAGTGCAATCGGGCCGGAGCAGGTCCGTCTCGCGAGTCCCGGGCGCGGCGCCGCGCACGTCCACGCCGCAAACGACGCCATCGGGAGGGAAAAGGAGGACCGTGCAGCCGGTCTTCGAGTCCGGATCGGACCAGTGGCCGACCCGCACCCCGGGCACGTCGGTGATCGCCACGGAGGGAACGGTACTCTCTACCGAATGTCACCGGAGGTCGATCGCGAGGGCCTGATCCAGTTCCTTCAGGAGCTGGTACGTATCCCCTCGCAGTTCCTCCCGGACGCCGGCCGCAACGAGACGCGCGCCGCCCATCTGGTCGCAGATCGGATGCGCGGGTGGGGCTGGGCCCCAGAGGTCTGGGAGGTCGAGCCGGGCCGGCCGAACGTCGTCGCCACGCTCGAGGGCGGGCTGCCCGGTCCGACGCTGCTCTTCGAGGGCCATACAGATGTGGTCAGCGAAGGCGACTCATCCAGGTGGCTGCACGCGCCGTTCGGCGGGGAAATCGTGAACGGCCGGCTCTACGGTCGCGGGGCGGCGGACATGAAGGGCGGACTGGCGGCGATGATCTTCGCCGCCCGCGCCCTGCAGCTGTCGGGGCCGTTTCCCGGCCGCGTCAAGCTCGCCTGCCTGGTCGACGAGGAGGGCTTGATGATCGGAGCCAAAGACCTCGTGCGAACCGGCCGCGCGAACGCGGTCGACGCCGCCATCATCTGCGAGCCCGAGGCGGGGGAGGTCTGCATTGCGCAGAAGGGCGCCCTCCGCGTCCGGGTGACCTCCTGGGGTCGCATGGCCCATGGCGCGATGCCTCAGCACGGCCTTAACCCGATTCCGCCGCTGGTCGCCTTCGTGGAGCGGTGCGGCCGGCTCCAGGAGGCGATTCAGCGCGAGAACGGCGAGCATCCGCATCTCGGCTGGGACTACATCACGCCCACCGTGGTCGTCGGCAACCGGCCGGAGCAGTTGAACGTCATTCCCGATCGCGCTTCAGTCTGGTTCGACATTCGCACGACGCCCAGGCTCTCGCACCTGGATCTGGTCGAGCGGCTGCGGACGCTCCTCGACGAGGGTCTCGAGCTGGAGGTCCTGGACGACCGGCCGGCGACCGAGACGCCGCCCGATCACCCGGTCGTTCGCTCGCTGGTCGAGGCGCATCGCGCCGTGTACGGCCGGCTACCCGAGCTGGGTGGGGTGCCCGGCGCGACCGACGGCACCATCCTCTGGCGCGATGCCGGCATCCCGATCGTGACCTACGGTCCGGGCGGCAAGTGGATCGCCCACCAGGTCGACGAGTACGTGGAGGTGGAGGACGTGGTGCGCGCGGCGGAGGTCTACCGGGAGGCCGCGCGACGGTTCTTGAGCGTGGGAATCGAGTCCAGCAGCAGCCGCGTGTAAGGGTGGCGCGGTGAGCGAAAGAGCTCGCGGGTAGCGCCCTCCTCGACCACCTCACCCCGGCTCATCACGAGCACCCGGTCGGACATGTGCCGCACCACCGAGAGGTCGTGCGAAACCAGCACCAGCGTGAGGTCGAAGCCGACGCGCAGGTCCTCGAGCAGGTTCAGGATCTGCGCCCGCACGCTCACATCGAGCGCGGACACCGGTTCGTCGCCGATGAGAACCCGGGGCCGGGGGGCGAGAGCGCGGGCGATCGCGATGCGCTGGCGCTGCCCGCCCGAGAACTCATGCGGATAGCGGTGCGCCGAACCGGGCGGCAGCCCGACCGCGTCGAGCAGCTCGGCGACCCGCTGCCGGCGATCGCCGGGCAGCCGCATGACGCGCAGCGGCTCGAGCACGATGTCCTCGACGCGCATCCGGGGGTCGAGCGCGCTGGCCGGGTCCTGGAACACGATCTGAACCTCTCGCGTCAGGCTCGAGCCGTGATAGATGACGCGACCCTCGTCCGGCTTCTCGAGCCCGAGCATCAGCTTCATGAGCGTCGTCTTGCCGGAACCTGACTCGCCGACGATCCCCAGGGTCTCCCCTCGCCGGATTGTCAGCGAGACGCCCTTCACAGCCGCCAGTCGGCGCCGGGGACCGAACAGACTGGTCCGTGGGAGCTGATAGCACCGCGTGACGCGGTCCACCTCGAAGAGCAGGGCGTCGCCCGTCATGGCAGAGGCACCGGGTGCCAGCAGGCCGCCAGATGATCGCCGGTCGTCACCAACGGGGGCATCTCCTCGCACCTGCCGTCCGCGTTAGGGCAGCGGTTGCGGAACGGGCAGCCCGGCGGGAACCGGCCGAGCCCTGGCACTGATCCGGGGATCGCGCGCAGATGGCGGTCCCGCACCTCCTCTTCGAGGGCTGGGATGGCGTCCAGGAGGGCACGCGTGTAAGGGTGGCGCGGCCGCTCGAAGACCTCGTCGACGGTCCCCGCCTCTACGATCTTGCCGCCGTACATCACGAGCACGTGGTCGCACGTGCTCGCCACCACCGGCAGGTCGTGCGTGATCAGGAGGAGGGTCGACTGCTGCTCCTCGACGAGCTCGTCGAGCAGGCGCAGGATCTGGGCCTGCACGGTGACATCGAGCGCCGTGGTCGGTTCGTCGGCGATCAGGACCTCCGGCGAGCAGGCCACCGCCATCGCGATCATCGCCCGCTGCCGCTGGCCGCCGCTGAGCTGATGCGGATAGGCGCGCATCTTCTCTTGTGGATCGGGAAGGTGGACGCGCTCGAGGAGCTGGGCGGCGGCCGCCTGGGCTTCCCGCCGGCTCAAGCCGCGGTGCACCATCAGCGGCTCGGCGACCTGGTCGCCGACCCTCATTACCGGGTTGAGTGCAGTCATCGGCTCCTGGAAGACCATTGCCAGGCGGTCTCCCCGCAGCCGGCAAAGCTCGGCCTCGCTGAGCCGGAACAGGTCGTGCCCGCCGTAGATCGCGTGACCGCCGGCGGTGAGGCCCTCGGGGAGGAGTCCCATCAGCGCCAGCGCCGTGAGCGTCTTGCCCGAGCCGGACTCCCCGATCAGCCCGGTGCGGGAGCCCGCCTCGAGACTGAAGGAGACGCCTCGCACCGCTTCCGCCGCCAAGCCCACCCGCACCGTGAGGTCTTCGACCCGCAGAGCCTCTTTCACTCCGTCAGCCCTGTGCCGGGAGGCGCTCGACCAGTTTCGGGTCGAGGAGGTCGCGCAGGCCGTCACCGAGCAGGTTGAAGCCGAGGACGCTGAGCGCAATGGCGACGCCCGGCCAGAGCGCCAGCAGTGGCGCCTGATAGAGGTAGTTCTGGCTGTCGCTGAGCATGCGGCCCCAGGAGGCGGTGGGGGGAGGGGTACCCAAACCGAGATAGCTCAGGGCCGCCTCGGCAAGGATGGCGACCGCGAACGCGATCGTGGCCTGGACGATCAGGACGCTGCTCACGTTGGGCAGGAGGTGGCGCCAGAAGAGCCAGCCGCGACCGCTCCCGAAGGTGCGGGCGGCGGTCACGTAGTCCATCTCCATCACCTGGAGGCCGGCGCCCCGGACAACGCGGGCGAAGATGGGCACGAAAGCGATGCCGATCGCCGCCATCGCGGTGACCGTGCTCGGCCGGAACACGGCCGCGAAGAGCATCGCCAGCAGGACGGCTGGGAAGGCGAGCAGAACGTCGCTCACCCGCATGGTGAGGTCTTCGAGAGGCCCCCGGTAGAGAGCCGCCAGGCCGCCCAGCGGGACTCCGAGCCCGAACGCGATGACGATCGTGACGATCCCCACCAGCAGCGTGTTCCGGGCGCCGGCCATGATCCGGCTGAACACGTCGCGGCCGAACTGGTCGGTGCCCAGCGGGTAGACGCTGCTGGGCGGCCGGAAGCGTGCCGAGATGACGACGTGGTTGGGGTCGTGGGGCGTCCACACGGCCGACACCAGGGCGGCGGCGACGACGAGGGCTACGAGCACGCCGCCAGCGACCAGCGAAGGTGGCAGGCGGCGGGTCATGCGGTGCTCCGGATCCGGGGATCCAGAAGCCGGTAGGTGAAGTCGACCGCGTAGTTCACCACCAGCACGACCGCCGTGATGAGAAGGACGAGGTCCTGGACGATGACCAGGTCGCGGTTGCCCACCGATTGAAAGAGCAGGCGGCCAAGTCCGGGCAGGACGAACACGTTCTCGATCACGATCGCCCCCACCAGCAGTGAGGTGAGCTGGATGCCGAGGACCGTGACGACGGGAATCGCCGCGTTGCGAA
>CAZHAC010000007.1:0-28573 GCA_964529765.1 uncultured Actinomycetes bacterium
AGAGGAATGGTGGACCCGAGGGGATTCGAACCCCTGACCTCTTGAATGCCATGCCGCCCTGGCGCGTCCGTGGAGGTCCATAGAGGTCCATCTGCTATTCCGCTTGTTCCGTCAGAGTTTACAGCAGATCACCGGTGTTCAGGCTGTTGGTGGTCAAAATGGGGGTCAAAAAGCTCCGGACGCGCAGTCCACGGGCCAGAGATCTGGACGACCGAGTGGTCACCTTGATGCTAGGCAATCGGGTTCGTCCAGCGAAGACCTTGGAAACGCGCGAAATCGCTATCCGTGGTGTGGAGGATCAACCCGTGCTCAAGCGCCAGCGCTGCGAGGTGCGCATCAGGCACTAGCGCTGAACCGGTGACCGCCGGGATCAGCTGCCGCAGGAGTTCCTTATGACGTTCGCCCGGCACCGGGATCCATGCCGGCGTCGCCTCGAGCCACTCCTCAACTTGGGCCCAAGCACCGCTGATGCTCTCGGGATTCTGGAAGACCCGTGGGTTGGTCATCAACCTGACGAAGGCCAGCAAACTCTGCCACGGTAGTCCGACGCGCGGACGACCGCTAAGTGCACCGTCGAGCCATTTTCGGGCGCGGCCATGCTGAGGCAGATCCGCGGCATGCGCATAGACCAGGAGATTGGCGTCGACAAGAATCATGCGTGACCGGCGCCTTCGGCAATCTCGAGAACGTGACCGACGTCATCGAGGCTCCCGAGCAGTGAGCGTCCGACGTGTACGGTCCGGGTGGAGAAACGGCGAGCGGGCGTCGGCCGCGTGAGCTGGCTCAGGCCCTCGCGGAGGGCCTCGTTCAGCACCTGCTTGAAGGACGCCCCACGCTCTCGTTGCAAGCGCTCGAGTTCATTCGCCAGGTCGGGGTCGAGAGTCACGGTGGTCCTCATACATCAGAGCATACCTCACTTGATGCTTTGATGCACCGAGCGCGACCGGATGCCATTTCCACGAATCGTCCTCGACCGTTGGGCCCAGCTACGTGCTCAGCTCGCACCGTGAGCCCTTGCGGCCCCCGCTCGTCGTGCCGAGGCGACTGGGCGTGCCAACTACGGGCGATCGCTCCGTAAGGTGCTGCTGAGGCTGTCGACTGGGAAGCCGATCCAGGGCGACGATTACCTGGCGCCGCGCACTCCGCCATCCACCGAGAGCGCGGACCCGAGCACGAAGCGCGACTCGTCACTAGCCAGGTAGAGGGCGGCATAGGCGACGTCCTCTGGCCGGCCCAGATCACCGGTCAGCTGGCGTTTGGCGATGCTTTCCAGACCCGCCTGCGGGTCGGCATACGACTCACGGAGGTAGCGGTCAACGAAGGGTGTGTGGATGGTGCCAGGGAGGATGGCATTGACGCGGATTCCGATTTGCGCGTAGTCGGCCTGCATACACCTCGTGAGCGCCAACACCGCGCCCTTGGAGGCACCGTAGGAGGCTCTTTGCGCCAAGCCGATCTCGGCGATGCACGAAGACATGTTGATGATCGACCCCGAGCGGCGCTCGATCATGTGGGGTAGCACCGCCTTGCTGACCAGGAAGACTCCGCGTACGTTGACCGCCATCACCCGCTCCCAGAGCTCCAGCGAGGTCTCGTGGAGAGTGCCTACGCCAGCGACTCCGGCATTGTTGACCAGCACATCTATGCGCCCGAATTCGCGCATCGCCTCCGAAACCACCCGCTCACATGAATCCGTGTTTGTGACGTCCATCTGCCATGCCCGGGCCAGACCTGATGCGGCTTCGACCTCGGCCGCTGTGCCGGCGGCTGTCGCCTCGTCGATATCTCCGATCAAGACAGTCGCGCCCTCGTGTGCAAACAGCAGCGAAGTCGCTTTTCCGATGCCCGAGCCGGCGCCTGTAATCAGACAGACCCGGTCATAGAGCCGCTTCCCGCCGCCGGCTGAGCTCTTATCCAAGTTCTAAAACCCCTCTACTTGATTCCTTGCGACAAGCTGGATCGTCAGCTCCCCGACCGCTTCATGGTCACCGTCGGGATCGACATCTTCACGAGGACATTCCCGCACGCGCGTTCAGGTTGAAGACTTCCTCCATCGGGGTCCACCAGTCGCCTGGTCCAGCCTCAGGAGCGGGCTCCTGGAGAGCGCGCATGAGTTCATCCCAACGGCGGTACACGGGATCGCTGTTGAGCTTTGGAAAGTCCTGACCGGGATCGAAGCCTTGGACCGTCTCCATATACATGAAGAGCCGGCGACCGACGAGATAGATTCGCATCTCGCGAACCCCAATCTCGTGCAGGTGCGCGATCACCTCCGGCCAGGCATTCCGGTGATGGCGCTTGTAGCTCTCGATGGCAGCAGGGTCGTCCTTCACCAGCAGCGTCATACCGTACGTCTGCACCGCCCCTCCCTTCAAAGGAACTTGCTCGTGATCAGATCCCCCGCTCGAGCCTGTAGACCCGGATGGCGTTGACCCCGAACACCTTCGGAATGGCTTCCGGGGCAACCCCACTGAGCAACTCGCGCAGCGTCTCCACCCAGCGCGAGTAACTGCTGGCCAGCAGGCAGACCGGCCAGTCGGAGCCGAAGAGCAGACGGTCCTCGCCGAACCAGTCCAGGCAGGAGCGCACGTAGGGCTCGAGGTCACCCGCCGTCCACCTTTTCCAGTGAGCCTCGGTGACCAGGCCGGACAGCTTGCAGGTCACATTCGGAAGGTCCGCCAGTGGCGACAGCGCATCAGCCCACTCCTGATCCACCTGGCCACCTGCGATCCGCGGCTTAGCGGCGTGGTCGACCACGAACCGCAGCGCCGGGAACACTCGCGCACTCTCCAACGCAGCGGGCAATTGGGGCGCCCGGACGAGGAGGTCGTAGGCGAGGTCGGCCTCTTCGACCGCCGCCAGGCCCCTGCGGACGTCGAGCCGGCACAGCCAGCGCGGATCCGGCTCATCGTGGACCTGGTGGCGGATCCCGACCAGCCGATTTCCGCCCGGGGCCTGTCGCAAGCGTTCCAGCTCCCCGGCAACGCCGGGGGCAGTAAGGTCTGCCCAGCCGACGACCCCGGCCACGAAGCCCGCAGACTCCGCGGTCTGCAAGAACTCCCGGGTCTCCTCCAGGCTGGACCTAGTCTGGACCAGCACTGTCCGGTCGACCCCGTTCTCCGTCAACAGGGGGCGCAGATCGTCAGGGCCGAACTGCCTTCGGATGGCGGCCAGCTCGTCTGTCATCCAGGGGTAATCGACTCGGAAGGGGTCCCAGAAATGGTGGTGAGCGTCGACGACGAGAGCGTCGATCACGGCACCGGCACCTCCTCGGACAGCAGGCCCTCATGCTTCAGCTCCCGCCAGAGGTCGCTGGGGATCGGATGACGAAACATCTCGACGTTCTCCTTCACTTCCAGCGGGGAGCGGCACCCCACGAGCACGCTGGCCACGGCTGGGTGCCCCAAAGGGAACTGGACAGCCGCCGCCTTGAGGGGGACGCCGTGATGCTCGCAGACTGAGGCAATCCGGCACGCCCGTTCCAGGATCTCCGGCGGCGCGGGAACGTAGTTGTAGCGTGCGCCGGGCCCGGGGCCGGCAAGCACCCCGCTGTTGAATGCTCCGCCCGCGATGACCGAGATCCCCTCGGTCTGACAAAGCGGCAGCAGCTCTTCGAGACCGGACTGGTCGAGCAGTGTGTACCGACCCGCCAAAAGAAAGCAGTCAAAGCGACCGGCGCGGGCGAAGCGTGCGAGCATTGCCGCCTGGTTCATACCCGCACCGACAGCGCCGATGCTGCCCTCAGACCGGAGGCGGTCTAGCGCCCGATAAGCGCCGGCCAGCGCCGCCTCGTAGTGATCGTCAGGGTCGTGGATGTGGAGGATGTCGATCCGGTCCAGACCCAGGCGGTCGAGACTCTCCTCGACCGAGCGCATGACCCCGTCGTAACCGAAGTCGAAGACTGGGCTGACTGGCGGGGCTCCCTTAAAGAACGGCTCGCCATTGTGGAACTGACTGGGGTCGGGGGCTACTCCCGGCCGCAGGAGCCGGCCGACCTTGGTCGCGAGGGCAAACTCACCCCGCGGTTTGTCCCGAAGATTGCTGCCCAAGCGCCGCTCGGATACCCCGTAGCCGTAGAGGGGCGCCGTGTCGAAAAGGCGAATGCCGGAGTCCCAGGACGCCTGGACAACTTCGGCGGCGGCCTCGTCGGTCAACTCCTGGTAAAGGCCTCCCAAGGGTGCCGCGCCCAGTCCCAAGCGCGTCACCTGGACGGGCGTGCCGCCAAGCCTTACCTGCTCTTGTGGGTTCACCAGCGCCAGCCGGCAAGGGCGCCCTGACTCGATGCTCCCGGGGTGCGACTGTGCGCGTTGTTGATGCGGAGGTTCACTCATGCACCCCTTGTCTGCTGCCGTTGGTGGCCAAGATCATCTATCTCAACGTCCATCACGTCCCCTGGGCGCAAGTACTCGACCTCAGGTCGGCCCAGCGCAACACCGGCCGGCGTGCCGGTGTTACGGACGTCGCCCGGATACAACGTCATGAACTGGCTGATGTACCAAACGAGATGTCGGACCCCGAAGATCATGTCGGCGGTGCAGCCATCCTGGTGCAGCTCGCCGTTGACCCACAACCGCATCCGCAGACGTTGCATGTCCATGACCTCGTCCGCTGTCCTGATCCACGGACCCAGAGGGTTGAATGTGGCGCAATTCTTGCCCTTCTCCCACTGGCCCCCGCGCTCGAGCTGGAATTCGCGCTCGGACACGTCATTCGAGATCGCGAACCCGGCGATGGCCTTGTCCGCCTCGTCCGGGGTGCGCAGGTAGCTGGCTTCCTGCCCGATCACCACCGCCAGCTCCACCTCCCAGTCAGTCTTCGCGGAGCTTCTGGGGATCACAACGTCACCGTTCGGGCCGACCACCGTGTCCCCCGACTTGAGAAACAGAATCGGCTCAGACGGTATGTCGGCACCAGTCTCCGCGGCGTGGTCGCGGTAATTGAGGCCAACACAGACGATCTTTCCCGGCTTGCGCAGTGGCGGACCGAACCGCCGTCCAGCATCCAGCTCGGCGAGCTCGCCTGCCCGGGCAGCGTTGGCGGCTCGAGCCAGGCCACTCTCAAGGAAGGCACCATCGACGTCGCCGGTGAGGTCGCTCACGTCGAACCAACGCTCATCGTCGACGCTAATGGCGGGTCGCTCCTGACCCCGCTTTCCTATCCGAGCCAGCCGCATAAGTTCGCTTCTCCTAGATCCTTGAAGTAGCTCATCAATCGATGGTCGACCAGGCTTCAGGAAGCTGCTGGTCGGCGATGGCCTCCCAGTCCCAGTCGATGCCAAGCCCCGGCCGATCGGGCGGGTAAGCGAACCCGTCCTCGACCCTGAGACCCGCCTTCGTAATGCTGTCCAGCTGCGGGATGTACTCGACCCATCGACCGTTGGGCACGGCGCATCCAAGCGACGCGTGCAGCTCCATCAGGAAGTGGGGGGCTACCGCCACGTTGAACGCTTCAGCCAGATGGGCAACCTTCAGCCAGGGAGTGATCCCGCCGACGCGAGCGACATCCACCTGGACCACCGAGCAAGCGTCTGCTTTGAGGTAGTCCTTGAACTGGCTGACGCTGTAGAGAGACTCGCCAACGGCGAGCGGCGTCGCACAGGCGCGGGCGAGTTTCGCGTGGGCGGCGACGTCATCGGCCGGTAACGGCTCCTCGATCCAGGCCAGATCGAGGTCGTCGAACAGGCGGGCGCGACGCTCCGCCTCGTCGACCAGGAATGCCTGGTTAGCGTCCACCATGAGCTCGAAGTCGCTACCGACGGCGTCTCGAACGGCGCGGAGCCGCGCCCGGTCTTCATGCTGGCGAGGCTTACCGACCTTGATCTTGGCGCCCTTGAAGCCCCGCTCCTTAGCCCGGACGGATTCCTCGACCAACTGGTCACAGCTGAGGTTGAGCCAGCCGCCTTCCGTGCTGTACACCGGCAGCCTTTCCTGCGCTCCGCCGGCGACCTTGTGGAGCGGCAAGCCCAGTTGCCGGCAGCGGAGATCCCAAGCTGCCGTGTCGACAGCCGCGAGAGCGAGGGAGCTAACGGGGCCGACCGCCAGCGCGTGAACGTCAAAGAGCAGCGTGCGCCAGTTGCTCTCCACGGCATCGGCGTCGAGCCCGATGAGGCGCGGGAGGAGATGGTCGCGCAAAAGAGTGATGATGGCTTTGCCGCCGGACCCGATCGTGTATGTGTAGCCGGTCCCGGTGGCGCCCGTTGCGTCCGTGAGGGTGACGATGGGCGTCTCCTGGCTGATGAAGGATTGAATGGCATCCGTCCGTCTGGTCAATGGCTTCAGGTCGACCATGCGGAGTTCCGCTTTGACGATGGGCGCCATGGCTGTCCTCTCCCTCCCCGTCTCAGTAGGCGGCAGCACGCGGCGGCCGCGGGATTATCGGCAGTTCCAGACGCGAAGGCTTCGTGGCGTCATGCCAGATGCGCTGAGTAGCGGTGACGTAGTCAGCCTCGGTGGCCATGTGCGTCGGGCCGCCGTCGTTCGCGTTCGGGTCAAACTTCGGAAAGCTCGAGCTAGAGACATCCACCCTGAGCGCGTGCCCCGCTGCTACGCGAATGGCGGTGGCGCCAAGGTCGATCACGTATTCGTGCGTCGCATTGGGGGTGATCGGCTCTGCGGCATCTGTGCCGTGCCGGTACCTCGCCCGGACGATGCCGTCGCACACTTTGATCGCACGCCCGTCTGGGTGTACGTCGACGAACGCAGCCGTCCAGTCGGTGTCGGCTGCCGTTGTGGACGCGTGGAGAACGACCCTGACGCGCCCTATGACGTCGAGATCCCGGGTTAGACGCGCGCTCGTGAAGCTCAAGACGTCTTCTCGCGCCTCGACCGGTCGTTGGTCCCGTGGGCCCGCGTTGTGCCCGACGTAAGCACCGGGCAAGAATGTCGCTCCACCGATGGTGGGCGCTGGGTTTGCCGGGTCATACACGAAGGTCGAGTGGTCCTCCGGCTCCCGCGCCGCGTCGCGAGCGCTTTGATCCTCGGGCGAGAGCGTCCCGTCGCTGGCGAAGTAATAAGGAGTAGTGACCGCTGACGCTGGCGGCCATTCGTCGAAGGTCTGCCATACGTTGGCGTTCATGCAGAACACGCGGACGGGCGGCTCATCTACCTCCACCGGCTCGTTGGTGAGGTGTTGGGTGAACCAATCGAGTTGCAGTTGCGTCAAGTCGAGCGACGCGGCGGCAGCAGTCGAGCCGAAGTACACCTCACCGAGCGCGTCGTGGCAGGCGGCGTGGGCCCAGGGTCCGACGACCAGTCGCTGCTCCGTGCCGGCCGCTGACGAGGCCGCCGACATCGCCGTGTAGTTGGCAAGTGTGCCGGGGAGGAAGATGTCGAACCAGCCGCCGATGTGGAGCGTCGGAATGGCCGAACTGGTGAGGTTCTTCAGGGGACTCAGGGATTTCCAGTAGTCGTCTCGGTCGGGGTGGGTCACCCACTCGTTCCAGGCCGGGAGCAAGGTGGTGAGCGGGTAGATGTCGCACAGAGGACGCCGCTCGAAGGCCGCGTGCGGGTCGGCGGCGAGAGCGTTCAGTGCTTCGGCTTCAGCGTCGAGGCGCTCTCCCGCGCCTCTCCGTCGCTCTAACTCTGCTGCGGCGAGGCCGATAGCCCAATACAGAGTGAATCCCAACTCCAGCGCACCGCCTCGGTAGGTCCACGTGTCGTGGTAGTCGGAGGCGGTCATTTGCGTGGCCAGCGCCGACAGCGCTGGGGGCTGGGCGGTGGCGGCAAGCAACTGAGTTGCGGCGTAGTACGACGCACCGTACATTCCGACGCGGCCATTGCTGTAGCTCTGCTGAGCGAGCCATTGGACGGTGTCGAAGCCATCCAGCGCCTCGTGTTTGAAGGGCTCGAAGAAGCCCTCTGAACCGAAACGGCCACGCGTATCGGAGATGACCACGACGAAGCCGGCGGCGACAGCACGAAGCGGTTCGATCCCAGCCGTCACTATGGTCGCGAACGAGTCAGCCCGGTTGTAGGGTGTTCTTTGCAGCAGTATCGGGTGGCGAAGGCCGTCCGCGGGACGCCAGATGTCCGTCTGCATGCGGACGCCATCCCGCATCGGGATCCAGACGTCACGCTCGACCAGCGCCGGCACCGAGCCACCAACGCTCATGAGTTTGTCTCCGATATTGGTTGGCGCACGCGGTCGTCCTCCTCCCGCCGTATCGCACCTACCGCAGCGCTGCTCACGGAGCCGGGCGCAGACTCGTGGTTGGCCTTTGACCGGCTTCTGGTGGCGACCGTGTAGACGGCCGACGCCGCGATCAACACCGCGCCCTGGACAACGTACTGGTAGTTGGAGCCGAGGTTGAGCACGTTGAAGCCGTTGCTGAGCGTGAAGAGCACGATGGTGCCCAGTACGGACTTGCCGACGAACCCAGCACCGCCGAAGAGCGATGTTCCGCCCAAGATCGCCGCCGCTATGACAGTGAGCTCGGTCCCGGTAAGAGCGTTCGGGTCGACGGAGTTGAACCGACCGGCGTAAAGCAGCCCGACAGCCGCGGATGTCACGCCGGACAGGACGAACGGGCCCATCTTGTACAGGTCGACTCTGATGCCGGAAAGGCGGGCGGCCTCCGGGTTGCTGCCGACGGCGTAGAGATTGCGTCCGCTAACGAGGAACCTCAATCCGATCGCCACGATGGTGGCAACCGTGAGCATCAGCCACACCGGCAACGGCTGACTCAGCAAGTCGGGCATGAACGCGCCGGTGACGACACATCCCACACCGACCATGACTGAGGCGAGGAAGAATCCGTCAAGCGGTGGCGCGCTAGCAGTACGCATGCTCGCCGCTCGGCGAGCGCAGCCGGCGAGGACGATCACGCCGACAAATACAGCGAGATACCACGGGACGCGGAGGACCGTGCTGTCCAGGGCAACAAGAGATTGGGACTGTGCGCTGACACTTTCGCCGTTGAGGATGATGAGGACCACGCCCCGCACCGCGGTCATCGTGCCGAGAGTGACGATGAAGGCGTTGACGCCGATCTTCTGCACGAGCGTCGCGTTGATGGTGCCGACGCCCAGCCCAACGAGCAAGGCCAGGGTGACCGCTGCCGGCATGCCGAGGCTGTCAATGGTCTTCAGGGCGAGCGCCGCAGCGAGTGCAGCGACCGAGGCAATGGACAGATCGAAGTTGCCCGAGATGAGCACTACCGTCATGAAGACGGCCAGGATCGCGTCCGGCGCCGCCTGTCCGAGGATGTTGGAGACATTCACTGTGGACAGGTACGGCGGCTGTCCCCGGAGGGCGGTAGTGACAGCCAAGGCGAGCACGAGAAGCACCAGTGCGTAGCTGACGCCGGCACGCTGTGGACGAAGCGCATCGAGCAGCGGACGAAAACTCTGGAGCCTCTCGCCCGATCTTGCTTGAGGTTGCTCCACCGTCAGGACAGACCGCCGGCGGCTGCCGTGAGCTGAGCAGCTGTCAAGCTGCCTGAATCGTAGTAACCGGCGATCCGGCCCCTGTGCAGGACCACAACGCGGTCGGCGACACTGAGTAGCTCTTCGAACTCCGACAAAGCGATGATGATGGCGGCCCCCTCGCTCGCCATGGACCGTGTCAAGGCGATCAGATCAGCCTTGCCCACGACGTCGATTCCGGCTGTCGGCTCATCAAGCAGTAGGACTGCTGGCCGCTTGTAGGTCCATTTGGCAAACACGACCTTCTGCGCGTTACCACCGGAAAGCTCCTTCACAGGTGTGTCGATCGATCGCGCCACGATACCGAGCTCCCGGCACGCTCTTGCTGCCCGCCCACGCTCGGCAGCGAAGTTGAGCCCACCGAAGCGTCGGCTCAAGCGGCGAAGGTCTGAGATTGAGATGTTGCGCCAGATCTCCCAACCAGGTATCAGGCCCTGCCCTAGTCGATCCTCTGGAACGAACGCGACTCCATGTCGCACAGCGGAGGAGGTGTGCGCCGGTAGGCGGCGGCCACTGACGAGCACTTCTCCCGAGGTTCGACGGTCCGCTCCAAAGATGGCACGCAGCAGCGATGTCCTTCCGGAGCCGAGGACGCCCGCAATGCCCAGGATCTCCCCAGCGCGGACTTTCAAAGAAATCGGCGAAGGAATCCGCGCCGACCGCAACTTGCGGACCTCAAGCACCGTCGGCCCGGGCGTCTGCTTCCGCCGTGCAACTTCCACCGCCCGCAGGCGCGTTCCGACAATGCCATCGACCAGCCGCTCGTGGCTGAGCGCCTCCACCTGAAACTCGTCGACGAGTTGACCGTCACGAAGGACGCTCACGAAGTCGCACACCTCAGCGATTTCGTTGAGGAAGTGCGAAACGAAGACGACGGCCACTCCGGAGGCAGCGAGTCGCCGAAGCGCGGCCAGCACGGTGACGCGCTCGGAGGCCGAGATCGACGCCGTCGGCTCGTCGAGCAGCAGAAGCGATGGTCGCAGCGCGAGAGCACGCAGCACCGAGACCATCTGCCGATCACCGATTGACAAGCCAGCCACCGGTGCGTGCGGGTCGATGTGAAATTGCATCAACTGGCAAAGGCGGTCGAGTTCGGCACCGCGGTGGGCCGGCCTCCACAGCCGGTGGTTTCGCTGGCCGAGGAAGACGTTCTCCAGCACGGTCAGGGTTGGCGCTACCGGGCTCTGTTGGTGCACCACTCCGACGCCGGCAGCCTGGGCATCACTCGGACGGCGCCAAGACACCTTGTGACCATGCCAGTAGAGCTCCCCGGTGGTGGGGAGCTCGGCGCCGGCGATGATCTTGATCAGGGTGGACTTGCCGGCGCCGTTAGCGCCAACGAGGCCGTGGACTCGGCCGGGGCGCAGATCGAGAGAGACCTCTCGCAGCGCCCGCGTACCCCCTGGGTAGGTCTTGCTGATCGCTCGAATCAGCAAGACCTGCTCGGGTGTCGCGGCACTCAGAGCAGCGGTGTTCACCACTGCGGAATGCACTGATCCGCGTTCGCCTTCGTGATGGCCGGCGTGTCGTACGAGAGAACCTTGTGCGGCGCGGCACTCTTGCCGGTGACGATGTCGTAGAGCAGGTCGAATGCCTTCGCTCCCTCGTCTTCGGGCTTGTAGCACACGTCGCCGAAGATCGATCCGTCCTTGATGCCCGCGATCCCCAACTTGCTTCCACCGTTGCCCAGAACCTGGGCATGTGAATGCGCCACGGCGACGGCTTTGGCACAGCCGGCGGCCATGTCGTCAGAAAGGGCGTAGAACAAGTCGATGTCGGGGTGCGCGCTCAGGATCCCCTGGCATGCCGCTTCACCCTTCTCGGCTACCCAGTCACCTGGCTGCGTCGCCACGATCTGGAAGCCGCTGGCGGCCGCCAACTCAGACTTGAACCCTGCCGTCCACGTAGTGTTCTCGGCGAAGCCGGCCGCGCCCTGGATGATCGCAATCTTTCCGCCGTGTGGCAGCGCCTGCTTAGCAAGGCTTGCCTCGTTGTGCGTGAGCTGGTCGGCGCTCTCGTTGATAGTGAAGGCCAGCTTGCTGTAGGGAACGTCCGCGGGTCCCGTCCCGACTGCACCGTGGACCGAGGCGATCGGGATGCCCGCCGCGGCTACCTGGTCGACCATGGCCTGTGCTGGACCCGGCGAGTTGGGCACGATCAGGATGCCATTGACCTTCTGCGCGATCAGGTCCTGGATGTCGCTGCCCTGCTTCTGCACATCACCCTTCGAGTCCAAGACGACCAGCTTCACCCCCAGCCGGTCTGCCTCCCGCTGCGCTCCCTTGGCAAGGCCCACTGGAAATGTCACGGCCATCGTCTGGTTCGACAACCCGATGACGATCTGCTTGGACTTTGCGGGGCTTCCGCCCGCGTTCGACGGCGAGCTGCCGCAACCAGCCAGCAGCCCCGCTACGGACACCACGGCCGCGAGCGACCAAATGTTGCGCGTGCCCTTCTTCACGTCCCTGTCCTCCTGCTGTGGATATTTCCTATAGGATCTATGGAGGCTAAGGCCCCGATAGCGTGATGTCAACCCTCGGTTATGCCGGCGCCATTGCGCGGGCCCAGGTTGCCACACTTAGCCCCACTTCATATAGGGTGTAGCCAGTGCTCGGAGACGCCAGAGTGGATTCGCCGTGGGCGAGTGTCGTCGTGCCCCAGCGCTCGGTCCTCGCCGACCAGATCTACGAGATTCTGAAGTCGAAGTTGATGGACAACGTCGTCGAGCCCGGAGCACGCCTCTCCATCGACGGGCTTGCCCGCGACCTCCGCGTTTCGCCTACACCCATCCGGGAGGCGCTTGCGCGGCTGGAGTCCGATGGCCTCGTCGCCAAGCGCCCTCACCACGGCTATACAGCGGCGCCGCTGATGGACGCGGCGCAGCTAGAGGAGCTCTTCAAGATGCGGCTCTTGCTCGAGCCGGCCTGCGCCCGCTGGGCCGCTCAAGCGGCCACGCCCCGCCAGATCACCCATCTGGAGGATCTCATCGTCGAGATGGCCCAGCCGGTCCGCGGCGAGGGATACAAGAGTTACAAACTCTTTGCGGCTCGGGACGCTGCTTTTCATTCGGCGCTCGCGACCGCGAGCGGAGTCAGCCTTATGGTTGAGACGCTCGAGCGCTTGCGGCCCCATGCGCAGTTGTATCGGCTCTACTACGCCGTTGGGATTCAAGAAGACACGCTGACCGAGCATCAACGCGTCCTGGACGCGGTGAGCCGCCGCGACGAGGTGGGCGCCGCCGAGGCCATGACCGAGCACCTACGAAGTTCACAAGCACGTCTCGTTAGCGGGTTGTCCAGCGCGCGACAGCCAGAAGAGCCCCGCACCTGAGGCATCCATCCCTTACGCGTAGATCGCCGAGGTCATGGAATGCGGCGATCGTCGCCGCCTCAGGTGAAGCATCGATAGTCGACCTCGTGCTGGTTATACAACCGGAGTGAAGTGCCGCAAGACGCGGCAGAGATTCCGAGATGTGTACGCGATGGCTACCACCGCGATGTGAACGCATCGATGACCAGAAGGGCGTTTGTGTTGTTGACGATGCGGAGCGTGTGGAATCCTGCGGCAAGGCCCGTGATGGCGTAGTTGAGCTGCTGGACCGGGTAGGGCGCGTTGCTCATCGGAGGATTGATTGCTCCCTCGTCGACGCCATCGAGAAAGATCTCGACCGGTCCGCTTTGGTTGTTGCGCTGTGCGAGCCAGCTCACCGCTGTTCCGTTGAACAGGACTGTCACTGCGTCCCCGGCAGTCGAGGTGTAGTGCACGTCGTCCCCATAGTCGCCGTAGCCACGACCGGATGAGTACGCCCAACCCGAGCCCGTGTAGACGACTGCGCTGGATGTGTCGTTGACGATCTGCCGGCCGCCCTCGACCACGAACGCATCGATCGTGATAAGTGCGGCGGTCTTGTTGACGATCTGTAACTTATGGTTGCCCGGCGCCATACCGACCAGTGAGTAGTCGACTTGCTGGACCGGATAAGGCGCAGCCGCTGTCTTGGGAGTGACCGTTCCCTCGTCGACACCATCGACGTAGACCTCGATCGGCCCGGTCTGATCGCTACGCTGCGCCAACCACGACACTCCAGTGCCCGAGAAGGCGAAGGTGGCCGACGCACCCGCTGAGTAGCTGTAGTGCACGTCGTCCATGTAGTCACCGTAGCCACGCGACGACGAGTAGCCCCAACCTGAGCCCGAATAGGTGATGCTGCTTGATGTGTCGTTGCTGGCGGACCAGCCGTTGTCGACCGTGAAGGCGTCGATGGTGATCAGCTGGTTGGCATTGTTGACGATCTTCAACGTGTGCCAGCCAGGGACGAGGCCGTCGATGCGGTAGTCGACCTGTTGCGTCGGGTACGGCGGCGGCGATGTGACCGGCCTGACCGTCCCTTCGTCCACGCCATCGACGAAGATCTCAGCCGGGCCGGTCTGGTCGCTACGTTGGGCGAGCCACGAGATGCCGTTCCCGTAGAAGGAGACCTGGACGGTGGCCCCCGCCGAATAACTGTAGTGGACGTCGTCGTCGAAGTCGCCATACCCGCGATGGTTGGAATACCCCCAGCCAGGCCCGCTGTACTGAAGGCTCCGCGCATTGTCGTTGATCGTCCGGCCGCTAAGAAGGTTCGCGTATGCGGGCTCCAGTCCAGCCTGAGCCATGATGGATTGCGCCGCAGCCGGGAAGCTCGTGAGGTTGTCGTAGTTGTTGGCCACGGTGTTCGAGGGATCCGGCGTGCCGTGCAAAGTCCCGGAGCCATTGCTGTAGTTGTATTGGACGTTGTTATTCGTGGCCGGAACGCCACAGCAGTTCTGAATATTGCGTGAGGCGTCCGACCCTGTCTGCAGAACGTTGTCGTGCACCGTCCAGTTGCTGGTCGTAGAATCCAGATAAAGCGGCGCGCCACCGGTGTAGTCCTCGTCGTGCAGCCAGTTGTAGGCCATAGTGGATGTTGCGGTCATCGCCATTTGCGTGTACAGGGCCCCCCCGTCATCGAGGACGCGCATGTCCTGGAAGATCTCGTTGTAGGTGACAACGGCGCTACCGCTGTAGGAAGTGCCCTCCCAGCCCAGATTCACGCTGACTCCCGTATATGGCAGCTGGCCAATCACGTTGCGGGTCACCGTAGTGCCGGTGGTATAGCCGACGAAGATCCCAACGGCGCTCCGATACACCTGGCCCCCGAAGGAGATCGCGTTGTCCTTCACCAGGTTGCCCGTAACCTGCTCGGCTGCAGCTGCTGTGCGGTCAACGCTGTCGACACTGCCGATTTGGATCGGCGTGCCGCCTATGTCAATGAAGCGTGAGCCGATGATCGTGTCGTTCTTGCTGCCGATACCGAGTTCCAAGCCCACAGACGCGAGATGACTGAACGTGTCACCGGTGAAGACGAGATTGCTGTCGTGATTGAAGGTGACCTGCCCGGCTGTCCTCGTCAAGTCGCTCATCGGCACCTGGGTTCGACCACTGCCGGTAATCCGCCACTGCGCCTGCCCCTCTGCATAACCCTCGCTCGTGCCAGGTGTCAGCCACGTCGCGTGCTCGAACGTCAGCCCCGAGAACGTCATGTTGGTCAAGGGCGAGGAACCAGTACCAGAGCCCGAGACAAGTGTTTCAAGGGCAGGTGCCTCGACATCAGCAGACGACATGTCCTCATGCGGGCGTGGAACGTAGTAGAGAAGCCCGCCCGAGGCGAGGTAGAACTGCCCGGGCGTGCTCAGAAGCTCGTATGCGTTCTGAACCCACGAGACGTTGTAGGGGTTCTGGTTGACCACAGCGCCGCTGGCAAAGTTGTATGGGAGCTCGGTGTTCGTGTAGCACGGCTGGGCTAATGTGATGGCGGTGCCACTCGCGGCGGTGATGGGACAGGACTTGTGCACCCAGGTGTTCTCGCTTACGACTTCGGCGCCCACGACATCAGGCCACGACGCCATGGACGAGTCCGGGGCGGTGAGGCCAGTCGACGTGGGGCTCCAGCCGGAAGGGTTGATGGGGCCGCGCGCCAGGTCCGCTCGCATGCCGTTTACGTACAGCTCGCGCGTATGCAGCGTGCCCACGTTCGCACGCCAGATATTCCGGCCGCTATCGTACAGCGTCCAACCGGTAATGCGCTGCGCACCACTGACTTCTGGCGTCTCCCCCGGGTAGGCCTGATAGATAACGCGATATCCGTTGCGTCCGGAGTCGCCCGACGCGTCGGAGAACGACCACGGCGTGGATCGTCTGTACACGCCGCCGCGAAGGTCGACGACCACGTCCCCAGTCATACTCGCCGTCAGCGTTCGAACCACGGCTTGAGCGGCGTCCAGGCTGCATGGCGTCGACAACGCGCACCCGCTGGTCGCCGTGCCTGTCGGTGACGCGTACAGCGTGGTTTGCACGGCGCCACGCGCGACAGGTGCCAGAACAACCGAAGAGCCAGCCAGTAATAGGCCGACCACAACGACCAGCGCTCCGCTGGTGGTGCGGAACCTCAATCCGATCACCTCCTGGGCTGGACTATCCTATAGGATGGAGGATATGTCAAGCGCATAGTGCGCCTGTCATTCGCCTGCCCGGCTGGCCCGGGGCTTACGTGAGGATCGCGGTAGGGACAGGGATTGCTCCCCGCCCCCCGCACAGATCCCAGCGAGCGGCACTACCGCACTGGGCTCCTACCTTGGGTGAGTAGCGGCAACGCGGTGCTCCGCCTGCCGCACACGGTCCAGCCCCAGTGACAGGCGCATTCCGGCCCTGTGTCCGGAGCCTGTGGTTCTGGCCGTGTTCCCCTTGGTCAGCCCCCTTCCCTCCAGGTGGCTCCCCGCGCGCGCTCGCCGGTCGCGTCCAGCAGCACCAGCCGGGCCGAGGTGCCGCTGCGCACGGCGATCGATCGACCTGGGCTGGGCAACTCACAGAGGAACGGCTCGGCGATGTTCGGCGTGCCGCCATGGCGCGTGCGAGGACGTCCATAGAAGTCCGCGCTGTATTCCTGCTGTTCCATTGGATTTACAGCATTCCAGCCCAGTTCATGCTGTTGGTGGTCAAAAAGGGGGTCAGAATCGTTAGTCTCGCGGCGGCCGCAGCCACTCGTACAGGTTGTCTGTGGACTTCGGCGCCAGCGACTTCAAGGTCTGCTCGAGGCCCTCGACCCAAAGGCCAACCGTTCGCTTGCTCCGCGGGTACGTCCTGGGATGCGTGAGCAGCAGCCCCGCATGTACCTCGTGTTGCGCCACGTACCACTCGTGGAGGGGCACGAAGTGGCGAACGTTGTCGGTGACCAGGACCCGTCCCATCTCCTTCGCTCGCTTGAGGACTGTGATGTCGTCTTGGCCGAGCAAGTCCCTGTGGTCACCTTGGATCGATTCGACGTCCCATCCACGGCGACGGAGCTGGACCGCGATCTCCGGGTCCAGCATCTCGTCGAGAAGGAGCCTCAGCGGGCGAGCACGCGGCGCTGCCGCTCCCACCGACCTTGCGCTTCATCGGCCTCTCGTAGGTTGGCGTCGATCAGCTCGTCGATCTCTGCGGGGTACTCAGCGTAGTAATCGAGGGCCGTCCGAACCTGATCGGGACGAAGGCCAAGAGATTCCGCCGCCTCCTCGACCTGGCCGCCGGAGGCGCGGACCGTCTCGACGACCTGCCAGACGTAGAGACGTCGCCCCTCGATCGCAGCCTCCCGGCCGGCGGGCGTCGCCCGAAACACGATGCCAGGGTGGTTCTCTCGCCGAAGGCCTTCGTCGAGCAAGGTCCTGGCGACCTCGCTCTCTTCTAGCCGCCTGCGTCGAGCTAGCTCAGCCAGCTCGTCTTTGACCCTACTGGGAACGCGCGCGTTCACTCGAGCATCAAGAGGCTCACTCATGTCACCCAATGTACCCCAATGGCGCCCGGAGCGCCTGCGGGCAACGAGCGCTGAGCATCTCACCAGGTTCGGATCGAGGTCTCAGGGATTTCCGCTCCGCGCCGATCGCGAAGAACAGTCCCAGCCAGTCGAAGTGCTCGCTCGCCTGCTCTGGGGTGAACGACACCACCACTGGGCCAAGTCGTGGCAGGTTACTGCAGAATGCCGGCGACGACTACCTGATCGCGCTCACCCTCGCGAAGACGCCGATGCACTCGTCAGGCGGGATCGTCACTTTGACGGTGTCTCGGCACCGGCCTTCGCATCCCCTACCCCGGTGAGCTGCTCGACGAATTGTCAAATTGTGTGAGGAGTGGCCATAACCACCCTCCGCCTGAGGCGACCGGACTTCCAGCTCGGCCAACCTTCGCTCATCATTTGAACCGCTGAATGCCATGGGATCTGCCGGCAGAGACCGTGCTGCCCCTACTGGAGCTGGGCGACAGGCGATGGGCGATGGATGCCCGCGTCGCCTGGGACTGGCTCACTGCCAGCGGCGACTCCCCGGTGGTTGGCCTGCACGACCTCGAGTACTTCCTCTGGTACCAACTGCCGGCCAAGTTCCTGACTGACCTCGAGGAGCACCGCAAAGTCGCCCTCGCGCTCGCCGAGCTTCTGGGGGAGCTGGGTTACGAGGACGCAGCCGCGGTCTGTCGTGCTCCGGTGACCATGCGAGTGCTGCAGGAATGGGACCGCGACCGCAGCGCCGGCCATCGAGCGCTCAGAAAGGCGCTGGAAGAGTCTGGAGTGGAGCCCCCAGACTCGGAGTTGCTGGCCTGGGGCGAGGTCATGGGTGTGACCGAGGCAGCTGTCTACCAGTCGGCAGCGAACTGGCTCGAGCGGGCTATTTCGGAGGGCGAGTTGACGCCGGGGACCAGGGGCTGGAGGGCAGCTCAGGACGAGGTTGTGCGCCGCTACCTGACCACGCCCTTCCACTCGCTCGATGAGCGGACCCCGCAAGCCGCTGTCTGGGCGGAACGCCAGCAACTGTGGGCAGAACCGCCAGGTCGTCCGCTCCGGAAGGCCTTCCTAAAGGACGTCAGGGACATTGTCCGGCTGCCACCAGCCGCCCCGGCTGCTTTGAGCGACGGCCTGCTTCCGCTCGTACGGCTGCTCGAGCTCATCGCCATCAAGCCCACGCTTACGCAGGCGGGCTACCTACCGCCGTCCACTGTTCGAACTCTGACCAAGGAACTGGGGTGGTGGCACTGGCAAGGCGAGCCGCGCAGCGAGGCCGATGTACCGCAAATGCTGACACTGCGAGAGCTAGCCAAGGACGCTGGCCTAATCCGACGCTCCCAAGGACGCCTGGTCCTGACCGACGCCGGCCACCGCGCTCAAACGGACAACAGCGTGCTCTGGGTCCAGGTCACTCGGACGCTCGCCCGCGGCGAGGACTTCGCCAGCGCACTGAGGGAGCTGCTGCTGGTCCAGCTTCTGCAAGGGCCGGTACAGCGAGGCCAGATCGAAGCCAACGTCGCGCCGATTCTTTCCGAGATGGGCTGGAAGCCGAGCGATGGCCGGGCCCTTGATGCAGACATGGTGTCCTTCCGGTTCTGGGACGCCATGCAGCCCTTCGACATCCTCGGGATGGTGGAGAAGGGCACGTCGCCCGATAGGGGCGTTTCGCTGACCGACATCGGCGAGCAGGCAGCCAAGACGATCCTTTGGCTTCGCTCGATCGCCCCCCGTCGATCGGTCTGGTGATCGCGACTGCACGGCCTCTGCGTAGCCGCTCCGCGAGTTTCACTGCACGGTGACTCGCCGGGCGCTTAGGCGGTTGGACTCGGACCTAGCGCGCCTCGAAGCGCTGTTTAGCGCGGCGAGTACATTGTGTTCGCATGGACTACACTCGGTTCGTGGCGAAGACGGATCCTTTCACTGTGAGACTTCAGCCGCGGATCGAGGCCAGGATTGCCGCCATTGCACGCGAGACCAAGCGAAGTAAGGGCGCGGTTCTTGAAGAGCTGGCGGATGAGGCGGAGCGGACCCGGCGATTCCCGGGCATCGCCTTTCGCGGGCCAGACTGGTCACGTCGAGCCTGGGTCATCGGCAGCTCGCTCGACGTATGGGAGATCGTCCAGGCCTGGCAGGACGTGGGCAAGGACAGCCGCCGCATCCTCAAAGACTCGTATCTCAGCGAGCGGCAGCTCGAGATTGCGCTCGCCTACGAACGGGAGTTTCCAGAAGAGATCGAGGCAGCGATATCGGTCAACCGTCGCAGCCTCGGGCAGTTGCAGTCCGAGTACCCCTTTATCCCTGCTGATACCAACCAGGAGTAGGCGGCCTGCGCCTCCTGCTCGACGCCCACGTGTCAGGGAGCGTAATCGCCAACCGGTTTCGCGCGGCCGGGCATGACGTAATGGCGCTTGATGAGCACAAGGATCTAGAAGGGCTGGCGGACGCGGCCGTGCTCGAGCTGGCGACGGTGCAGCGCCGAATCCTGATCACCTTCAATGTCCGCGACTTCGCTCCGATCCTTCGTGAGTGGGGAGGCGCGGAGCGCCGTCACGCGGGCTGCTTGCTGATGGTCGGAATCGCGCACCACGAGTTCAGCCTCATCGTCAGCCGCGTCAGCGCCGTTCTGGCTCGTTGGCCACGTCAGGAGGACTGGTTCGACCGCTCCCTATTCGTCGACCGCACCGGTAGTTAAACGGACTTGACGAACTGCCCTGATCGGCCTCGAACCAAGCGAAGTCGACCCGGCGGAGGAAGGTGCTGCGTGTGACAACCAGTCTCATTGCGCGGCTGCCGCCTGATGTTGCGCGATGGCGAGCGCCGCCAGGGTGACGACGCCGACCACGAGAGCCGACTCGTCGAGGTCGAAGTTCGCGGTGTGGATCGGGCGCGGCTTTTCCCAGTGTGGAGCGCGTACGCCGAGACGGACCATCGCGCCCTGCACGCGCTCGAGCACGTGCGCAAAATTCAGTACCGAGTCGATGAACAAGCTCTACGAGCCATCACAGGATGAGGTGGTGCAAGCCCTGCTCGAGCTGCAGAGCGCTTAGATTGTCAGCGGAACCGCGCGGAAGGATTTACACCACGTCGCGCGACTCGGCCGCCGCGTCAATTTCGGCCCTTTGGGCGAGGAGCGTCCGGAAGTAGATCCGCTGGACGCAACCCCGCAACACGACCAACAGGTCCTGCCCATCAATCGGCTGAGGTCGCCTCTTTAGCTCCTGCCTGACGAGCGCCTGCCACTTGGTGCCGTGAACTGCGTTCTGGATTACCTGGGGAGCGATTACCGCCATCACCCGCGCTGGTGTCCCGATCGACTTGCTGTAGTTGACGGAGAGCACATCCGTCCGGTGCTCAGCCTCGTTCCGCAGGTTGTACGCGAGTCGATATTGGAAGGTGCGGTCGTACTCGGAGCTGCACGCAGTGCGGAAGGCGGCCTCGGCGGCCGACGACCTGTCAAATGCCGTTCGGAGCCGATGAGGCATGTGATCGAGAAAGAGATTGAACGCATGAAGGACATCGCTGAAACGCTGGTCGAGCGGCGGATCGGGCTGCTCCAGCGGTCCGCGCTCCATCGACGCGAGCGCCTCCGCGACTCCTATATCGAAGGCTTTGATGCTTGCTTCCAGCTTTGAGTAAGGCGACTGTGGGGACGTGATGGAGTGGAGGAGCGTGTTGGCGCGGAGAGCCGCGTCGGCGTCGGCGTCGGCGTCGGCGTCGGCGTCGGCGTCGGCGTCGGCGTCGGCCAGAGATTGCACCTGCTCGATGTGGTGCTTGGCCCCCCTACCCCGGTTCCGAGGCACGCGACGATCCAGGGCAACCGCTCGTCCGGGTCGGCCTGCCATGCGCCCATTCGGACGGCAAAGGCTAGCGCGGTCCCGAGTTCAGCTACCGCGACTCAGCGTTTGAAGAGGCGTGAGAGTGCGCTAGGACGGCGTGCTCCTCGGATCCAGCAGTCAACCTAATTGTCGTCTCGACAGTCGCACGTCTTGTCGCCCTACCGTCGGCCGAACGCCCCTCCAAGCGGAGTTGCAGGCAGCGCTGGCATGGGAGGGCCATCACACACAGTGCGTCTCGGTAGCTCAGTGAAGACTGGCGCCGCCAGTGACCGGGCTGCTGACGTCGGCCACCGGCGCTCCGTGCGCGAGCGCGCGATCCAGGAGCGCGCCTAGAGCAGACTGCTCTGACTCGGAGAGCGTCGACAGTCCCGGCACCTTCGACGTCACCGCAACGGCGCGCCGGCGCACCGCCTCGCCCTCAGATGTCAAGACGATCTCCTTGATCCTCCGGTCGTCGGGCTTGACGCGCCGCTCGACAAGGCCGCGCGCCTCCAGACGGTCGACGATGCCGGTCACGTTGGACGCATCGCAGTGGAGACGGTTCGCGACCTGATTCATAGGCAGGGGTCCGTCCAGACTTCGCAGCAGCATCGCCTGAGGGACCGTCAGGTCGAGCTCGGCGATCTGCTCGTCGAAGAACGCCATCAGCCGGCGCGCCAGCTCTCCGATCTGCTCGGCCAGGCGTTCGGCCGCGACCAGCGGAATCGAGCCGTCGGTATCCGGGCTCATGGTCCGAATGGTAGTACCGGATGATGTTGCAGGCATCAATAGATTAAGCTTTAACTAATGACTACCAAACCATCGAGAGGCAAAGTAAAGTGAACATCGCTCTCTGGATCCTGCAGGTGCTCCTGGCGCTGACTTTTCTTTTCGCGGGCGGGATGAAGCTCACGCAGTCTCGGCTGAAGCTGGTCGGACGTATGTCTTACGTGGAGGACTTCACCGACACCCAGGTCAAGGGAATCGGCGCACTTGAGGTTCTGGCCGCAATCGGGCTGATCGTTCCGGCGGTCTCGGGCATCGCGACGTTCCTGACCCCCTTGGCCGCACTCGGCCTGGTGGCCCTCATGATCGGCGCGGCCGCAACCCACCTGCGGCGATCGGAAGCCGGGAGCGTTCCCATCAACGCCGTGCTATTGATCCTGGCCGCGGTGGTGGCCTGGGGCCGCTTCGGTCCCTACCACTTCTAGCCGGCTACCGATCCCGGTCACCCGGGTGCTCAACGACCGTCTTCTAGAAAGTGTCCAGAGGGCCGTCGCTTGCGTCGGGCGCGGAAGGCCGCGAAATTCGCCGTAAGCGTGGCAGGAGAGAACCTCGATTCGTCATGGGTTGAGCGGTGATCAACGCGGTGCTAAACGAACCAGAGCATCAGTGGCCCGAATTTCACGCTGAGCCACTCCTTGGGTCCGCGGTTGGAGGTGAGCACCATCGAGGCGCGGTATCGCTCGACCACGGATCTCGTAGAAGTCGTGGGTCTCGATGGCGTCCATGGCCTGCAGGCACAGCGCCATCGCAGCAACCCTATCGCGTAGTCGATGCACGTAGTCGCCGTCAAGCACGCGTTCGCATGGCGGGCACTCTCGGGACGGTCTCGTTTCGGGTACCAGGCCGCCCCTGAGGACGGCGATGCCGACCCCCGACTCGGCGTTTGAGTGCCCAATCGGCACTCCCCTGGCTCACGATCCAGCCGCCACCTGAGAACCTCGCCCCCTGTCGGAATGACCGCCCGTCTTACCTGGCGCCTGAACAAAGTTAAGAAATGTTTAGGGGGTCAAAAAAATTGGAGGTCAACTGCTCGCGCTGTAAACCCATGCAAGACAACCTCAATTGAAGAGGAGTGGTGGACCCGAGGGGATTCGAACCCCTGCCCCTCTTGAATGCCATGCCCGTCCAGCGTGTCCGCAGAGGTCCCATAGACGTCCGCGCCGTATTCCCGCTGTTCCGCGTGGATTTACAGCATTCCAGCACAGTTCATGCTGTTGGTGGTCAAAATGGGGGTCAGAAAGGTCTGGTCTGGACGAACTCGCCGGCGGCCGAAGCCGCCGCGTCAGAGCCAGTGGCGGATGCTGACAGCCTCGTCGTTCGGGAAGCTGGCGATCAGCTTGTCCAACTCCTTGACCAGGCGCCCGATCGTCCGCCGCTGGCCGCGTGGGAACTTCGCCGAATCGATGAACACTAAGCCGCAATGACCCCGGCCCCTCTGGTCAAAGTCATCAGCAAGAGGTGCGAAGTCCGCGACATTCTCGGTCACCACGGCGCGCCGCTCCGCTTGAGCCGCAGTGAAGATCGCGGCATCAGCCAGAGAACGGAGCTCCTTTCGCTCGGTGACCGCAACGACATCATGGCCTCGCCGACGAAGCTGCTCCGCCACTGCGGCCGGATACATTTCGTCAATCAGGAGCCTCAACCGAGCGCTGCCTGCGCTCGCTCCCAGGCGTCACGATATCGCTGTGCTTCCTTGCGATTGACCAGGATCCGCTCGTCGATCTCGTCGCGGAAGTCGCCGTAGTAGCGGATCGCGAGGGTCACCTCGGCCCGGGTCAGGTTTCCCCATCCGGCCACGGCCTCGACAGCGGCCTCGCCCGTCAGCCCGGTGCCTTTAAGGGTCTCGATTACCTCCCAGACATCGGGGCCCGCCGCCAGCCCGGCGCGGCGACCGGCGGGGCCATCCCGGAAGACGATGCCCGGATGTTCTGCCATGCGCAGGCCTTCGTCGATCAGCCTCTCGGCGATTCGAGCCTTGGGCTCGCCCCTCCGGCGCGCGTCAGCTTCCAGCCGCGCGAGGGTCCGCTGGCTCATCCGGATCGAGAAAGGCTTGGGCGTTGCGGTTGGTGACATGTAGTTCGTTGTAGTTTATTGCACTACGGTGAGTCTCTGCCAGCCTGCGCCCCTCGGACCTCACCTCTGCCTCGAGGGCGGCCGGACCGTAATCTTGGTCGCATCGCTCATGATCTGAAGCGCCGATGCCATGGGACCTGCGTGCAGGGAGCGTCCTGCCCCTACTCGAGCTGGGCGACAGGCGGTGGGCGATGGATGCGCGCGCCGCCTGGGACTCGCTCACCGCGAGCGGCGACTCCCCGGTGGTCGGCCTGCACGACCTCGAGTACTGCCTCTGGTATCAGCTACCCGCCAAGTTCCTGACTGACCTCGAGGAGCACCGCAAAGTCGCCCTCGCGCTCGCCGAGCTTCTGGCTGAGCTGGACTACGAGGACGCCGCCGCCGTCTGCCGCGGTCCGGTGACAATGCGTGTGCCCGGATCCTGATCGTCGCCATAGAGAACCCAAAGGACCTGCTGCTCTTTTGGAGCATCAAGGTCGAGGAGCTCGATCACGACTGACAGCGTGGCGGGGTGAGGTGTGGATCAGTTCAGGCTTGGTGGTGAACCGGCGCCATCGCAGGTGATCTGGACCGGCAGCTGGTTGTTTGTCGGTGCCAGGGCGACGCTGACTGCCAACGGATCGGGCAGGCGTGCGGCAAAGACGGCGCAGGCTGTCGGCGATATCGAGGCGAGAAGGCCAGTGATCGCCCGCGGGCGCAGCATTGCGATCGGAGGCTAGAAGCAACCAGCCACGCAGTCAATCAAAACCGTCTCGCTGCATGGGTCGGAGTTACGTTCGCCACCAGGCGACGTTGCATCCAGGCATGAAGCCGCTTGTTGTCCCGGTGTCGATGGCATTCCTGGTCGCGTGTTCGACAACCGCCGGCATCGCATCGCCGTCGCCGTCCACGCCGCCTGCAATACCGGATCGAATTTCCCTCACTGAGCTCCAGGCGGTCAAAGCCGCCCAGGCTGCCATGCCCGGTCCCGGTGACCCGGACTTCCCGGCATCTTCGGGCGCGGCTCCGTGTGTCCTTCTTGGAGGCGGGGCGCCGCCGGGCACGAAGTACGCCGCAACTTGCGAGACGGCGGCCACGCAGGCCCGACAGGCCGGTGGACGGTGACGTTCAGCGAGCGCTGGGTTCTTTCGGTCTCAGCGGCGAGCGTTCGAACTCACTCGTGGACGATCGCGGTCGAGCCGAACGGTCGAGCGGGCCTCGTCAGGGACGAAGGTGATCCGCTGCCCACCAGTTACGACTAGTTCTGACTCTGCACAGGGCTCATATGACCTTAAGAACGCTGGGCAGTTCGGCGGGTGTTGCGATGACTGCGTCCGCTTCGCTACCGCTCCGCCGACGCCTGAACAGAGGGCCCCGCCGGATAAGTACCGCCTTCCTGCCTTCCTTTCGTGCGGGAGGGACATCGTTGTCAAGCCGGTCGCCGACGTAGACGATTCGTTTTGGCCAGGGCGCCCGAGTATTCGACAACCCGATCGCTTGCCTGCGGCTATTCCAGGCCGCGATGGTCTACGTCAACACACTCATGCTCCAGGACGTGCTGGCCGACCCGGAGTGGGAGGAGGTGATCACCCCGGAGGACCGGCGCGGCCTGACCCCGCTGTTCTGGTCACACGTGCTCCCGTACGGCGAGGTCAAGCTCAACATGAACAGCAGGCTCACCCTCCGCGGAAGCTGACTCCATGCGGTTCGGGAGCGGCCGATTCCTTTTTGCGGCGGCCGGAGTCTACCTGGTGGAAGGCGCAGCCCACCGGACGGGCCAGTCTCGATCACGTCCGCCCTAAAAGGAGATTCGATTGCCATGAGCATCCCCGCCACTATGCGCGCCCTGCAGCAGACCACCCTCAACGGCCCGCAGGACATGCGCCTGATCACCGACGCGCCGGTGCCGAGCCCCGGCGCGGGCGAGGTCCTGATCCGCGTCACCGCCGCCGGCGTCAACTTCGCCGACATCTCGAAGGCCCACGGCACGTTCCTGGACGGCCCGCGGCCACCGTACCTGGCTGGCTTCGAGGCCGCCGGCGAGATCGTCGCGGTGGGCGAGGCGGTGACCCGCCCGCAGCCGGGGGCCCGCGTCGTCGGCGTCGGAAACGGCGCTTTCGCCGAGTACATGGTGCTGCCCGCGGCGGCGGCGATGCCAGTGCCCCCCGGCTGGACGGAGCAGCAGGCGCTGGGCCTGGTCGTGAACTGGCCCACCGCGCTGGCCGCACTCAAGCCGCTGGGCGGCGTCACCGCAGGGCAGACCGTGCTGGTCCACGCCGCGGCGGGCGCGACCGGCCAGGCCGCGGTCACGATGGCCAAGCACTACGGTGCGACGGTCATCGCCACCGCCTCGCCGGGCAAGCACGAGACAGTGCTGGCATTGGGCGCCGACCACGTCCTGGACTCCCTCAGCGGCGACATCGCCGCCGAGGTGCTGCGGCTGACCGGCGGCGCCGGCGCCGATGTGGTGCTGGAGTCGGCGGGCGGCGCCACCTTCGACGCCAGCCTGGCCGCGGCCAAGCGGGTCACCGGCCGTGTCGTCGTCTACGGCGTGGCCGGCGGCGAAGCCTCGATCACCAACTGGGAGCTGGTTTACAAGCACCAGGTCCACGTCATCGGCTTCAACGTCGGCGTGCTGATCCAGGCCGCGCCGCAGATCTTCGGCGAGGTCATGGGTGAGCTGTCCGCGCTCATCGCCGCTGGCGTGCTGACCCCCGGCCGGCCCACCGCGTACGAACTGGCCGACGGCCCGAAAAGGCTCGCGGAACTGGAAACCAGGGCCACCATCGGCAAACTGGCCCTGCTGCCCTGAGAAAACCCCCTAGTACCGAGCCGGTGACGCCGCACACCGGAGGTTCCCTGACAGGAGTTGAAACAAATGACCGCAACCCTGGACCCGGTCGGCAAGCAGATGGCGCGATTCGTCGTGATGTACGACACCCCCTCCGACGTCGACGCGTTCGAACGTCACTACAACGATGTCCACATCCCGTTGGCGAAACGGTATCCGGGCACTGCGTTGTTACACGCGCAGTCATGAGCCGGCAGCCGTGTTCGGCGAGCCGTGCCATATGGTCGCGATGCTGGACTGGGACGACATGGCTGCGCTCGAAGCCGCGCTCGGGTCCGACATCGGCCAGCGCACCGCCAAGGATGCGAACCTGGCCCGCTACGCGACTTTCCGCGGCATGATCCTGCAGCTCGACGAGGTCTGATCGTGGACGCCGCCTCTGCGAGAGGTTGCCCGCGTCGTCGATGGTGGCTGAGGCGGGGCCTGGGGTTGTCGGCGGCATCGCCACGTGGACCACGCCCAGGCGTGTTGCAGTACTAGGCTCGCGGCATTGACATCGCATCTGCGGCCGACACCGAATCAAGAACGGTTCACCGCCGAGACGGAGCGGTTCCGCCGGGAGCTGTTGGCGCACTGCTACCGCATGGTCGGCTCGGCGCATGACGCCGAGGACTTGGTGCAGGAGACCTATCTGCGGGCGTGGCGGTCCTACTCCGGATTCGAGGGCCGGGCGTCGATTCGGTCCTGGCTCTACAAGATCGCCACCAACGTCTGCTTGACGGCGTTGGAGCCGCGCCCGATCCGGGTGCTGCCCTCGGGTCTGACAGGCCCGTACGACGGACCCGACCGCCCGCCGAGTCCCGTTGCGCCGGGCGAGGTCTCGTGGCTGGGACCGCTGCCGGACGCATGGATCGCACCGCCCGCCGACGATCCGGCCGCGGTGGTGGTCGAACGCGAGTCGCTGCGGCTGGCGCTCATCGCCAGCCTGCAGCACCTGCCCGCTCGCCAACGCGCGATCCTCTTCCTGCGCGAAGTGCTGGCGTTCTCCGCGGCCGAGACCGCGGAGATCCTCGACACCACCACTGCGGCGGTCAAGAGCGGTCTGCAGCGCGCCCGTGCCCGGCTGGACGAATTGGAGCCGGAGCCCGCGGAACTGCTCGAACCTACCGACCATCGGGCACGCGCGCTGCTCGACGGCTACATCGCGGCCTTCGAGCGCTCCGACGCCGGCCTGCTGGAACAGGTGCTGCGCACGGACGCCACGCTGGAGGCGACGCCGTTCCGCGACTGGCAGGCGGGCCGGGCGATGTGCATCCACATTCTGGACGCGTACGTGCTGGGCACACCGGGCGATTGGCGGATGATCGCGACCACCGCCAACGGCCAACCCGCCGCCGTCGTGTACCACCGGGACGCGGACGGCGCGCTCCGAGCCGACGGCGCAGTGGTCCTGGCCCCCACCGCCACCGGCGTCTCCCGCGTAGTCAAGTTCCACGATCCCGCGCTGGTCGCGACGTTCGGTTTCCCGGACGTGCTCGCGCACTGACCCGCCAACGGGTACGGCTGGAGCCAGACTGCTCGAACTCTATGCGTTTCGCATCGGCGTCGGCACGCCCTGGGAGGTGGTTGGATGTAGCGCCCGTTCCGCCATGCCGAGACCACAGCCGGGACAGCGATCAAGAGTGAACACGTGGCTGTTCGACGGCCCAGGTCACTGATCAGCAACCCTCCCAGGCGGTTAAGGAATGTTTAGGGGGTCAAATAGGTGGTCAACTGCTGGGGGCTGTAAATCCCAGCAGGACAATTCAAATACAAAGAAGAGTGGTGGACCCGAGGGGATTCGAACCCCTGACCTCTTGAATGCCATTCAAGCGCG
>CAZHAC010000008.1:0-28376 GCA_964529765.1 uncultured Actinomycetes bacterium
CCTGCTCGCGGGACTGGCGCGCCTCCGCGCTGTTGTACGCGGCCGCGTGGCCGAGGACGGCGGCGCCTGCCCCAGCCACCCAGTTGATCACCACCGTCAGCAAGCTGGCGTTGTCGAAAAGGAGCCGCAATCCCTGCCCCACCCCGGCCGCGAGCACGACCACCACCAATGCTCGCGGCCCAGTCAGCCACGCGCAGGCGAGCACCACCAGGAAGGCGTAGGGCGAGAAGGTCACGTCCTTTGGCGTGGCGACCTCGGCCACGAAGACGAGGCCAAGGATGGCCGCGCTCAGAACCACGACGGCGGGCTCGGCCGGCGACCCCTGGAGGCCCTTGGGGCCAAGGAACGCAGGCAGCGAGTCCAGGCCCGGAAGCAGGCGCTTTTGTTCGGTGCGTTTCACGCCAGCGGAAGCTTACCTGTCCCCCTTTCCCAGTACTCCTGCGTACGCAACTTGAGTTCAGAGCTTGCTTTGCACAGCGCTAACGCATACATAGTGATAGGGATCTTGTAACTACTGGTTCACAACCAGTCCGGAGGGCAGTGTTGAAAGGACTTCTGGCCGAGCGCGTCGCGGTCGCGCTCATGACCCTGTCGCTGGCCGTCGGCGCGGCCCTCGGCTATGCGACGGTGCGCTCCTACACGTCCAGTGACGTGCCCCTCGCGGCCGGTGCCCACGGCCAGGTCGAAGCCGCCCAGAGCACGCCGGGCGCGGGCGACCAGGGCGCCTCCCAGGCCGGGGGCGCCGGCACGGCCACCGGCGCCGGCGGAACGAATGGCGCCAGCGGCGGGCGGGCCAGCGCCAGCCAGGCCGCCAGCGGGGTCAGCAAGGACACCATCAAGGTCGGCGGCTTCTTCGACATGACCGGTCCGGTCGACTCTTCGGTCGAGCGCGACACCGTCAAGGCCTACCTCTCCAAGGTCAACGATGGCGGCGGCGTCAATGGGCGGCGGTTCCAGTTCGTCGACTGCGACTCCAAGTACGACGTGGCCGCCGCCCACGCCTGCGCTACCCAGCTGATCCAGGCCAACGTGCTCGCCGTCGTGGGCTGGACGGCACCCCAGGGCGAGGACGGCGAAGTCCCGGACTTCAGCCACGCGGGCATTCCGATGATCGGCGGGCTGGGCACACCCAACGAGTTCAAGTACGCGCTCTCCTATCCAGTGTCCACCTCCTTCGTCCACTATGGCGACGGGCTGGCGAAGGAGGCCGCGCTGCTCGGGATCAAGCGGCCCGCGATCGTTGTCATCACCGACATCGGCTGGGTGGCCCCGGTCGAGAAGAAGCTCCTCGACGACCTGCTCGCCAGCGGAATCCAGTACGCGGACGTCGAAGAGGCGTCCTCGACCGCACCCAACTACGACCAGTACATGCTCGGCGCCGCCCACGGAGCCGGCAACAACCCCAAGTGCGGTGGCTGCCAGCCTTCCAAACCCTGCTCGGTCAGCGAAGGCAGCAGCTGTCCCGACGCCGTGATCGCGGCCCTCGACCCCTACAGCTACCTGAAGCTCATGCAGGCGATGCAGCGCGCCAACTTCAAGCCGCCCAAGGGCTTGCTGGCGCCCGGCCTCGACAAGGGGGTGTTCCAGGACGCCTACCGGAGCACGGGTGTGCTTCAGGGTGCGAACTCGCTGGTCCCCTTCCTGTCGCCTTACGTCTACGCCGGCAACTCGACCGTGGCCGACTACACATCAACCGTTCAGCACTACTACCCGGCGCAGGTCAAGAACCTCGACATCTACACACAGATCGCCTGGACGGCGGCCATGGTCTTCGTGGAAGCCGTCAAGCGCGCCGGCACCGATCTCACGCGCGCGTCATTGCTGCAGGCGCTGAACTCGATCCAGAACTTCGACACCGGCTGGTCGCGACCGCTGAGTTACGCGCCCGGGCTCCACGACCCGAACCGCTGCTTCCGCTACATGGCCTACCAGGACGCCTGGCGGAACACCTCCGACTGGAACTGCGTGTGAGCGAGCTCGCGTCCTACACCGTCCTCGGGCTGAGTCTCGGCGCGGTCTTCGCGCTGGCCGCGCTTGGGATCGTCCTGATCTACCGGGTGACTGGCGTCCTGAACTTCGCCCACGGGGCCATGGGCATGTTCTCGACGTTCGTGGCCTGGGGCGCCGTCTACACCTGGCACAAGCCGGTCTGGCTGGCTGTCCTGCTCGCGCTCGGCTTCGCGGCTGCCCTCGGCCTCTTCCTCCAGTTCGCCGTCTTCCGGCTCCTCGTCGGCCGGCCACCGGTCGTCAAGGCGGTGGTCACGATCGGAATCCTGCTCGCGCTCCAGTCGGCGGCTTCGTTGATCTGGGGCAACACGCAGTACCACGAGGCGATCCACGTGGTCAGCGGAGGCTCGGTGATCATTGCCCGCGTCCCGGTCGGTCCGGACCAGGTCCTGATCGTCGCCACCGCGCTCGTCCTGGCGAGCGCCCTCGCCGCCTTTCTGACCTACACGCGTTTCGGGATCGCGATGCGAGCGGTGTCCGACGATCCGGTGGCGGCGTCGCTCTGGGGAGTCCCGGTCTGGCTGGTGGGAGCGGTCAGCTGGTCGCTGGGCAGCGTGCTGGCGGCGGTGGCCGGCATCCTGATCACGCCCTTCATCAACCTCGACACGGTCAGCCTGACCCTCCTCATCCTCGACGCCCTCGCCGCCGCGCTGATCGGCGGGCTGGTCTCGCTGCCGCTGACCGTCCTGGGTGGGTTCGTGCTCGGGCTGGCCGAGAGCTACCCCTCGATCTGGTTCAAGAACTCGCTCGGCTTCCCGAAGCTGGTCGCGATCGCGGTGATCCTGCTCGTGCTCCTCTTCCGGGCGCCGCGCGGCCTGTTGAGGACCGAGGCGGAATGAGCGAAGCCCTCTCCCGCCCGGTGGTCAACCTCTTCTTCGCGGTGGTCGCCTTCGCAGCCCTGGCCTGGGCGCCGAACCTGCTCCACCTCCCGCTCGACCTCCAGTTCGACGCCGCCCTGGCCGTCGTCTACGGGCTGGCGATCCTTTCCCTGGTTCTCCTGACCGGCTATGTCGGCCAGGTCTCGCTCTGCCAGGCCACCTTCGTGGGCATCGGCGCCTACACCTCGGCCTGGCTCTTCAACGTCTTCCACGTCAACTACCTGCTGGCGATGGCTGGCGCGACCTTGGCGGCCTTCGCCGTCGGCGTGCTGATCGGCCTGCCCGCGCTCCGGCTGCGCGGGATCATGCTCGCGATCGTCACCCTGGGCGTCGCCCTCGTCTTCGATCGCTACTTCTTCACGGACCACGCCTTCGACTGGTTCACCAACGGCGCCTCCGGCTGGCGCGTCGACAGCGTGGTGATCCTCCGCGTCCCCATGGACTGGATCGATCACGTCGACAACGTCTACCGCTTCGGCCTCCTCCTCTTCCTGCTGGTCGCGGTGCTGATGGTGAACATCCACGACTCCGGTTCCGGGCGCCGCTTTCGCGCCCTGCGGGACTCCGAGCTGGCCGCCGCCACCATGGGCGTGGACCTCGTCCGCTACAAGCTGCTCGCGTTCGGCCTCTCGGCCGCCATCGCCGGGCTCGGCGGCTCCATCTGGCCGCTGGCCGCCGGCCAGGTGAGCGCGCAGCCGTTCGACGTCTTCTACTCGCTCCAGTTCGCCGCTTTCGCGGTCCTGATGGGGGTTCGGTTCGTGCCCGCCGCGGTGCTCGGCGGTTTCTTCGGCGCCTTCGTCCCGACCCTCCTCGGCCGCTGGCACCCCTTCCACCTCGAGATTCGCTACGACTGGTTCCAGGTCGCGCTCGGCGTGCTCCTGGTTTTCCAGCTGATCACCGCGCCCCAGGGCGTGTGGGGAGACGTCCGGCGCGCCGCCAAGCGTGTGAGGCACCGGCTTGGGTCGCGGGGCCCGGCCGTCAAGGCGGAGGTGGGCGCGGCGTGAGCCTACTCGCGCTCAAAGACGTCTCCGTTCGCTTCGGCGGCGTCACCGCGCTCGACTCTGTCTCTTTGGAGCTCAATCGAGGCGAGATCCTCGGCCTGATCGGACCCAACGGGGCGGGCAAGACGACGCTCTTCAACGTCATCACCGGGGTGATCGGGCCCACCGGCGGCACCGTTCATTTCGACAAGAAGCCGCTGCGCGGGCTGCGTCCGCATCAGCGTGCCCGCCTCGGAATCGCACGCACCTTCCAGAACCTGCAGCTCTTCGGGAGCATGACGGTGCTCGAGAACGTGAAGGTTCCGATCGACGCGCTCGGGCGCCGGAACTTGCTGTCCGACGCGCTCGCCTCGCCGTACACCATCCACGCTGAGAAGTCGACCGAAGAGCGGGCAATGGCGATGCTCCACGTCCTCGACCTGATGGAGCACGCCGACACGCTCGCCGCCGACCTCCCGGTGGGCGTCCAGCGGCGAGTCGAGATTGCGCGCGCCCTCGCCATGCGCCCGCGGCTGCTGCTCCTCGACGAGCCGGCGGCCGGGCTCGACGGCGAGGAAACCGCGCGCCTCGTGCGGCTCCTGCAGACCATCCGCGAGCGCTTCCAGCTCTCCATGCTGCTCGTCGACCACGACATGAGCCTGGTCATGGAAGCCTGCGACTACCTCTACGTCCTCGACTTTGGCAGGCTCCTCGCCCGCGGGCGGCCAGAAGAGGTGCGCGATGACCCGAAGGTGATCACCGCCTACCTCGGACAGCCCTCCGGGGACCTGGAGGAAGCGGCCGAGGAGGTGGTTGCTGCGGTTCTCCCTACCGGCGCCCCGTTGGCGACGCCTGGCCCCACCGAAGCCGCGCGGCCGCTGTTGGCGGCCGTCGGCTTGGGCGCCGGCTACGGCGACATCGAGGTCGTGCGCGACGTCAACCTCTTCGTGCGACCGGGCGAGATCGTGGCCTGCATCGGCGCCAACGGGGCCGGCAAGACGACCACCTTGCGCGCCATCTCCGGGGTCATTCGCGCCCGCCACGGACAAGTGCTGTTCGGGGGCGAGGACATCACCAACCTGAGTGCCGAGCGCATCGTCCGCCGCGGCCTGGTGCACATCCCCCAGGGCCGCGGTCTCTTTCCCAAGCTGACGGTCGAGGAGACGCTGAAGCTGGCGCGCTTCAGTCGCGCCGGCGAGTGGAGCGAAGACCTGGTCCCGGCCTACGACGTCTTCCCTAAGCTCGCCGAGCGCCGGCGCCAGCTTGTGGGGACGCTCTCCGGCGGCGAGCAGCAGATGGTCGCGATCGCGCGAGCGCTGCTCGTCCGGCCGCGCCTGCTGCTGATCGACGAGATGTCACAGGGCCTGGCGCCGACCATCGTCCAGCAGCTCTTCCGGACGCTCGACGTCTTTAAGCGGGAGGGCATCGCCGTGCTCCTGGTCGAGCAGTTCGTGGACAGCGCGCTCGACATAGCCGATCGCGCCTACGTGTTCGAGCAGGGCACGATCGCCCACGAGGCAGCGGCTGCCGAGCTCCGGCGCGACCGCTCGCGCATCGCCCAGGCCTACCTGGGGGCGGCCGCCCCGCCCGCTGCGGTCGCCGTCAACGGCAACGGGCACAAGCCCGGCCGCCGGAGCGAAGTCATGGAGGAATTCATGCTTGCCCTTCCCGCCGACCTGCTCCGAGCCCTCCAGGAGCGCGCCTCGACCGAGGGCCGCACCCCCGCCGAGGTCGCGCGCGAGATGCTCGAGGGAGCCGGGCGATGAGACGCCTGCCGCATCTGCTCGCCGCGCTCGCCCTCGCCGCCGGCGCCGGCCTCGGCCTGGGTGTGCCCGCCTCGGCCGACGTGCCCGCCAACGTCGCCACCTATGGCAGCTTTGGTTATGCGACCGGCGTCCATGTGATCGCCTACACCGACGCCTTCCCCAACTTCAGCACCGGCGCCCTCGACAACCATTACCCGCTGGCGAAGGTGCGCCAGGACGGCTCGCCCCTGAGCGACGCCACCGCCACCTACTCCGACATTGGCCCGGCGGGGCAGACTGTGACCGCCTGCAGCGACCCCACACAGTGCGCCAACCGGCCGAGCGTCCCCTACGCCAACGCCCATTACCCAGGTGGGAAGTCGAAGGACCACGTCGACAGCTGCTCGGCCTCGGCCGCCGCCTCGGCCCAGGCCAACGCCTGCCCCACGGCTGGGCACCCTGTCTCCTACGCCGACACGAAGGCGAGCGAACTGAGCGCCGACGCCGCCGGCTACTACGCCGGGGGTGGAAGCCAACCCTTCTCGGGCGCCACGGGCGAGAGCCACACCATCGTCAAGGACGACGGCTCGCTGATCCTCACCGCCCACTCGGCGGTGCTCAACGCAAGCTTCGCGGGAGGCCAGATCCAGATCAGCAAGGTCGACGTGACGACGGTCGTCGACGGCGCCGGCGCGGCTGCCACCGCCGACGCGCACGTGACCGTGGGCGAGGTGCTGATCAACGGCCAGCCCACGAACATCACCGACCAGGGGGTGACCGTCCAGCAGAACCGGGTGGTGTCCTGCGCCTCCGCGCCGGCTCCGCCGCCAGGGCTCGGCAGCAGCGCAGCCCCCGCCTGCGTCCCGCAGGTCGAGACCGACACCTTCAAGGTCTTCACGGTGGCGCCCAAGAAGACGGTCAGCGGCAACCACGCGACGATCAGCGCGAGCGGGCTGCACGTCCTCGTGTCCCAGCCCAGTTCGGTTCCCGGCGCGCCTCAGCAGCGAGTCGAGTACGTGTTCGGCGAGGCCTACGCGGACGCGCAGCTGACCGGGCAGACGGCCGCCGCCGGCAGCGCAGCGGGCGACACCTCGATGTCGGGCACCGATTCCGGTTACGGCGATCTCGGTAACGGCGGCCTCGACTCGTCGACCGCGGGAGACGTCGGCGCCGGAGCGCCGCTCGCGACGGCGGCGCCGGCCGCCCAGCACGTGGCGGCGGTGATGGCCGCAAACCGGCGCCCCCTCGCCCTCCTCTTCCTGGCCTGGGAGTGCCTGATGCTGGCGGCGGCCTCGGCCTGGGTGTGGTCGCGCCGCGTGCGGGCGCGGCTGGCGGCGGAAGCGGTCTGACACGATGAGCGCCGCCGTTTACGTCCACTGCGAGGCCGACGACTGGGACTACGACCCTCGCTACACCGAGGGCTCGTGCCCGATCTGCCGGCAGGGACCGCCCGGGGCTCCGACAGCGCCCCGATGGCTGCTGCTGAGCCGCCGAGTCCAGTGGGATTTCGTCTTCCTGGGCGCTCTTTTTCTGGTCGCCGTAGTTCTCGGCCTGGCGGCCGTCCAGGCCTCAGGCCTGGCCTCGGGCAGCCATCTGCCTAAGCCGCATCTCGCACTGCCCGCGGTGCATCTGCCTCACCGCTAGCTGGGGGCGCCGTACCACCCGGTCGCTAGACTTCGGGGCCTCATGGTCTCGGTGATCGTCCCCACCTACAACGAGGCGGGCGCGCTGCGCCAGCTGGTCGAGCGGATACGGGCCGCGATGGAGGAGTCGGCGATCGCGTTCGAGATCGTGGTGGTCGACGACAACTCGCCGGACGGGACGGGCCGCCTGGCCGATGAGCTCGCGCAGAGCGAGCCCGTACGGGTTCTCCACCGGGCCGGCAAGGCGGGCCTTGCCTCCGCGGTGCTCGACGGCTTGCAGCTGGCGAGTGGCGACCTGGTCGCGGTCATGGACGGCGATCTCAGCCATCCACCGGAGGTGATCCCCGCGATGGTCCTTTCGCTCTCCGACGGCTCGGAGGTCGATCTCGCGGTGGGCAGCCGCTACGTCGACGGCGGGGGGATCGAGGACTGGCCGTTGCGGCGAACCATCGTCTCCGAGGTCGCCAACTGGATGACCCGACCCGTGACGCCGATCCGGGACGCGACGTCCGGGTTCTTCGTGATCCGCCGCTCGGCGCTGGAGGGGGTGGTGCTCGACCCGATCGGCTTCAAGATCGGGCTCGAGACCTTCGCACGGGCCAACTACCGCTCCTACGTCGAGGTTCCGTACCTGTTCACCGACCGCAAGTACGGAGCCAGCAAGTTCGGCCTCCGCGAGGTCTGGCTCTTCCTCCGCCAGCTCTTAAACCTCTACCGAGAGGCGCCCGGCCGGCGGCGATCGTGGCCGCGTGAGGGGTCGCCAGCGGCGCCTCGAAGCTGACTCAGGCGGCGCGAGGCGAGTCGGGGCCGCGGGCGTAGTTCCAGACCCTGGGCGAGTATGCGCCAGACTGGGGAGGGATCGATATCGGCGAGGAGACCTGACAGCGGACGTCCATCGACCCAGCGAAGGAGGCGGACATGCAGACCGGGAAGCTGATCGTGAACGAGTTCATGAGCCTCGACGGGGTCGCCCAAGCCCCAGGCGGCGCCGACGAGGATCCGAGCGACGGCTTCGCCCACGGTGGCTGGCACATGCGGTACATGGAGGACGAGGTTGCCCAGAAGTGGGTGCTCAGAAGCATCGTCGAGGCCGGCGCATTCTTGCTTGGCCGGCGGACGTATGAGATCTTCGCTGGCTACTGGCCGAACGCCTCGCAGGAGGAGCAGGTGATCGCGCAGCCGCTGAACACGAAGCCGAAGTACGTCGCGTCCAGGGCGCTGACAGGGCCGCTCGACTGGCAGAACTCTGCGCTGCTCAATGGCGACGTGGCCGCGGCGGTGGCGGCCCTGAAACACGAAGGCGACGGCGAACTACATGTGATCGGCAGCACGCAGCTGGTGCAGACGCTGATCGAGCACGACCTCGTGGATGAGTTCCGGCTGATGATCGACCCCGTCGTGCTCGGCGGCGGGAAGCGCATCTTCCGCGACGATGGGGCGCGCAGGTCGCTGCGACTTGTCGACGGTCAGGTCGCGAGCACCGGGGCGATCTTAGCGACCTACGCGCGGGAGTCGGCGAGCGGTTAGTGACCCCAGCACGCTCGACACGAACCTGACAAGAGGCGAGGGGCAGGGGCAGTGTTCCTCGCGCTCCGTCCGAAGGGTGTTCGCGACGACGCGCCGATCGTGATCGTCTGGCCCATGCACGTCCCGCCGCACAGTGAGACAGCGATGGCGTGGGCGCCCCCGCTGCGAGGCGTTGATGCTGACATCGGACCCGCAAACGCCGCCTGCGCCCGGGCAAGACATACACCTGAGGCGCTGCCGTCCGGGACAGCGACCGCCGGTGTTAAATCCGGCGGGTTTTTGGGCCGAAAGGCCGGAATTCGAGTTCAGAAACAGACCAACGGTCTCCAACCCCTTCACGACCGCACCATCTCGAAGAGACGGTCGAGGATCCGGTCGCCGGCGGCGCGCAGCCCGTTGTGCAGGAACTCGTTCGTCTTCCAGGCCCGGAGGCCCCGAATCATTGACGCAGCCTCCTCCGAGAAAAGCCGCGGAACGTAGGGGTCGTCGAGGTAGATGGCCGCCGCCACCGGCACCTCGTTGGCCGCCAGCACGTCCAGGTCGTAGAGCCGGCCCCACTCCCGCTCGGCCAGCTCGGCCGCCACCGCGGCGAAAGGCCGGAGCCCCGCTTGGTCCTGGAACAAGGAGGGCAAGAAGTGTTCGCCCAAAAGCAGCTCCGGCTGCTCCCTGAACTCGACCGGCATGACGCGCTCAGCCGCCCAGCGCGTCGAACCGCCATCGGCCCAGCAAGCCTCCTGCAGCACCGCGTAGAGAGGGTTCCGTGAGAAGCGGGTCAGCGCCTCGAAGTCGTGCCTGAAGGCGGGCGAGTCGAACGGAAGCTCGAGCAGGTGGTGGACCGTGTCGAAGCCATCGGAGAAGCCGAATGGGTTCCCCATGGTCCTGACCCGGTGAGCCGTGACCGCGTCTCCTGACGGAAGCCGCAGCGACGGCGCCGTCTCGAGCAGCGCCAGCACCCGCTCGCGGTCCATCGGGTGGCGCTCGTAGAACAGGCGGTTCCGCTCCAGCTGAATCGCGTACGTCTCTTGGTACACCTCGTCGATCGAGTGTCCGAGCGCCGGCAGCCCGCCAGTGATGAAAGCGGACGCCAGCCCCTCCGGTGCCTTGGAGAGGTAGCTCGTGACGCAGAGGCCGCCGAAGGATTGTCCGAGCACGCTCCAGCGCTGGACACCCAGCTCGCGGCGGATCCACTCGCAGTCGGCAACGATGGAGTCGGCGCGGTAGAGCGCCAGCACGTCTGCGGACGGCACGGTGACTCCCACCGGCGAAGAGCGTCCCGTCCCCCGCTGATCTAGCAGCAGGACCCGGAAGTCGCGCAGTGCGCGCCCGAGCCAGCCAGGGCCAACGGGGTCCGCGGCCGGGCGCGGCGACTCGTGTCCCGGTCCGCCCTGCAGGAAGACCAGGTAAGGTCGGTCTTCGCCGCCCGACTCATAGACCTCGCGCGCGAAGACCGTGATCTTCTCGCCGCCCGCCCGCGCATGGTCCAGGGGCACGACGAACTCGCGCCCCACCTCGACGAGCACGCGCTGAGGATACGCGGCTCAGAGAGCCCGAACGCTACGTCCTGGCCGGGATCGACTGCCGCCCCGGCGATCCCTGCGCGGTGTCGCAGACGTAGGGCGCGAGCTGGGCGTCGCCCCAGCTCTGCGAAGGCGCCCCCAGGGGAATCTCCTGCTGCCCGAAAGTCAACCCGCCGGCCGTCTGGTTCACCGTCGGCGTGGCGGACACCGCGGACGTCCCGCCCAGCATGGCCTTGAAGTAGGTGAGGATCGCCTGCTGCTGCCACCAGCGGTCATAGAAGTAGGCGTGGTTGCCGCGCTGGAAGAGGATCGTCCGCTGCTTGCTCTGCCCACCCTCATAGGAGGCGAGCATCGAGGCGTTGAACGGCTGGACCAGCGGGTCGTCATTTGAATAGAAGTTGAGGAGCGGTGCCTGGACGGCCGTCTGCGCATGCATGGCGTCCGCGTTCGCCATCACCTGGAACCCGGTCGTCCCGTAGGCGGTGGCGGCATCGACGATCGCAGAGCAAGCCGTGGTCTCGTGAGGCACCACCAGCGAGACCAGGGCGTCGGTCGCCGGGTAGGTGCAGTACGGGGTCTGGCACCCGGCGGGCACTGCCGTGCTGTAGATCTGGGTGTCCTGGTCGGCCGGACCGCTGAAGGTCAGGCCGGCGTTGAACACGTGCATCGTGTCCTGGGCGAGTGCCAGGATCGTGTTCTGTGCGCCCTCGCTGAAGCCGACGATGCCCACCGACATCACCCCCGGCTGAGACGCGAGAAAATGGCCCGCAGCCAGCACGTCCTGGGACTCCTTCCAGCCGAACGTCTGCGGATAGTTGGCGTCGACGCCGGCTTGCTGCTCCCAATAGAAGTCACGCTGGTCGGCGGCCAGCACGTTGTAGCCGTTGGCGGCCAGCATCGCCGCCCAGCGGATGACGCTGGTCATCCCATGGGTGTTGAAGCCATGGACGACGACGACGGCTGGACGGTTGCCGGGCTGGAGCGCCATCTGCCCGAGGAGGGTCGCGCCGTCGGCCGATCGAAAGCGGACGGGCTGGAAGGCCGGCGGCCAGTTGGGGCTGTCCGGGCTTCCCGGGATGGAGCCAGTCGTGTAGTCCTGCGCGGGCGCGGTATTGAGCACGGTGCCGGCCGGGAAGGCGCTGTCGTAGCCGGCCGGGACGTAGTCGGGCTGGTAGGGCAGCGACTCGATGGCGGCCACTGCGGAATCAAACCGATCGCTGTTCGCGAGCACCGGTCGTGGACCGCCGGCGACGAGGACCGAAAAAACAGCGGCCATGGCGGCCAGTGACCGAACGCGCATCCCGTACCTCCGCTTGGATCTGTGGCTTTATGACAGCTGGTTCAGGTTTCACGGGTCAAGCGCTGAACTCAAAATCACAGCAACCGCACACAACCAGGTCACTTCTGAGCTTGCCTAGCCGAGATCCCGTCGAGGACGACCTCGAGGGCGCTGCCAGCGACCGCCTGCCCGCGGCCGGCCGCCGGCCTGGAAGCCGCCGCCGGTAGTGACGCGTCCTCCTCGAGCGTGACGCGGACAGAGCCGCTGCTCAGCTTGAGCACGTAGCGATCGCCTTTCGACGAGGCCTGCCGGCTCTCCCAGTGGAGATCGCTGGTGCTGGCGCCGACGACGAACTCGTCCAGCTTGACCTGGACCGCCCCGGTGCTGATGTCGGCCACGACCGCAACATCAGGCGGACGGCGCAGGCGGACGCCCACGACTCCGCTCGAAACATGGATCGCCACCTCACCCTGGGGCGGCGGCAGGACGATCTCGACCTTGGCGGCGCTGGAGTCGAGGTGAATGCCCCGGACGTCGAGGCCGGTCAGGTCGAGCAACGTGTTCCAGGTCGGCCCCTGGACGCGAACCTGCCAAGGCAGGTCGGGGTTGAGCTCGAGAGCGCCACGACTTACTCCCCGCAAGCGCCGGACGATGACGCGATCGCCGCGCACGACCGCCGGCGAGGCGGCTGACGCGTCGCTGGGGACGCTGAACAGGCCGTCGACGTTCTGGCCGGCGCGCACTTCCACGCCCCGCGACCCGGTATCGATGGCCAGCGAGGCCGGTTTGCCGAGGCGGGAGGCGGGTTCGGCGGCAGTACGCGTTCCGGAAACCACGACGTGCGTCAGCATCATCGCGGCCACATCACGCGCTTCTGCGGACGCCAGGCCGCCCTGCTCCAGAAGGCTTGCCAGCTGCGTCAGCACCTGGCTTCGCTGGAGCGCGTCCGGGACCTCGAGGAACATGCGAGCGGAATCGCGGCGGCCCTCGACGACCGCGTCCAGCGACCAGCAGAGAGCGAGCGCCGCCTCCCGCCAGCCGGCGCCGGTGCGCGGGGCGGGAACCCGGCTGAGCAGCGACTCGACGAGCAGCTCGAGCAGCTCGCGGCGGTCGCGCACGTGCCAGTAAAGAGACGCTGCCTTGACTCCCAGGCGATCGGCCAGGCCTCGCATCGAGAGCGCGTCGAGCCCTTCCGAGTCGACCAGCTCGAGCGCCGCGGCTACGAGCCGAGCGCGGCTGAGCCCGGCCTGTCTTCCTTCTTCGTCACCCATTTGCTTGAATCTCCTTGACATTCCCTACGGTGTTAGGGATATGATCCTCGGCACCAACCCTAACACGTTAGAGAAGGAGTGAAGCGACAAATGGACGACCGGGAAGTGATGGCCAGGGACAGCAACAACCACGCGCTCAGCTGGTACGGGTGGGGATCGCCGGTGGGACTGGGGATCGCGATCCTCCTGATTTCCACGTCCGTGGCCCTGCTGAAGATCGCGTTCCGCTAACGAAAAGGCCCGGGAGCGGCAACTCCCAGGCCTTCAGGCATCCGAGCGAGCGGTCAGACCCGCCACCCGAACTCTCCAAGCCCAACAATAGCGGGCAAGCAAGCCGGGTCGAACCGCCGCTCCAACCAAAAAGGAGGTTCGATCCGACATGACAGAGACCGCTTCGCGCCACAACCCCTGGGGGATTCTGGCCGTCCTCAGCCTGGGCATCTTCGTGACCCTGCTCGACCTGACGATCGTCAACATCGCGATCCCGAGCGTCATGGAAAGCCTGCATGCATCCCTCGACCAGGTGCTCTGGGTGCTCAACGGCTACAGCCTTCTCTACGCGGTGCTCCTGATCACTTCGGGCCGGCTGGGCGACATCTTCGGACCCCGCAATCTATTCGCCATTGGCCTGGCTGTCTTCACCGCCGCCTCGGCGCTGAGCGGCCTCGCCCAGACGCCGGAGCAGCTGATCGCGGCTCGGGCCCTGCAGGGTCTCGGGGCCGCGATCCTCGCCCCTCAGGGCATGCCAATCATGCTCACCGTCTTTCAGCAGGAGCGCCGTGGGGTCGTCTTCTCCGTGTATGGAGTGCTGGGCGGGCTGGCCGTCCTGCTCGGTCCCGTCCTCGGCGGCTTCCTGGTCACCCACTTCGGCTGGCGCTCCGTCTTCTACGTCAACCTGCCCATCGGGGTGCTGACGATCGGGCTGGCACTGCTCCTGGTCCCCGATCTGCGACCGGGCCGCAAGCACCGTCTCGACATCTCAGGTGTCGCGCTGGCCACGCTCGGTCTGCTGGGCGTCGTCTTCGGCCTGATTGAGGGCGAGCGCTACCAGTGGGGGCATGTGACCGGCTTCGTGACGATCCCCATGATCATCGGCGCTGGGGTCGTCCTGATCGCCCTCTTCGTCGTCCAGCAGGCGCGCCGGCAGGGCGCCGAGCCGCTGCTGCCATTCGCGGTCTTCGCGGATCGCAACTTCACCGTGATGACGCTGGTGCTGGCCGCGGTGGGCTTCGCGCTCCTCGGCTTCTTCCTGCCCATGACCATCTACCTGCAGTCGGTGCTCGGGCTTTCGGCGGTCGACGCCGGTCTCACGATCGCGCCGCAGCCGCTGGTGATGATGTTCGCCTCGGGCGTCGCCGGCGGCCTGGCCGCAAAAGTCAACGGCAAGTACCTGCTCATCCCCGGCCTGCTCGCCTTCGCCGGCGGCATGGCCTTCATCGGGGCTGCGGTCCACGCCGACAGCGGCCGCTGGGCCTTCCTGCCCGGGCTCGTAGTCTGCGGACTCGGAATGGGCTTCATCTGGGCGCCCGTCTTCAGCCTGGCGACGCGCGACCTGCGGCCCGAGCTGGCCGGCGTCGCCTCCGGCGTCGTCAACACCATCCAGGAGCTGGGCGGCGTCCTCGCCGGCGCCGTGGTGGGCGCGCTCCTCCAGCACCGGCTGGCTGACGCGCTGCACGCGCAGGCGGTCAGCTACTCGTCTCAACTGCCGGCCGGCATGCGCTCGCGGTTCGTGGCCGGTTTCTCGCATGCCGCCTCTCGCGGACTGCAGGTGGGCGCCGGTCAGGACGGTTCCACCGGCCTTCCGGCAGAGCTCCAGGCAATAGCGCACCAGGTGTTCGCCCACGGGTTCAGCGACGCCATGCGGGCGACCCTCGTGGTGCCGGTGGCGGTGATCGTGCTGGCCGCGGTTCTCACCCTGGCCGCGCGGGCACGGCCCCTGAACGAGCCGCGCCCGGCCGAGGCGGCGCTGGCCAGAGAGGCGGGCTAGCCGGCGCCGGGCGAGGAATGCGACGGGGGATCGCTGGCAGGAAAGCTGTCGGCGATCTCCTTGTCGAGGCGATCCAGCTCATCGTCGTCGTGCGACAGGCGGTGGTCGTCGACGGCCTCGGGGCGGTGCGAGACGCGTCGGTGCGGCGTGTGCTCGAGCTTGTCGTTGTCACGCTCCCTCATGGGTACACGACCATACCGACCGATCCCCCGCCAACGTCTCCTCCAAGGGGCTGCGTAGGGTGGACGGATGAGCACTACGGACGTCGAGGCCCCTGAGCGGCCGATCGTCGACCCTACCGACCCCGAAGGTCCGGTTCCCCCGAGCCCACTGCCCGACGAGGATCCCCAGCCGGTGCCGGCACCCGAACCCGAACCCGAACCCGTCCGCTGATGATCGGGCGGCGGTATCCACCCCTGAGCTGCGGGCTGCGAAACCGCCGGCTTCGCGCTACCGTGCTCCACGTGAGCGGCTACTTTGGCGACTCCACCGGTACCCCGGTGGCTCCTGGGCGCATGATCAGCGTCGACTCCGATCTTCCCGAGGTCGAGCTGGCGCCCGGGATCCGGTCACGGCCACTGGTCGGCGCCAATCTCCTCGCCAGCTTCGTCCGCTACGAACCAAATTCCGTGGCACCGCTCCACGCCCACGAGGAGGAGCAGCTGTTCATGGTGCTCGAGGGCGAGCTGGAGATGACGCTGGGCGGCGAAGTCAGGCTGATGCGCCCCGGTGACGCGGCGCTGATCCCGGCGTGGGTCGAGCACTCGGTGCGCTCGTTTGACGCGCCTGCCTATCAGCTCGATGTCTTCAGCCCGCCCCGGCGGGCGATGCTGGACGCGCTGGCCGCCCTGGAGGGTGCGTAGCCTTTGAAGGCGCTGGTTGCAGACGGCCGGGGCACGGCCGCGGTGCGTGAGGTGCCCGATCCGGAGATCGCCCCCGGACAGGCCCTGGTAGCGGTGGCGGCCACCTCGCTCAACCGGGGCGAGCTCTGGCGCCTGCGCACCGCGGCCGAGGGCTGGCGGCCGGGCTGGGACTTCGCCGGAACGGTCGTGCAGGCCGCGGGCGAGGGCCCGGCTTCTGGAGCCCGGGTGGTCGGGATTGCACTCGATCAGGCCTGGGCGGAGCGAGTCGCGGTCCCGGCCGGCTGGCTGGCCGAGCTCCCGGACGGCGTCACCTTCGAGCAGGCCGCCGCTCTGCCCACGGCCGGCCTGACCGCGCTCCGGATGCTCCGCTTCGAACCCGGCACCCTGGGCCGGCGCGTCCTCGTCACCGGCGCCGCCGGCGGCGTCGGCCGCTTCGCGCTCCAGCTGGCTCGCCGCGGCGGCGCCGAGGTGACCGCGGTCGTCGGCCGGCCGGAACGCGCCCAGGGGCTGCGCGAGCTGGGCGCGGCCTCCGTCGTGATCGGGCTCGACGCCCTGAGCGGGCGCTACGACCTCGTACTGGACGCGGTCGGCGGCGACCAGTTCGCGAAGCTGGCCACGCTCCTGACCGCCCACGGCACTCTCGTGATCTACGGCAACAGCAGCGGCCAGCCGACCGTCTTCCAGGACATTCGAGACTTCTACCTGGGCGGTCTCCGCCGCATCCAGGCCTTCACGATCTTCAACACGCTGCCGATCAACCCGCCGGGCACCGATCTCGCCCACCTCGCCCGCCTGGTCGCCGGTGACGAGCTCAATCCGAACATCGACTCGGTGTTTCCCTGGACCCAGCTCGGCGAGGCGCTGCAGCGGCTGGCCGAGCGGTCAGTCGCCGGGAAAGTCGTTCTGAGGGTCGGAACCTAGGCGGCGGGGCCGGCCACGAGTGTTGCCGGCGCCGTGTGGGTGCCGCTGCTGTCGACCCACGTCACGTCGGCTCGCTGGCCCGGCTTGAAGGCGTGGATCGCCGGACCCAGGGTCGCCGCCGAGGTGACCGAACGTCCGCCCACCGACGTGATGACCGAATTGCGGCCGAGCCCGATCGAGGCCGCCGGCGCGTCAGGCACGACGCCAACGACCAGCGCTCCGGAGCTGACTGGTAGGCCGAGCCGGGAGGCCGTCCCCGCGTCGAGGTCGGTCACCGAGACGCCCAGGTAGGCGGGCTGGCCAAGGATGATCGAGGCGCTCGCGTTGCCCGATCGAATCTGGTTGACGATGGTCACGGCAGTACTCGCAGGGATGGCGAACCCGCTGGCGGTGGACGCCGTCCGCCGGAATCCCCGCGTCTGCCCGGCCGTGATCATGCCGACGACCTGGCCGCTGTTGTTGACCAGCGGGCCGCCGGAGTCGCCCGGGCTGATCGAAGCGTCGGTCTGGATCATTCCGTTCAGCTGCTCGGCCCCGTTGCCGCCGTCGCTGGCCGTGATCGTCTGGTCGAGGGCGACGAGCGAGCCCTGGGTGACGGCGGGGGCTCCACCGCGCCCGAAGGCGTTGCCGATGGCTACCACCTGCTGCCCGACTTTGAGCGTCGAGGAGTCCGCCAGCTTGACCGTGGGCAACCCGGAGACGCCCTCGACCTGGATCAGGGCGACGTCGTCGGTCGGATCGGCCCCGATCACGTGCGCCTTGTAGGTGCCTGAGTGGCCGGGAATGGTGACCGTGATTCCGATCGCACCCTGAATCACGTGATTGTTGGTCAGCACCTCACCGGACGGGGTGAGGATCATGCCGGTGCCGGCCGCCTCGCCGTTCTGGCTGACGCCCTGGATGACGGTGTTTACGTCGACCACGGCCGGCGTGACGCGCGCCGCTATCGCATCCGCGCCGGTCGAGGTGCCCGCTTGGGTTTGCGGGACCGTGTGGATTGGCGAGAGACCGGAGGGAGACCCGGCCTGCTGGTGCTCGATGGCAAGGCCGATGGCGGCGCCGGTGCCACCGAGCAGAGCGAAGGACGCGACCGCGGCCAGCGCGGCCCAGAGCAGCCGACGGCGCGGAGGGCTGGCAGGCGGGGGGGCTGCAGGTGGCGGGGGGGCCACGGAATAGTGAGAACCCTCCGGCGCCGGCGGCGGCACCGGTGTCCGCGAGAAGGCCGGGTCGCTGTCCATGCTCAGATGATTGCGCCGGGGGCTTGGAGAAGGCCGGGCCGGACCTTTGAGTTTCCTGAGAGCCTCGCGTCCGCGCTAGACCCGGCCTGCCGTCCGGGCGTGCCGCTCGGTGAAGTCCAGGATCCGCATCCAGGCGTCGTCGCTCGCCTCCTTGTACTGCTCCTGCATGCGGTCGAAAAAGCTGTGTGGCGCCCCCGGATAGGTGTGCGACTCGACCTCGACGCCCTGCGCGCGCACCCTGGCCGCGAACTCCTCGAACTCTTCCGGCGTGGTGACCTTGTCGGCGCCACCCAGGAGCATCAGGATCGGCGCCCGCATTTGCGGAATCCAGGGGCCGACCCGCTCCAGCGGGCGGCCGCCGTAGAACCCGATGCAGCCGGCGAGGTCGGGGTTTTGAGCGGACTGCCGCCAGGAGGTTGCGCCCCCAAAGCAGAAACCGACGCTGAAGGTGGCGGCCGGACCGCCACCGTCGGGAGTCGCCAGGTAATCGATGCAGGTGCGGACGTCGGCCGCAATCTGCTCCGGCGTGGTCTGCTGGACGTGGGGCTCATACTCGAACTGCTCGCTCCGGTCGTCGCTGGTCGCCGTGCGGCCGAAGTAGTCGAAGGCGACGGCTTCGAATCCGGCCTCCGCGAAGCGGACGGCAAGCTCCTTGTAGAAGCGGTGGAGGCCGCGGACGTCGGGCAGGATCACCATCCCGCGGCCATTCGGGTTGGCGGCGCGCGCCGCATAGGCCATGAACCTCGTCCCATCAGCCGACGTCAGCCGGAGGTCGCCGTGATCGGCCGCGGCGCCGCCGATCGGAGGCAGAGGGGGTCGGGCAGCGTCCGAATAGCACATGCTGCTGAGCATAAGGGCCGAGACCGCCTGGCTCAGCGCGCGGCCGGTCCCTGCGCGTAGCTTGCTTCACGGTGCCATCCCCCTCCTCTGCGATCCGCGGCTTCGCCGCCGGCGCGCTGGCGACCGTCGGCATGAGCGGCCTCATGTTCGCCGGCCGGCGACTCGGGGTGCTCGGCCGGATGCCGCCCGAAAGGATCACCTCGCGCTTTCTGGACGCCTTCGGGATCCGTCGCAGCCGGCGCCAGCAGGACGTCGCCGCGGCAGCTCTCCACGTCGGCTTCGGAGGCGCTGCCGGGTCGCTGTTCGACCTCCTGTATGACGCCCTTGACCTTCGGGTCAGTCCGCTCCTCCAGGGCGCCGTTTTCGGCGCCGGCGTCTGGGCGGTCAGCTATGCCGGGTGGGTGCCGGCGTTCGAGATCTTGCCGCCGCCGTCGCGCGACCGGCCGGGCCGCCCGCAGGTGATGCTCACCGCGCACGTGGTGTACGGGGCGCTGCTAGGTTGGCTGAGCTCCCGGGCTCGCGCTCAGCCGGCCGTATGACGCCGGTGGCGGGCGGCGGCGACCAGGCCAACGGCGGCCCCGAAGAGCGCCAGTAGGGCTCGCCTGAAGCGCGAGCCTCCGACCCGCCGCCGGTTCGGATCAGGCTCGGGCGTCCTCTCAGTATCCGGCGGCCGTGAACGTGGCTCTCCCGCGGCAACCGGATTGAGCACGACGTTCAGCTCAGCGCCAAGGACCGTCAGCACACCCACGAAGTAGAAGAAGGCGGTCACGATCAAGAGGAAGGCGAACAGGCGGCCGTACTGGTTGATGTTCCGGTTCAGGCTGATGTAGAGCGGGAACAGCTGCGTCAGCAGGTAGAACCCGAGGCCGGCCAGGAGCGCCCCCGGCCAGACCTCGCGAACCCGCTGCTGGCGATTGGGCACCACGTAGTAGATGGAGCCGAAGAGAACGACGCCGGCCGCGATGGCGGCCAGTTCCTGGGCCCAATAGACGGTCGTCCCGTTCGCGACCTCAACCGGGATGAGTGGGATCTGATTGAGCAGCGGCACCAGGCTCGAGCTGATCACCGCGAAGCCCGCCAGCACGGTGAAGAGCAGGATCATGCCGACGGCCATCACCTTTTGCTGCAGGAAGTTGCGGCGCGGGGTTCTGTAGATGGGATCGAAAGCCTCCTCGATGGCGCCAAAGAGGTTCGAGCCCGACCAGATGAGGCCGGCGAGGCCGATCAGCAAGAAGACCCCGGTCTGCCGCTGCAGCGACTCGAGCGCGGTGATGGTGTCGCTCGGGTTGTTGCCCGGGATCACGGAGACGATCGCGACGTAGACGGACGACGAGCTCAGGCCCAGAAAGCGAAGAACCAGCCCGAGGAGTCCCGCCAGCGCGAGCGCGATCGGAAAGATGGACGTGAGGACATTCCAGGCGATCAGCACCGACCGGTTCGGCCCGTCGTGCTCCAGGAAGTGGCTGACGACCTGTCCAGGCACGGTCCGCTGCGCCCGAGCGGCCAGCGTCTGACCGCGCGCGACGGCCGTGGTCATACATTATTTCTATCACGTTTTTTGTGAGCGGCAATGCTCGTCTGAGCCTGGGACGAATTGACAGCCCAGCGGGCGGCGTTGGTAGCGTCGAACCAGGCTGCGCAGCCGCTACTAGGCAGTACGGGAGGTGATACGGCGATGATCGTTCCCAGCGTCACCAACTTCTTCCAGGCGGTGGTGGTCTCCGTAGCGGCCGGGCTCATGACGCTGGTGTCGTTCGTTCCGGCGCTGGTCGGGGCCGTGATCATCCTTGTCGCTGGCTGGCTTCTGTCCGACTTCGTGGCCTCTCTCTGCCTGCGGCTGCTGGAGCGGACCGGCTTCGAGAACGCGGCCCTGCGAGCCGGCGTCGCCGGCTTCATCGCCCGGACGGGCATGCGCGACCCGCGCGCCAGCGTGCTCCTCGCCGAGCTGGCCCGATGGTTCATCCGGCTGATCTTCCTGGAGGCGGCCGCGCAGGCCATCCACCTGCAGGTGGTGGTCCAGGTGATCAACCAGCTCATCTTCTTCATTCCGAACCTGGCGGTGGCCCTGGTTGTCCTCTTGATCGGGCTGGTGGCCGCCCGCCTGGCCGCGGCCGCAGTCCGGGCTTCGGCCGAGCAGGCGGGCTTCGAAAACGCGGTCCTGATCGCCGGCGTGACCAAGTACACCGTGCTCGCTTTCGCCATCATCGTGGCCGTCAACCAGGTCGGGATCGCGGCCAGCATCGTGAACATCCTGTTCATGGCCTTCGCCGGATCGGTCGCGCTCGCGCTGGGGCTCGCCTTCGGGCTCGGTGGCAGGGATGTGGCGGGCCGCGTCTGGCAGAACGCCTACGATCGCGGGCGCGCGGCGGGCCCCAGGCTGGGGCCGCCCGAGCAGTCCACGGCGCCGGCGAGCCCGCTCGAATCAGAGCCGGCGCGCCAGGCGGACGTGGAGTACGGCGGAGCCCCCGACGCTAACCCGCCCGAGCAGGAAGCCGCGCGGCGACCGCCGCGCCGCCGGACGCGCATGCGCCCAGGCGTCGAATAAGGGAGGGTCAGACCCCTTCGGAGATCGCGCGCAGGTAGCGCTCGGCGGAGCGCTGAACAGCGACGTCAGCGTCCTCGAGCACCGTTCGCTCCCACCAGCCGCCGTAGAGCCGCGGGAACCGGAACTCGGCGACCAGGTCGGCAATGCGCACCACCTCGTGGGCCGGCAGCGGAATCTGGTTCGGATAGCTGCGCATGAAGCTCACCCATCGCCGGTCACTCATTACCTGGATCGAGTCGCCGGTGAAGAGGACGCCGTCGGAATCTTCGCCATTCGTCCAGTGGAGTACCGCCGAGCCCTCGAAATGGCCGCCTACCTGGACCAGCAGCGCGCCCGGCAGCGGCTCGGCCTGATCCTGCCACTCCACGATCTCGAAGTCGGAGCGCATCCGCCACTCAGCGTCCGCTGCGGGCAGCCAGGCCGGAGCTCCGAACTCCTGGCTCCATTCGGCGAGCGTGGAGTAGAAATGCGGATGCGAGGCGGCGATCGCGCTGATCCCGCCGAGATCGCGGACGGCGCGCGCCAGGCCGGGGGTCATCGGCACGCAGTCCCAGAGCAGGTTGCCGGCCGGCGTCCAGGCCAGGAGCGCTCGCTGGCCGATGGCGAACGACGGCTGGATGCCAACGCCCGTCAGCCGCGGCTCCAGCTGGCGGACGTCCGGCTCGTGGCTGCTTGCGATGTCCTCTAACCGCGTCCACCGCTGGCCCTCGGGGCCGACGTACTGCCTGAAGTCGTCGCAGATCGGGCACTTCGGCGGCGGGGCGGCTGAGGGCGGCTGCTGAACTCCACAGGTCACGCAGATCCAGGCCGTCACGCGATGAACGCTATAGCGTCAGCGCATGCTCCTGCGCTCCGCTTCGTTGTCTGGATACGTACGGGTACGCAATTTCTGATATCACTATGTCCGTTCTATGAGAGAAGGCAGCGTTCTGCTGGTCGATGACGACCGGCTCGTACTCGACCTCTACGCCATGGCCCTCCGTCAGCGGGGTTTCGCGGTGCACCAGGCCACCGACAGCGCGACTGCGCGCGCGATCGTGGCCCAGGCCCGGCCTCAGCTGGCCTGCGTCGACGGCCGGCTGGTCGCCGACTCCGGGCGCGACCTGGCCGCCGAACTGGCCGCCACCGGCGTGCGGGTGGTTCTTTTCACCAACGACCAGACGCTCTTCGACCACCCGCCGGCCGGAACCGCGGCCCGGCTGATCAAGGCCAACACCTCGCCCAGGCAGCTGGCCGCTGAGCTGACCCGGCTCCTCGACGAGAGCGCCGAGGCGACCGCCAAAGCCTAGCAGGCTGCTCCCGTAAAAGCCGAGGACATACCCTTCTCGGCATGCAAATCGGAAGTCTGATCACTGAACGCGGCACCGTGGCGGTGGCACGCCGCGGTGATGCACTGGTCGAACTCCCAGGGACCGTCCAACAGCTGATCGCCGCTGGCGAGGATTCGCTCCGCGGCGCGATCGAGTCCTCCACCGCCACCCACCCCCTCGATGAAGCGCGCATGTCCCGCCTTGGGCCGGCCGTCCCCAATCCGGGCAAGGTGCTCTGCATCGGCAAGAATTACGCGGACCACGCCGAGGAGTTGGGCGGCACGCCGCCGGAGAAGCCGGAGGTGTTTATGCGCTCGCGCACCAGCCTGGCCGCGCCCTGCGCACCCGTCTTTAGGCCCCGGAGCAGCAGCGCGATGGATTGGGAGGTCGAACTGGCGGTCGTGATCGGGAAGCCCGGCCGCTACATCGCGGCTTCGGCGGCGATGGAGCACATCTTCGGCTACGCGGTCTTCAACGACATCTCCTTTCGCGACTTCCAGCGCTTTGGCTCCCAGTGGACACCGGGCAAGAACTTCGACCGCTCAGGCCCGCTTGGTCCATTCGTGGTCAGCGCCGACGAGATAGCCGATCCCTTTAACCTCGACCTCAGCTGCGTCATCGAGAGCAACGGCCGGCAGGAGGAGATGCAGCATTCGAACACTTCGCTGATGGTCCACCGGATCCCCGACCTCATCGCCTACATCAGCCTCTGGGCGACGCTGGAGCCGGGCGATGTCATCGCCACCGGTACGCCTGGGGGCGTCGGTGACGGCCGGAATCCCAAGCGGTTCCTGGTTCCCGGCGAGACGATCCTAACTCGCGTCACCGGACTGGGCGAGCTGAAAAACCAAGTGCTAGAAGAAGCCGTGGCGGCGTCCTAGAATTACCCGCCGTGACCGCCCCAGGCATCGACTACAACGCGCCCTTTCAAAGGGCAATCGAGCTCATCGGGAAGCGCTGGTCAGGGGCCGTGGTGAGGGCGCTGCTGCCCCATCCCGCACGCTTCAACCAGCTCCTCGCCGGCATCCCCGGCATCTCCGACCGCGTTCTCACGGAGCGGCTGCGAGAGCTCGAACTGGAGGGCATCGTCGAGCGCCTGGTCGACCCTGGACCTCCGGTCCGGGTCAGCTACCGGCTGACCAACCGCGGTCGCGCGCTGGAGCCGGTGGTGGCCGCCGTGGACGACTGGGCCGCGGCCTGGATGGGCGCAGCCGCCGCGGCCGACGGCTCTCGCGCCGCCGTATAAGCGGGGCGCCAGCGGCCTGGATGGGCGCGGCCGCCGCGGCTGACGGCTCTGGCGCAGCCGCGTAACGTCGCAGCGCCCCTGGCAAGGGGTTCTCGTGAAGTGGCGTCGAGGGTCGATCAACCCGCTGTTAGCATCGAATCCGAATTGCCATCTCGCCTCCGCGATGCGCCTCGATGCCCTCGCTGACCGACATCTTCAGGCGGCGGCCGGAGCCGCTGAAGTGCCCTGCCTGCGGCGCGGCATTGCCGTCGAGCTCCGTCTTCTGCCCCAGCTGCGGCGTGCGCACAGACGATCCGGACGCGCAGCCGCTGCACATCGTCGATCGCGTGACCGGGCTTTTCAACGACCGCTTCATTCGCCCGGTCCTCGAGGACGAGCTGGCGCGCGCCCACCGCTACGGGCGGCCGGTCGGCGTCCTCTTGATCGAGGCCCCAAACCCCGAGCAGGCGAACACGAGGGCGGGCGAGCCACCAGACGCCGACGACGAGGAGGTGCTGAAGCAGATGGCGGCCGCGGTCGCCGGGACTCTGCGCGACGTCGACACCCCGGGCGTCCTCACGCGGCGGCCGCCTCAGCTCCTGGCGATCCTGCCCGACACCGACATCTCCGGCACCGCCCACGCCGCCAACCGCGTGGTCGCCTCGGTCAACAACGCGCTCACCTCCACGGGCAGGCGCGGCAGCGTCGGGCTGGTCTGTGTTCATCATGGCTCGCGGCTGCGCGCCGGTGCGGTCATCGAGGCCGCCGGCCGCTCGCTGCGCACGGGGCGGCCAGAGCTCCTTGGACGCTGAGCGCAGCCTCTGCCTGGTCCGCCATGGGGAGACCGAATGGAGCCGCTCCGGCCGCCATACCGGCCGGACCGACCTGCCCCTCACGCCCGAGGGCGAGGCTGTGGCCGCCGAGACGCTGCGCACCGTGCTCGCCAGCCGTTCGTTCGCGGCCGTGTTCACGTCGCCGCTCGAGCGTGCCCGGCGCACCGCTGATCTCGCCGGGTTCCCGGACGCAGCCGTCACCAGCCTGCTGCGCGAGTACGACTACGGCGATTACGAAGGCCTGACCACGGACGAGATCCAGGCGGAGCGTCCCAATTGGGAGCTCTTCCATGACGGCTGCCCCGGAGGCGAGAGCCCGGCCGACGTCTACGCGCGCGCCCGATCCTTCAGCGACATGGTGGCCGGCATCGAGGGCGACGTTCTCGCCTTCTGCCATGGCCACATCTCGCGGGCGATCAGCGCAGCCTTCCTGGCCTGGCCGATCGAGCTAGCCGCCGACTTCCGGAACCTTGACGTGGGCCGCTTCGGGATCCTGACCGAGAGCCGCCGGGGCCGGCTCCTCGGCTACTGGAACTCCGCCGGGTAACCCGTCCCTCTCCTCTGAGCTGAGCCGGTTGAGGAGAGCTCCCATCAGGAGCAGCTGGCTCATCAGGTAGAGCCACGTAGCCAGTGCGAGGACCAGGGTGAAGCCCTGTGTGTAGGCGCTCGCGCGGTGGGTCAGGCGGAAAAGGAGCGGAAAGGCGAGCGTGAGCAGCTCGATCAGCGCGCCCGCCCCGATCGCTCCCGGCAGTACGTCGCGGGCGGCCAGCCGGACGTTGGGGACCGATCCGTAGATCCAGAAGAGCAGGTACGTGATGACGAGCCAGCCGGCGACCACGTTCAGATAGGCGGCCGCGTTCAGCAGCTGCCCGTTGATGAGACCGATCGCGACGTTGAGGGCGACCGCGAGCACGATCGCGATCGCGAAGACCACGATCAGGCGCAGCCCGATGATGCGCTGGACGATTGGGTGGCGGCCGGGAACCTTATAGATCTGGTCGAGGGCGAACTCGAGAGACGCGAAGAGCGCGGTGCCGGAGTAGACGAGGCCGAGCACCGAGATCAAGCCGATGGTGCCGGCGTGCTTGCTGGCTTCCCCCAGAGTGTTGGAGACGGTTGTTTGGGCGTCGTATGGAAACGCCTCGACGACCACGTGCTCGACCTCCCGATAGACGTCCTTGTCGTGAATAACGAAGCCGAGGATCGAGAAGAGCCCGAGAACGATCGGGAACACCGTGAGGAAGGCGTTGAAGGCCAGTCCCGCCGCGTAGTTGGGTGTGCCGCTCTCGAAGTAGGCCATCAGCAGACGAACCAGGATCGGTCGTTGCGAGCGCCCGGCGCTCATCGCCGCCTGAGAGTCCAGTCGCGCGGCCGAGATCCCTGCACACCTGCATAAACGAGATAGGCGGAGGTTTCCTCCTCTGCCCAATAGGCGTGACGCTCGCCGGGATTGATCAGGACCAGCTCGCCCGCCTTGGCGCTCCCCACCTGCTCAGCCTCGCTGAAGTGGAGAACGCCCTCGGTCACGATGACCGCAACCGGAATCGCGTTCCGGTGCTCGGGCACACGCTGGCCAGGCAGCAGGCGCAGGCCAATGACGCGCATGGCGCCGCAGTCCCCGATCTGCTCCCATCCAAACGCCCTAGGCTCCACCCGGCCGGAATTATGATCTTGAGGTGCCGGCGTCGATCCGCCTCCTGGCCCAGGCGGACGTAGAGCGGCTGCTTGATCTTGACGCTCTCCTGGAAGCGCTGGCCGGCGCCTTTCGCAAGCTTTCGGCCGGCCAAGCCTCGGTCCCGCCTCGGATCGCCGCCTCCAACACCAGCGGGCTGCTGGCGGCGATGCCCGGCTACCTCCCGGGCGGCGGCCTCGAGGTCAAGCTGGTATCGGTTTTTCCGGGCAATCATGACCGCGGCCTGCCCTCGCACCAGGCGCTGATCGCGCTCTTCGACGAGCACGACGGCAGTCCGCGCGCTGTCATGGACGGCACCGCGATCACGGCGATCCGGACCGCCTCGGCGGCCGCCCTCTCGGTCCAGCTCCTGGCCCGTCAAGACGCCCAGGTCCTGGCCGTGCTGGGCGCCGGAGTCCAGGGGCGATCGCACTTGAAGGCGGTGCCGCGCGTGCGCCGGTTCTCGGAGATCCGCCTGGCCTCGCGCCATCCAGAGCACGCCGAGGTTCTCAGCCAAGAGTTCCCGGAGGTCCGGGTTGCCACGTCCTTCGAGGAGGCGGTGGCGGGCGCGGACGTCGTCTGCTGCTGCACCGACTCCCCCGAGCCGGTGATCCGGCGCGCCTGGCTCAAGGCGGGGGCTCACGTGACCTCGGTCGGCGCCTCGCGCGCCGGGCCTGAGCTGGGGCAGGACGTGGTCGGCGACTGCCTGCTCTGTGTCGAGTCGCGGGCGGCGTTCCTGCCCTATCCCGCCGGCGCACACGAGCTGCAGGGATTGGATGCCGAGCGCGCCGTCGAGCTCGGGGAGCTGGTGGCCGGCACGCGGCCCGGCCGGACGTCAGATCAGGAGCTGACGGTCTACAAGTCGATGGGTCACGCGGTCGAGGACATCGCGGCCGCGCGGCTGGTCCTCGACCACGCCATGGCGACAGGCGCCGGGACGGTTGTAGAGCTGTAGGCCGTTGAGAGTCGTCCACGTCGAGGGCGTCGACGGGGCGCGCACGGCGTCGGGAGTCGGGGTTGTGATCGATGTCCTGCGCGCCTTCACGGTGAGCGCGTACGCGCTCGCCGGCGGCGCCCGCGAGTGCCGGCTGGTGCCGACCGTGGAACGCGCCTTCGAGCTCCAGGCGAGCATTCCGGGAGCGGTGGTGTCGGCTGAGGTCGAAGGGCTGCCAGTGGAAGACGTCCCGATCTCCAACTCGCCGACCATGATTCGTGAAACCGACCTCGCCGGCCGGATCCTGATTCAGCGAACGACGTCGGGAGTCCAGTCCGCACTCGCCGCCCGCGGCTGCGACCACCTCGTCGCCGCCTCACTGGTGGTCGCGTCGGCCACCGCCGACCTGGTTCGGAGGCTGCGCCCGCCCGTCGTCACTTTGATCGCGACCGGCGCGCCGCTCGGACATCCCGAGGACGAAGGCTGTGCGGAGCTCCTGGAGGCGCTCCTGCTCGGCCGGCGAGCGCCGCCGCTGGACGAGCTGCTGGCCCCGCTGCATGCGACCAGCCGCTACGCGAGCTTGCGCGCCGGCTCCCAGCCCGGCTTTCCGGCCTCCGACCTCGACCTCGCGCTCGCCGTCGACACCTTCGACTTCGCGATGCCGATCGAGCGGCAAGGGGACGAACTCCGCCTGGTCTCGGCAAAGCCAGGTTAGTCAGGGCAGCCTATAGGTCCACTCCGCGGTCGCGTACTTGGCCGCCGCCAGCGCGCGTGCCTCGCCGAGCTCGTCGTCGGTGACCGCGCCGTGCGGCCCGCCCGCCGACCTCGCCAGGCGGTCGATCAGGGCCGCCAGGGGCATGTCGGTGAACATGCAAAGCGGAGTCACCGACTTCTCGGCGCTCCTCAAGCCGCGCTGGTTCACCGCTGGGCGGCCGATCCGGATCAGGCGGGGGACCACGGCGGGGTCTGTCGAGTAGGCGGCGGTGGTGTGGTGAAGGACGGCGCCCCGGCGCCGTGCCTGGGCGGCTCCGGCGATCTTCCCTTCCGGAGAGACGATGTCGTTGATGGGCCGGTAGCCGGCGGGGATCCCGAGCTCCTTGAACGTTTCCACGACCCAGGCGTCCAGGTAGGCGAACGACTCCACGAAGCTCAGCCCGCGGA